>JBBQVM010000060.1:0-13415 GCA_038211525.1 Bacteroidia bacterium
GCTGCAATGGCTTGTTTAAATAATGGAATGGATCTTTGTATTTACGAGTTAACCAATAACCAATATGTGATTCTTGAAAAAAATATTGGTCGTTGTTTACTTCGTGAGCCGCTGCTTGGTGACTTAATTTTTGTTCGCAAATCGGGCGAGAACGTAACTCTGGTAAAATAAGAAATGGCAACAGGTGAGACGGCATATTATATTGAGGGTATGCCAGGTGTGGAAGATTATGTGTTCAACAAGGAAGGTTTATTGCTCGCTTCCAAAGATGGAAAACTATACAGTTGTGATCCTAATGGGGAGAAAAAGTGGAACGAGATCGCCGATTTTTCAAAAACGATTGGTACTTTTTATCGTATAGCCGCTAGTCCTGACGGAAGACGCTTAGCAGTTGTTTCCTACAAGGGAAAACGTCCCTAATAGTTGATGAAAATCCTTGTATCCGGACAGGGTTTTGCAGGTAGTTTACTAGCTTGGTTCCTAATAAAGAATGGTTGTGAGGTAACTGTTATAGATAACAACGATCGGTCCTCTTCTACCCGTGTTTCTGCCGGTATAATGTTACCCGTTACCGGAAGAAGGCTTGCAAAAACACAGAATGCTGATGTGATTCTACCTTTTGCGCACCGTTTGTATCAGGATATTGAAAAAGAGACCGGTGAGCCTTGTTTC
Organism: Bacteroidia bacterium; assembly: GCA_038211525.1. Taxonomy (GTDB): domain Bacteria; phylum Bacteroidota; class Bacteroidia; order AKYH767-A; family OLB10; genus JADKJB01. Next base: position 673 of record JBBQVM010000060.1, read on the forward strand.
TCTCCTAAAAAGGTACTTCAACTTTTTAGTTCAATCGCTAACAGAAACGAATGGTACGCACGTTCTGCCGATGTTGGTATGGAGGATTATGTGGGTGAGATTCTGGACAAAAGTGTTATTGACCCCTCTATAAAAAATGAATTCGGTGGCGTGCTTTTAAAGCAAAGCGGTTCCGTAAATCCTTTGTTACTTTTAGAAATTATGAAGAAATTCATTCAGCAAAATGGAACTTATTTTGCCGACAATCTTAATTGGGATGAACTTAAATTTAGCAATTCATCTATTCAATGGAACACTAACGCATACGACTATGTGATTTTATGTGAAGGTTATCTTGCTAATTCAGAAGGACCGTTTAAGTACCTTCCTTTCAAACCCGCCAAAGGTGAGATACTGGATTTTAGAGCACCGTTACTTTCGTCGGATTATATTATTGTGAGTGGGAATTACATCCTTCCAATGATGAATAATATGTTCAGAATTGGCGCTACTTATGAGTGGGAAAATCTGGATACTAAAATTACCGAAACAGCAGCAATGGAGTTGGAGAAAAACTTGACGGAGCTCATCAACTGCGATTATCAAATCACACTTCAACAAGCCGGTGTGCGTCCCTCTATCCGCGACCGTCGTCCGCTTTTAGGATTTCATCCTGAATATAAACGATTGGGTGTTTTTAATGGCCTCGGTACCAAAGGTGCTATGCAAGGACCCTATTATGCCAATCAAATGTCGGAATTAATTTTATCCGGAAAATAACCCTCTTTTGATGTGGATGTTCGAAGATTTGATTCTTTGTGGAAATGAAAAGAAATTTGAAATTAGCAATTATTGTGGGTGTTTTGGTTTTGGATAATTCCAATTGTTAATTCGTTCCTCAATACCCTCCGCTTCTTTTTCTCATAAACCATTCTCCTGCCAGCAATAAAATAATAAGTGCAAAAATCCACTTCAAATTAATTACATCATCCAATCTTTTCTGGGTATAAGAAACAGCTTTGATATCATTTCGGGCAGCTATTTCTTTGGCAATTTCTGCTATATTATTAGGGAGAAAAAACTTTCCACCGGTTCTATCCGACAATGCATGCAATAGTTGATGATTGGCAATTGTTTCCGATAATTCTGCTTGTAGTGCACTTATGGTGAAGCTGCCGGTTTCAGAATAGTTTTTATTATTACTTGTTGTTGAAGCAGTGAATTTGTAGGAACCTACGGGAAGATAGCCGGCATTGAGTGAATACGCTTTTTCGGTTTTAGAAAAAGCAAAAGGAAAACTCTTCTTATTTTCATCAGTGATGGAAATAGTTACGTCGGCTAAGTTGACTAACTCACCCGATTCATTATAAAATTCAGCGTCAATTAATAGCGGTTCATTCTCAAAATAGGTGTTTTTATAGAATAAACGAAATGGGGTTAGCTTTTCTCGCGTTGCCAGGTATTGAATTGTTTTGGTGAGTAGCGTTGTGGAAGCTTCTGAATTGCCATGTTCTGCAAACTCTTTAAGCTTCCATTTCCAGAACCCTTCTCCTGCCAAAATAGCAGTTTTGAACTCACCATCTACACTAAAAACTAAGAGCGGCATTCCGGTTTTTACAGTCCCTATTTTTTGTGTTAGCAAAGAATATACTTTGCCTGTAGTTTCATAAGTACCAAACGGACTTATTAACGGCGGAAATTCAGAAATCCTTCGTAAGTTTTCTTCATCCATGGTAAAGAGTGAGAAATCAGTTTGTGGATTCGCTTGCACTTCATTCACATTTCCTCTGTTTTCACTGATTTTTATTCCAACCTTGAGCGCATTAAAAGAAGCAACATTAGTTTGGGAACCTAAAATAAATAGGACAGGAATATTTTGTAGTTTTAGCTTTTCGAAGAGTTCAGAGAATGGTTTTGTTGTGGATGGAATCTGATGTAATATGACCAGATTAGCGTTTCCGATGTTCCCATCAAAATCATCGATCATCACAGTTTTTAACTGAATGTTCGGATTACTCTCAATAATATCACGAATGGCTGCCAGGTCGGGATGCGGAGAACTTGCAAGGAGAATAATCTGTTGACGGTTGTCGGAAACTTCCACAAAGAAATCCCTCTTATTATTTTGGAAATTTATCTCATTATCAACACGAGTGACTTCAGCAATGTAATGATTCATCCCTTTTTCATTCGCTTCCAGGAACACCGGAAGAATTACGTTGAACCTATCGGAGGTAACTTTAATGGGCTTCTTAATAATTTCCTTACCGTTTTTTGTAATCGATAACACCAGATCCACACCTGCACAATGTCTGGCATCAACTGTGAGTTCCACGGGAAAAGTATTGCCAAAGAAGGACGTTTTATTGTGGTTGACCCTACTAATCAAAACATCTTTGCGGACTGAAGTATCACCTAATCCAATTGTAAAAACCGGAATTTTTAATTCGGGAAAAGCATATAACGGGTTTCTTCCCTTGTTGTATAATCCATCCGAAGCCAGAATCACCGCACCCAGGTTCCGGCCGGAGTAGCGTGCCCGCATTTCATCAACCGGTCCTGCCAAGTCGGTTTCCTTATCGGAGAAGTTAAAATTGATTCCATCCGTTACCTTATCACCAATACTAAACATGCGAACATCAAAATCACTTTCTAAGCTTTTTTTGAGTTCATTAATTGCCGATGGATAACTCTGAAGAAAATTCGTGCTGTCTTTTATCGTAACGATTGATGCAGACTCGTCCTGCATTATGAGCACAATCGGTTTCTCAACTTCTCTAAAAATGGTTCTTATTAATGGTGAAAGTAAGAGGATACACAGAATGGTGACTGAAAGAAAGCGAAATATAGCCATCAGCCTAGTTAACCATAGCGATGATTCTGTGAAGGACTTTTCCTTCCTGTAAAGAAGAAAAGAGTACAGGGTTCCTGCCGCAACACAAAAAATGATGAACCAGGCTGGAGCTTCTGTGATTAATTGATAATTCAAATGAATGATGTTTTTTACCGGATGGCAAATATACTAAGATCTCAAGGATCATAAGCCGACGCAACCCACCAATAATTCACCGTAATGAACCTATTGTTTTTATCTTTGCCCTATGCTGATAAGAACGAGAGATATTCATAAAAATTACAGTCAACTACATGTTCTTAAGGGCATTAACATGGAAGTTGCCAAATCGGAAGTGGTATCTATTGTAGGTGCATCCGGAGCAGGGAAAACCACTTTGTTGCAGATTATCGGCACCCTCGATCGTCAAGATAGTGGAACGGTGGAAGTGGATGGAACCGATATTTCCAAAATGAATCCTTCCAAACTGGCAGCATTCAGGAACAAACATATCGGATTTATTTTCCAGTTTCACCACTTATTGCCCGAATTTACTGCCCTCGAAAATATTTGTATTCCGGGGATGATTGCACACCGAAGCAGCAAGGAACTAGAGAAAAGAGCTATGGAGTTGCTAGAATACTTGAATCTTACGGCTCGTGCGAATCATAAACCTTCAGAGTTGTCGGGTGGCGAACAGCAACGCGTAGCAGTAGCAAGAGCCCTTATCAATAATCCATCACTGATTCTTGCTGATGAGCCATCAGGTAATCTCGATTCAGCCAATGCCCGTGAGTTGCACGAGCTCTTTTTCCGACTCAGAAAAGAATTTGGTCAAACTTTCGTGATCGTTACCCATAATGAAGAACTCGCTAACATGGCTGATCGGAAATTGCACATGAAAGATGGAAAAATGGATGGTTCTTTAGTTCTTTAGTTTATTGGTTTGTTGGTTTTTTAACCTGCATGCAGCATGCAGGTTTATTGGCTCCCCGGCTCGCCGCATCTCCTGCCTCCGGCTCCTGCCCCCTGCCCCCGCGTCCCTTCAGTTTTCGGATTTCGAAAAATATCTTTGCCCTACAGAATTAAACTAAAACCTCGATTAAATATTTTCCTTTCGGCACCATTTCCCCTATTTCCACCATCGTAAAATCCTCCATGCCTGATGCTTTCATGCAGGCTTTATAGTTTTCTACTTTATCAGGAGCAACAGCTATCAAGAGACCGCCGCTGGTTTGTGGATCGGCAAGGATGAGGCGGGTGTTCATGTCGATGGGAGAAATGCGTTCGCCGTAACTACTCCAGTTGCGATTGGTACCTCCCGGTATTGCTCCTGCATCCAGGTACTTTTGAACAGCCTCCAGTACAGGTACATGCGCCATAGTAAGGATAGCCGATAATTCACTTCCTTCAGCCATCTCCGAAAGGTGACCCAGCAATCCAAAACCGGTTACATCTGTTAAAGCGCGAATATATTCGAGTTGTCCTAGCTGCTCTCCTATTTTATTCAAAGTTGTCATGCTATCAATTGCAGTGTGCAAATCTCCTTCGGTTAATATTCCTTTTTTGGATGCGGTAGCAAGTACACCTATTCCCAATTTCTTGGTAAGAAATAATTTATCTCCTAAACGTGCAGTATTATTTTTCTTCAGATTTGCTGTGGCAACGATGCCATTCACTGCCAGTCCGAAAATAGGCTCCGGAGAATCGATACTATGTCCTCCGGCAAGTGGAATATTAGCATCGGCGCAAGCCTTACGCCCACCCGCAATTACCTGACCAGCCACTTCAGGAGCCAACTTATCAATGGGCCATCCCAGAATTGCAATTGCTAAAACCGGCTTGCCTCCCATTGCATAAACATCGCTGATGGCATTGGTGGCAGCTATTCTTCCAAACTCGAACGGATCATCTACAATAGGCATAAAAAAATCAGTGGTACTAATGAGTGCTTGACCGTTGCCAATATCGAGCACGGCAGCATCATCACGACTATGATTTCCTACCAACAGATTTTGGAAATCGGGAGGTGTTTCGTTATTTTGTAAAATCTGAGTGAGGATGGCTGGTGAAATTTTACAGCCACAACCAGCGCCATGACTATATTGGGTTAATCGGATCGTCTCCTCTTTGGTAGTTATATTCTTCATGCTGGTTTTATACTGGAAAGTGTCCCTATTTTTTTTCTGAGGTTAATGATTTCATCTGCAAATTCCGTTTCCTTTACGGATGTTAAATCTAGATGATGAATTTTCTCTTGGCTTCGTTGAGTTGTTCCGTAATTGTATAGTTTGTCGTAATAGGCAAGAATAATATTGAGCCATCCTGCAAAGTCACCCGATCGTAAGAACTCCACCCCCTGTTTCGCATGCTGAGGCCCTAAGCGCTTTTGAATTTTTAAAGTAATCTCTGCTAAGGTTTCGGTTGGAAAGCAGCCGTAATCTCTTGTAATGCGTTCCTTGCGGTTTTTATCACCAACATTAAGCTCTACCAGTTCACTATCTCGAATCAAATTATAAACGGATTCGGGTAACATACAACTTCCAATGTGGCGACTCTCATTCTCGAGCCAAACAGGAAGGTCATAATTGAAATTATTCCATGCCAAGGCAATTTTATTTTCGAACATTTCATTGGAGGGTTGTTTCGGTTTTCCTAAAGCTCCAAAAGCGGAGCCTTTGTGGTGCGCCAACTCTTCCAAATCAATTACCTGCTCACCTTTATGTGACAATTCAGCAAGCAGCTCGGTTTTACCCGAACCGGTTGCACCCCCCAAAACAAGTACCTTCTTTGGTTGCCGGAACGAATCCAGTGCCCAATTTCGGAAAGCTTTATAGCCGCCCTTAAGGAGGTAAACCTGAAAGCCATTCATTCCAAGTATCCACGATAAAATAGCACTTCGCATCCCTCCTCTCCAACAGTAAAGCATTACCGTTTTTTGAGGAGCAATTTCGAGGGCACTTTTTATCATCTTATGAAAATGCGGACCGGCTAATTCAAAACCTTTCAATACGGCCGCTTCACGACCTGTTTGCTTGTAAAGAGTTCCTATTATTTTCCGTTGTTCATCATTCAGCAATGGGATATTAAAAGAACCGGGCACTGAAGCATGTAAAAATTCACTCTCGCTCCTCGAATCAATCACCGGAAGTTTTTCCAATAACATTTTCTCAACAAATTCATCGGCCGTAAGAATGGTTTGTGCCATGTTGCAAAGATAGGTAATCATGGGCACTCAACATTGGTTCTGCTCCGGCAAACACACTACTAACACTAACGCACTCAAACCTGTCTGATTTCAAATGAATGAACCTCATAACACGCAAAAAGTCGGGTACGCTAGCCCGACTTCATTAATATTTTCAATTTGTAAATTTTTATCAGTTGAGTGCAGGATCTTCAGGATAATTCGCCATCATCGCATACTCTTGTCCCATACTGCGTAACACCTGACTCCATAAACATTTCGGGTCATCATAAAAAGTAAATCTTTCGTTACATTGCGAAACTAACCACGACTTTTCTTTCAATTCATGTGCAAGCTGACTAGGATCCCATCCCGAGTAACCGGCATAAAAACGAATCATATTAGGTTGCACTTGTCCGGTATCGATCATTAATTTTAGCTGATCGTAGTTACCACCTAAATAAATTCCATTAACAATTTTTTTAGCCCCTTCTAATTTTTCACCTATGGTATGGATGTAAAACAGGGTATCAGTTTCAACTGGACCACCAAAATAAAGTAATGATTTAAATTCAGGGAAATCCTCAACTGCATCGTTGATATTAACATCTGTTGGTTTATTTAAAATGAAACCTAACGTACCCGATGAATCGTGCTCACTCAATAACACTACGGAACGTTTGAAGTAAGAATCTGAAAGGAAAGGTTCTGAGATTAACAGTAAACCCTGGTTCGGCTTAATTTTCGACTTTTTCATGTTATCCGCTTTATAGTTATTCTTTTATTATTTAACGATAGTGCCTCTTTTTGTTGACAGAATAATTATCCTTTTATTACAATTTGCATTGGCTTATATTGACTAGGTTGATCCAAAATTATGCCACTTCCCCAAATTTATTGCTTCTAAGGTGCTTAGATGGATAATCATGATATTTCAATTACATTTTAACGATAAATTTGTGGAATGAAATATTAATAGATTGAAAATCAGGCTATGGCATATTATAGTCCTCAATTATTTTATCCCTAATTTTGCATCACCAAACATAAATTAATGGATCAGATCAACGATTTTCTCAAGAACAAAAGAACCGATTATAACCTCGATACATTAGACCTTAAAACAGCAGAATCTGATCCCTTTAATCAATTTGGAAATTGGATGAAAATGGCTGTGGACGCTAACCTTGAGGAGCCCAATGCTATGAATCTGGCAACAGTATCCGCTGCGGGTCAGCCATCATCACGAATTGTTCTATTGAGAAACTTTGATCACGATGGATTTGTATTTTTTACCAATTATGAGAGCCAGAAAGCGAGGGAGTTGGAATCTGGTAAAATGGCTGCCCTTAATTTTTTCTGGTCATCACTCCACAAGCAAGTCCGCATACAAGGCTCTGTTTCACGACTACCCGACTGGGATTCTGATGAATACTTCAGTTCAAGACCCCGTGAAAGCCAGATTGGAGCCCTTGTTTCTCAACAAAGTGCTGTGTTGAATAACAGGGAGGAACTGGAGCAAAAGGTAGAAAACCTTACAACCGAACTAAAAGGAAAAGAGATCACCCGCCCCACTCATTGGGGTGGATATGTTGTCTCGCCTCATTTTTTCGAATTCTGGCAAGGTCGCCCCAGTAGGTTACATGATCGGATTAAATATGAAAAGGTGGATGGCAAGTGGCTACTGAATCGACTTTATCCTTAATGGAAAAAGTTGCTTATTCGCCAGACCTAATGTTTGGAATTTAGTTCTTGTAAGATAAGTAGTTCTGGAAAGACTAAGAGCTCCCGAAGAGAACATCGATATTAACATCTCAAAAAATAGAAAATATGGATAACTCCAGCATGTTTCCCAAAGGACAACTTTTACCTAAGGATTGGTTTAGTGGAACAGCCTTTTTAACATCACTTATCGCACGAGATGCTAATAATGAATTTACTGTTGCTAGCATCACCTTTGAACCAATGGCAAGAACTAATTGGCACACCCATCCCAAAGGGCAAATTCTAATAGTTATAGAAGGCACCGGTTTCTATCAGGAAAAGGATTGTCCGGCTCAGCCAATCCAAAAAGGCGATGTAATTAACATACCTGAAAATATAGTCCACTGGCACGGCGCCTCCTCAAAAAGTAAAATGGTGCATATTGCAATAACTAATTTCAAAAACGAAACCCAGGTCACCTGGCTGGAACCCGTAACAGATACAGAGTATGAAAAAGTAAATATCTTCCAATAATCAACACCAGGAAAACCTACCTAACCCCAAAAAAATAATTTAGGTGAGGCATGAATTGCCTCACCTAAATCAAAAACGAGCGAAGCCGAGTTGACAAAATTGCCTTACCCACTGTAACAATTAATTATTGGTTGGCATGGAATGCCAACTAATAATCTAAAACGAGCGAAGCCGAGTTCCACAATAAGTCATGGTGAGCGAAGCCGAACCACAAGCACACAAAAACCCAAAAATGATCTTTCGTACCATCATCATCCTCATCCTCCTCATTTTAATCGACCTATACGTCTTTACCGGTGTTAAATTTTTAACCAGAAACTTGCACCCGACTACAATAAAGTTTGTTTGGATTGGATATTGGGGTGTAACTGCCGTTTGTTTTGCGATATTAATATGGGGCTTAATTGTCGACTGGCACGACTGGCCCAAGACGATTCGAACCTATTCGTTCGCATTTATTTTTGTCACTTATTTTTCAAAATTATTTTTCATATTTTTTTTACTGATTGACGATGTGGTAAGGATTTTCCGTTGGTTGTTAAACCTTGTATTTCCCGAAAAGGAAAGTGCAACCCTTACTTTACCTGTTAGGACAAGTGGAATTTCGCGATCAGATTTTATTATGCGATTGGGAGTAGTTGTAGCAGCAATTCCCTTTTCTGCACTTATTTTTGGTATGATAAGAGGTAAATATGACTATCAGGTTCGGAGGGTGAAACTGAAATTTGCTGCCTTACCGGATGCTTTTAAGGGATTTAAAATTGTTCAGATTTCCGATATCCACACCGGTAGTTTCATGGACAAGGAGCCTCTTTCGAAAGCAGTGAAAATGATTAATGAGATTCAACCTGACGCAATATTTTTTACAGGAGATCTGGTGAACGATAAGGTGGAAGAGGTGCTTCCTTATAAAAAGGTGCTAGCTCAGATGAAAGCGCCCTACGGAATATTTTCTATTCTTGGTAACCACGATTACGGCGATTATTACCAATGGCCCGATCAACAAACAAAGCAACAAAACCTTCAAAACCTAATTAATACCCATCGTGAATTAGGTTGGGATATTTTGCTCGATGAACATCGACACATTGAAAAAGATGGGCAACGAATTTCCGTTATCGGAGTTCAAAACTGGAGCGCTCGAATGAACTTTGCCAGGTATGGAAATTTAAAGAAAGCCCTCGATGGAATAAAATTTAGCCCTGTAAATATTTTACTCAGTCACGATCCATCGCACTGGGATGCTGAAGTAGCTGGTAAGGTAAAAGAAATTGACCTAACGCTCTCCGGACATACTCATGGTTTTCAGTTTGGAGTTGAGATTCCCGGATTTAAATGGAGTCCGGTGCAATATCTTTATAAAGAATGGGCTGATTTGTATACCACCGAAAAGCAACACCTTTATGTAAATCGCGGACTGGGATTTTTGGGTTATCCCGGCAGAGTAGGCATCCTTCCTGAAATAACAGTGTTTGAATTACAGCAAGGTTGATGTTATGCCGGAACGTGAAATTTGGCTATGGCAGCAGCTATTTTATTATAGTGCGATTTTGAAATGTTTACCAAAGGCAATCGTAAATAATCATCACAAATTTCCATCATCGTTAAAGCGGCTTTAATTCCTGAAGGACTGCCTTCAGCAAAGAGTAAGGAGGTGATCTCTGTAAGAAGATAATGAAGTTCTCTTGCTTTTTCAAAATTTCCTTTAAGTGCCATTCGCACCATTTCGGAAAATTCTTTGGGAAAAGCATTTGCCACCACAGAAATAACACCATCGGCACCGGCAGCAATTAATGGAAGCGTGATTAAATCATCACCGGAAATAACCAGAAAACCCTCCGGCTTATCTTTAATAATATTCATAATTTGTTCCAGGTTGCCGGATGCTTCCTTTACGCCAATAATATTTTCGAAATCATTAGCCAGATTAAGAGTGGTATCAGCCAACATATTGCATCCTGTTCTTCCTGGCACATTGTAAAGTATCACCGGTAAAGGCGATTCATTTGCTATCATGCGATAGTGCTGGTACAAACCCTTTTGTGATGGTTTATTATAGTAGGGAGTAACCGACAGCACAGCATCAACACCTGTGAAATCATACTCACTTAAACACTTCAAAACATCCTGAGTATTGTTCCCTCCTACTCCTACAACAATTGGTACTCTTTTATCAACTGTTTCAACAACAAAATCAAGTACCGCAATTTTTTCATCTTTGGTAAGTGTTACCGATTCCCCTGTTGTTCCTAAAGGTACCACATAATCAACTTTACCATTGATGATATGATCAATCAGTTTTTTGAATCCTTTAAAATTTATGCTTCCATCTTTGTGGAAAGGTGTTGTCATAGCAACGCCGGTGCCTCTAAGCTTCCTGGTGCTTTTCATTCTTTATTAAATTTAAATAATGGCTAACTTGTTCTATCATCTGTTTGAGAGTAGTTGTCCCATCCACTTTGATCATAAAGTCATAAATATTCGAATTCTTAATATCGTAACGACCAATTTTGAATTTTGCATGTGTCATGGAAGAAACATATTGTAAGGGTATGTTTCTATCAATGTTTAAACAAATAAGAATATCAAAATTGCGGTTAATGAAATTATTTACAATTGGGTTATTAGGTCGCATTCGCCAGTTCAGCGACTTTTGAGTAAAAAAATCCAGCCCTAATTTCATGAATCGGGTATTGGGTAATTCTTTCCTGTTAAAGTAACCCAACGATTGCACATCCTTAGTAGAACTTCTTAAATCTTTAACATAATTTTTAATTAACTCATAATCCTTATCATAAGTTGCATCATATAAAATACCAACGTTTCTAGCGTCAGTAATTGGAATTACTTCCGTTTCGCGATTATTTTTTCTGATCTCCTTGTGAAGGAGGTAATCGGAAATTTTATGTTTCAGTTTTTGATTCATACAGTTGGGATCATACTGATAAATTCACTTTCAGAAATAATTTTCACATTTAACTGATTGGCTTTTTCAAGTTTAGAGGGACCACTCTCCTCCCCGGCAATCATGAAACTGGTTTTGGAACTAATACTGCTCATTACTTTTCCTCCATGGGCTATTATCAATTCCTTCAATTCGTCCCTCGTAAATTTAGTAAAAGTACCTGAAACTACAAAGGATAAACCCTCTAAAGCAGAAGATATTTTTTTGGCGATGTGTTTTTCGTCAATTTTCATGGATAAACCCACGCTTTTTAGGGTGGAGACCAATTTGCGGTGTTGGCCATTGTGAAAGAAGGTTACAATGCTGCCTGCAATTTTCTCCCCTACTTCCGGTACTTCCACCAGTTGTTCATAAGTGGCTGCTTCAATGGCCTCCATGGTTTTGAAATAGAAAGCCAATTTTTTGGCTACCGTTTCTCCTACGTAACGAATGCCAATGGCATACAATACTCGCTCAAAAGGAACCGATTTGGAGGTCTCTATTCCAGCAAGTATATTTTGAACAGATTTATCCAGTAATGAGGTTCGTTTTACCTTTCCCGTTTCTGTCGATTCCGAGAATTTTTCAAGTCCTATTAAGTCCTCATATTTTAAATTGTATAAGTCAGCAGCATTTTTAATTAGTCCTTTTTCAAATAAAAGATCAACCTTTTCCTCTCCAAGGCTGTCAATGTTCATTGCTTTACGGGAAATAAAATGTTCTATTTTGCCTTTTATCTGTGGTGGACAACCAGCTTCATTCGGACAATAATGATTGGCTTCATTTTCCTGACGCACCAAAAGCGTATTACATTCCGGACAGTGTGTAATATATTTTACAGGGTGCGAGGATTCTTCCCTTAAGGATAAATCAACTTCAGTGATTTTAGGAATGATCTCTCCTCCTTTTTCTACAAAAACATAATCGTTTATTCGAAGGTCCAATTTTTCTATCTGGTCGGCATTATGTAATGATGCTCGTTTAACAGTAGTGCCTGATAACTGAACAGGAATTAAATTAGCAACAGGTGTAATAGCGCCGGTGCGCCCAACCTGATAACTTATTGAAACTAATTTTGTAGCAACCGATGCCGCCTGAAATTTGTAGGAAATTGCCCATCGTGGCGATTTAGCGGTGAAGCCAAGTATCTCCTGTTGCTTGTAGTCATTAACTTTTATTACTACACCATCGGTATCAAAATCTAAATCATGACGATGTTGATCCCATTCTTTAATAAAATTGAAAACTCCTTCGATAGATTTAACTTTAACCACAAAATCCGAAATTTTAAAACCCCAACTTTTTGCTTTTTTTAAACTCTCATAATGCGTTTTGAAAGGGAGGTTTTCGCCATAAACAAAATATAAAAAACAATCGAGTGAACGTTTGGCAACAACTTTTGAGTCCTGCATTTTTATTGTTCCTGCAGCGGTATTTCGTGGATTCTTTAAAAGTTTTTCTGAAATTTCTTCCTCATTAAAACCATCTTCTTTATACTGATTGTAAAGTCCTTCATTCAGTTTCTCAAAAACCGGTCGTGGCATAAAAATTTCTCCACGTAT
>JBBQVM010000061.1:0-13400 GCA_038211525.1 Bacteroidia bacterium
CTACTAAAAATAGAAGGGGATCTAGAATTTAAGATCAGTTAATGAAGCGAGTGGATTGCTAGTTGAAGTAAGATTTGCCTCTCTTTTAACCTATCAGAAACGTTAGATTAAATAATTACGACACCTTTCAACTGACTTAAGTTCAATTACATAAGTATTCATCAGGCCTTTTCGATTTCATTTCCTCAGAATTTTTCGCAAAAGCCTTTAAAGTTTTAAACTTTCATCATTTAGAGGCAATAGTAGCTATCATATAGAACGTTATGAATAACCCTTTGTTGAAAGATTTGTAGTAATTTCGATTTATTTAGTATTGAGAATGAACTATTTTTGTGTAAATTGTTTAAATAGTAATTCTAAACTTACTCTATGAAAAAACTGCTACCAGCTATTACTTTAAGTATGTTTTCATTTTTTGCCGTCGCTCAGCAAAATGACCTTAAAATAACCTATGACGCGAATCAAGGAGTTTCCGGTTTGGCCGGTGCTTCTAAAGTTTACATGTATTCCGGTGCCGTTACTTCCAGTCCTACCGGACAATGGGAATGGACCATAGGAAGTACAAATCAGGATGATGGTGTTGGTTTGATGTCATCCTTAGGAAATAACCAATGGACAATTTGTATTGATCCTGTTCCATATTACAGTTCAGGGATAGCGGGACCTATTCCGGCAGGAACACCAATACTTGCCATCGACATGTTTTTTAGAAATGCAAGCGGGTCATTATTTGGATACAATTTTCAAGGCAATTATATTATTCTTGATATGACTACTAATCCCCCTTCATCCAGCTTTCCAGGAGTTGTTGCAGGCAACTGCGGTGTTGGTGAAAGTGAAATTGCTTTTCAAGAATTTGTAATGAACAATTTCCCTAACCCGGTTAAAACAAATACAATTGTTACCTATAATTTGAAAGATAATGTTGATAATGTTTCAATAAAAGTATATGATATCATAGGACAAAATGTTCGCACGCTGGTAAACGAATCTCAAAAAGCAGGTGTTCACAAAATTAACTGGAATGGTGATAACGATAAAGGTGCTTCCTTAAAGAATGGGTTATATTTTTACACACTTGAAGCAAACGGACGAGTGTTACGGACCAATCGGATGGTGATTTCAAAATAACAAAAATATCCCAAAAAAAAACGAGGCGAAAATTTTCGCCTCGTTTTTTTTTGATGAATTTATTAATTCTTAATCCATTTTTATCATTCTCACTACCTGGTTCAAATCTCCATTTATCATTCTACAGAAATAAATCCCATCAGCCAATCCATTTGCAGGAAATTTCACTTCATACTTTCCGACTGAAAGAACATCATTTACTAATGTCCTTACTTTATTTCCCAAGACATCAAAAATTTCAATCTTCACAAGATCATTTCCTGAGACTGTATAATTCAAAGTAGTTGAAACGCTAAAAGGGTTGGGGAAATTTTGACTGAGGCCTGCAATAAGTGACACCGGAGTTTCAATCGAATTGAGTGTAGTATATTTAATTTCTGCAGCTACAGCTGAAGCCTGCAGTGATGCAAGATCTTCTCCTGCGAGTAGTGCAAATGCTATTCTAATGGAGTCCCCGGAAGGAATGGTATATGGGCCGGAAGATAACGTCATTGAAATATCATTGCCAACACCACTTTGTCCGGCAGACAATCTTGCAGAACTTAATGATTGATATTTTTCAGTCTTTGTAAATCCATCATAAATATTGATGGTAGCTCCTGTACCATTATTATCCAATGCATAGAAATTATTATTTCCTGTTGTAAGTTGTTTTATTCCGGCGTATAAAACCGGGGCACTTGCTGTATTATAAGCATATCCCAATTTTAAATTTGCATCATATTCCGCACGATTATCGGTTACATTCCCGATATCCCAATCAGCATAGAGGCCTGCATAAAAATCTGACAACTGATTTGTACCCATGTTAGAAATAATGTATTCCACAATAACATATTTAGAATCAGCCGGACTACTCCATGCGAAGGATCTTTGATTAATTTCTACATTTAAACTATTAGTACCTGCCCCATCATCATTAAATCTACTATCCAAATCAAAATCAGAATGAACTGAAGGGATTATCTTTCTGACATTAACCATAGAATAAAAATCATCAAGCAAAACAGAAACAGGTGTTCCAAAAAGGTGATCAGATACTTTAGCTGTATCAGTTCCAATCATCAATCCCCCCTCATACATTATTGAAGCACCGTCATTATACGTGAATCCAATTCCTTGTGCTTGGGCAATATTATAACCGATCCGCCCTTTACTGGTAATAGAAGTTCCTACATCATTTACTTGAACATTAATATAATCAACATTCACTACTAATTCAAATGTTTGCCAATCGACATAGGCACCATCCGTAAAGGTAAGAGTAAAAGTAACTTTTGTATTGTAAGGAATGTTACTTCCGATTACTGCTCTAAATGGTGTTGCCGAATTGTCGTAAGTAGCAAGAGTATTTAATAAACCCGGATTAACAGTGTTACTAATAATGTTGATATCCGGATTATCTGAAGTGAGCATTACGCTTAAATTTAGAACAGGTGCAAGATAATTTGTTAGGTAGGTTGTTATATCTAAAGTATCATTTCCGGCAAATGCATTATCATTATTATCTGTAATATAATAATCGTTCATCCTTACAGATTTCGGACTTTCTGTTAAAGCTCTAAATACATCGAGGCGTCCTTTGCCTAGCTGATGAAAATAATTTGCATTACCGGGTACTGAATAAATATCATCAGCAGTTGCTCTTAGCTGTTCTGCAATTTGCAAAGGACCATAATTTGGAAATTGTGATTTAACTAGAGCAGCGGCTGCGGCAACAATTGGGGCTGCGAATGAGGTTCCGGATGAAACAAGATATGCATTATCATAGGTGGTAGAATATATTGCTTCTCCGGGAGCAGAAATATCGACAAAAGAACCGAAACTCGAATTTACCCATTTCGTATCTGTATTATTGGTACCTGTTACAGATAAAACATTTTTATAGGAGGCGGGGAAAAATGGAGCATCATTATTTGAATTTCCACTTGCTCCTACTACTAAAGAATTTTTATTGAAGGTCGCATAATCTACTATATCCTGTCCAAACTGTCCTCCGCCGAAACCTCCCCAAGAACAATTGATAATCTGACATCCATGATCAGCAGCATAAACAATTCCATCATAAGCAACCGTTAAAACTCCATTATTAGAAATTTTAACAGGCAAGAATCTGGACTTGTATCCCGTTCCTGCAATTCCAACACCATTATTAGTGACGGCACCTGCCAAACCCGAAACAAATGAGCCATGAATCACATCTACTGATGGATCATTATCGTTTTGTCCCAAATCCCAACCCATAAAATTGTCAACAAATCCATCACCATCATCATCAATACCATTAATAGGATCGGCATAATTATATGCAATTCCATTTGCTAAATCAGGATGATCTAGATCGGTACCGGTATCAGTCACTCCAACAACAATTGAAGAATCACCCTGATTAATATCCCATGCTTCATAGGCTCTAATTAAACCAAGATAATATTGTAATGCTGTATCAGGATCGTTAGGATTAAACAACAATTGCATTTTATAAACAGGTTCAGCATATTCCAATTTGCCACTCGCCATTAATAATTGAATTGCTTTTCCTAGTTGAAATTGAGGATCAAATTCTGCTTCATAAATTGTAGACAAATCAACTAACACATTTCCCTGGGCATTCCTTGCTTCTAAAGGAGGTTGATGGTTTGGAAATTTTTTATTTATTTTTGAAACATGTATCCGTTCCAATGTTTCATTTATTGTGGCAAAGTCAACACCATTACTTTTGCAGGAAGTACGATATTGCGATTTAACTTTAAAAATGATCTTTCCGGGAAAATAATCGGAGGAGGTACGATTTCTAAAAGAGCTATTTGAATTATTTTGAGCATTGAGATTGGTAAAGGAAATAAGAGATAGCAACGAAAGAATAAATAGGGCCTTTTTCATAGAAACATGATTTAATAGGTTAAAGATAGTAAATGGAAGGTTGATAATAGATTCATAGAACTTAAAATTATCTAAAAAGAGTAAAATAATCTATTTATAAATCGCTAAATGAGGTTGTTCTCCTTTTTTTATGGAACCTCTGTACATTCCATCGCTATTGAAGGAGAGTTCAATATTTCCGAATTTATCTAAGGCTATTAGGCCCCCTTCCCCTCCTATTTTAACTAATTTATCCATAACTACAACCTGACATGCTTCTTTTAATGACAGGCCTTTATATTCCATCAAACACGAAACATCGTAGGCGACAACAGCCCGTATAAAAAATTCACCATGACCGGTACAAGAAACAGCACAGGTTTGATTGGAAGCATAAGTTCCGGCACCAATAATAGGGGTATCGCCAATCCTGTTATACATTTTATTGGTCATTCCCCCTGTTGAAGTGGCGGCTGCGAGATTACCTGCTTCATCGAGAGCAACTGCACCCACAGTACCAAATTTCTTTTCATTGGAATGGTCTAGAAAGGTATTACCTGAATCTTTAGCGGCCAGGTATTGTTGATGTCTAAAATTATCAAAGAAATAATCAGGTGTTTCAAATGGAAGCTGGAATTTATTAGCCAATTCTTCTGCACCAACCCCTGACAAAAAAACATGTTCTGTTTTTTCCATAACCAGGCGGGCTAACAAAACCGGATTTCTAACACCTGTTACCCCCGCAACAGCTCCGGCAAGAAGATTAGATCCATCCATAATAGATGCATCCATTTCATGGCGACCGGAATTCGTAAAGACAGATCCTTTACCAGCATTAAAAAGATGATTATTCTCGAGGTTAGTCACACAGGTAGCAACAGCATCCAAAGCACTTCCACCGCGAGCGAGTATCTGTTGTCCGGCAAGTAAAGCTCCTCTTAACCCATCCAAATATGCCAATTCTTTTTCTGAACTCATCTCCGATCGTAAAATAGTTCCTGCACCTCCATGTATCGCCAAAGAAAACATATCAATCTATTTTTATATTGTAAATATATTAAAGTTCTTTTATTTCCTATCCTACTCAACTACCTATCCATTTCTTTCTCCAAAAATAGCACTTCCAATCCTAACCATATTACTTCCCTCTTCAAGTGCTATCTTGTAATCATTCGTCATGCCCATGCTTAAAGTCTTAAAATTTATGCTTAGTTTAGGATCAAGAAGGATCTTTGTTTTATCAAATAATTTTTTTAGCCCTTTAAATTCATTTTTTATTATATGAGTGTTATCAGTAAATGATGCCATACCCATAAATCCTTTAACAAAAACGTTCCCAAAAATGTTTTCATTTACAGATTGTATGATCGTCTCCATTTCGACCTCATCGAAACCAAATTTTGTTACTTCCTGAGAAATATGAACTTGTAACAGAACATTCAATTTTGTGCTATTCAGAGCAGCTTGTTTGTTTATTTCAGAGAGTAATTTCACACTATCTACGCCATGAATCAATTCCACAAAAGAAGTAAGTGTTTTAACTTTTTTTGACTGAAGATGTCCAATAAAATGCCATTTGATATCGGTTGGGAGTTCTTCTTGTTTAGTAATCAATTCCTGAACATAATTTTCGCCAAAGCACTTTTGTCCATGATTATATAACTCCATTATGTCAATTGAAGGTTTCAATTTAGATACTGCAACTAATTCAGCGTTAAATGAATTGAGTTCATTTTGTAGTTCAATAAATTTTTGAATATTTACACCCATTGGACTTATAAATGTATTTTATTAACTTTGATCACAAAGTTAATCCTGAAATCAATAAATCCAATGAAATCCTTAATAATTTCTGATATCCATGACAATGTAAAGAATCTGCAATCAGCGTTAACTATTGCAAACACCACATTTTGCACTTCTGTAATCTGCTGCGGCGATCTTTGCTCCCCATTTATAATTGATACAATAGACAAAAATTGCAAAGTGCCATTTCACCTCATTTTTGGAAATAATGATGGCGACAAACATACAATTATTTCCAATATAAATTTTGCAAACACTATTCGAAATGAGGATTCAAAAATAATTGCACATGGCGAATTTATATTAGCGGAAAGAAACCATAAAATAGCAGGAGTTCCATCTTCCGTATCATTTGCAGCATATCATTATCCTCAAATGGCACAAGTTATTGCACGTTCCAGTATTTTTGATTTCGTCTTTTTTGGACACACCCACCATGCTCATTTACAAAATTTCGATTCCACCACTTTTGCTAATCCGGGATCAGTATTAGGCTATACTCCCGGTGGTGAAGGAAAATTCGTTGCTCCTACCTGTCTAATTGTAAATTGGGAAACAAAAGAAATTGAGTTAATAGAATTTTAAATGCATAAATATATTCTTCAAACAGAAAGGTGTTATTTGAGAGAATTGGCACCATTAGATGCAGCCAATTGCTTTCTTCTTAACCAGCATCCTGAAATATTAGAATTTACAAATGATCCTCCATTTGACTCAGAAGAAACAGCTAGAAAATTTCTCAATAGTTATGATGCCTATATTAAAACGGGAATTGGAAGATGGGCCGTTGAACTCAAAACTGATAATTCATTTATTGGATGGTGTGGCTTAAAATACCACCATACCACTAATGATATTGATATTGGCTACAGATTACTCCCCAAATATTGGGGTAAAGGATTGGCTACCGAAACGGCTAAAGGCTGTTGTGATTTTGGCATGAAAGTATTAGGATTAAAAAGAATTTATGCATGTATCCACGAAAATAACTTGAAATCATTAAGAGTTGCTGAAAAATTGTCAATGCAATATGAAAAAACAGTAATTGATGAGAATAAACGTTGGAAGCATTTTGTATTCCCGATTAAATAAAATTTATATTCCTCTCACTCAATTATCCCTTTGTGAAATGGAACTAAATTTGTCGACAATTCTAATCAATAAAATATTTTACCATTTCATCCAATAGTTTTAATTCATCTACTTTATCAAATGGATGCGGTGTATCAGGCAATAGAAAAAATGAGCCGTATTTTAGGCGATTAGCAAAAGGAATTACAGTTTCTAAAGGCACCATTTTATCCATTTCACCAAGCAGGATTTTGACTTTACATTCAATCTTTTCGATAATAATATCGTTAATAGGATCTTGCCCTAAAGAATTCATAAAGGAAATAGTTTTCCTCACAACTTGTTTCCAGTCATTTGGAAAATAAAAAGTCTGCAACATATTAACGTATTCAGGAATCTTTTGCTCCATTAATTCTACATTCAACTTTTTTACTTCCTTTTCCGCCTCAGCTATTGACCAATCCAATTTGGTACCTAGAGTAATAACCGATTTGACTAATTTCGGACGAAGAGCAGCCAAATAAATAGCTATATATCCACCCATGCTATAGCCAAAAAAGTAAGCCGATTTTATATTTGTAGATAACATATATTTTTCAACATCATTCATAAAAAGCGAGAGGGTGAACTCATCCATGAACTCATCATTACCATGTCCGGAAAAATTAATTGCATGAACATCATAAAAGGCTTTTAATTTAAATAGAATGGAATCAAACTGTGATTTATTACTTAATGCCCCTTGTAATAAGATAAGCGAATCTTTTTCCATTCAAATATAAATGAACTAAATTTAACTATAATAATTTATTAATTTTATCATTCACCTGGGCATCCAATTCATGAAATATTTCCTTATCAATTTTATCAGCATTCATACTATCGAATGTTTTAAAAATAATTCCATTTTTAAGATAATGAATTTTAGTACATAATGAGGTGAGTGTTTCTAAAATGTGAGAAGTAATTATAATTGTATGATTAAGCGTGACTAATTTTTTCAAAACAGAACTGAATATTCTGGAGGATTCAATATCAAGACCATTGAAAGGTTCATCAAAGAGCATCACTGATTTATTAGACTTGATTATTCCCAGTATTGCTAATTTCTTCTTCATCCCTGTTGAGTAAGAATCAATTAAATGATCCAAGGGAATGCTAAACAAATCCTGCCATTCGCTTTCGATAAATTCAATTTCTGAATAACTTTTGAACAACGTAAGATATTCATGTCCGGTAATTCCATGATAAAAATAAGGCTCTGTTTCCATTAAAGAAATGAATGAACGAGAAGTAGGTTTACCTGAATAAGAAATAGTTCCAGAAAGCGGTCTATTTAAATTTGATATGACGCGAAGAAAAGTAGATTTACCTGAACCATTCAAACCCACCAGTCCATGAATTGCACCTTCTTCTAAAGTAACACTCAGATTGTTCAACACAATTGATTGTCCATAACCGGCCACTAGTTTATCAATGATAATCATCAAGTAGAGGTTTTAAATTAAGCAATGCCTTTCGGTAATTTCTTACTAAAACAATTATTGGTAAGGGTAAAAGAAAAGGTAGTATTAAACCAATCATACAAATAGTATTAAGTATAGAATTAGTGAAATTATTTTCAGCATGTTGCCAAACAGCATATTTTGAAGAAATAAATACCATTATGTTCACACAACTAAATAGAAGAAACAACAATACCACCCACCATTTATCAGGATAAATAAATAAATTAATTAAAAGTACCGGAACTGCGAATAATTGAAACATCAAAATGTGAGTCACAAATTTCTTAACTAAAAAACCACCAGCATTAAGTCTGAACCCTTCAATCATATCTCTAGATTCTCCGTGATCATAGAAACCAGAAACCATCATTAACATCACCCACAGTATTAAAATGGACACAAATGGAATAAAAACAAGAACCAATGCTGCCAGCCAAAGTAGAATGAAGATCCAACTCACTCTGCGCAATCCTGCTTTCCATTCGTAAAGTTTCGATGGAACATAATTACCTATGACTGAAACTGTCGCCTCCTTATAAAATCCCTTTTTCATTTTTGAGATTAGTACAATCGGAAACATGATCAACACCATCCAAATTTTGCCTGAGCCCACAATCGACAACAAAATAAATGGCATTACAAAAGCGCCATATTCAATCAAAAATATCAAAAAGGGTTTCTCAGAGATCAATGAAATAAAACGATGGTCACTCCTACTTATGTGGATTGAAAAAACGACGAAAGTTAAAGCTAATAACCCATAAAGTACATTTTTGGTATTGGTTTGTGTTTTATAGAAAACAAATGCAGCTATTACCGAGCCCGAAATTAAAAATAGTGAATACAAAAAACCCAACGCCTTCAATTCATGAAGAAGCTGGGCCTTACGAACTTTTAGAAATGAGACTGCCTGCATCTATTAAACGAGGCTGTGAAGAACTAATCCACTTCTCAATTTAGGTTCAAACCACGTTGTTTTAGGGGGCATTATTTGTCCGGAATCTGCAATATCTATCAACTGCTTCATAGTTACAGGGAACAAAGCAAAAGCTACCTTCATCTCACCTGAATCAACTCTTTTTTCTAATTCTCCCAACCCCCGTAAACCACCAACAAATTCAATTCTTTTGTCTGTACGAAGATCTTTAATATTGAGAAGCGGCTCTAATATGTGCTTGGATAGAATAGTTACATCCAATACTCCAATGGGGTCACTGTCGTTATAGGTGCCCGATTTTGAAATTAGTGAATACCATTTTCCATTAAGATACATTCCAAAATGATGCAATTCTTCCGGCTTGAATGTATTTTTACCTTTTTCTTCGACTTTAAAGTTTGAAGTAAGTGCTGCTAAAAATTCCTCATTTGAATGCCCATTTAAATCTTTAACAACACGGTTATAATCCATGATGGTTAGTTGGTCATCAGGGAAATGCACTGCAAGAAAAAAATTGTATTCCTCATTGCCGGTGTGATTGGGATTTGCTTCTTTTCGTTCTTTACCAACTAACGCTGCTGCTGCAGTTCTATGGTGGCCATCGGCTACATAAGTATATCTAATTTTCTTGAATTCTTCAATAATATTTGTAATTGTTACCTCATCATCAATCACCCAAAATGCGTGACCAATTCCATCTTCAGAAGTAAAATTATATTCAGGTTTTCCGCTAATTATTTTATTTACTATCGTATCTAATGCTTCAACCTTAGGATAAGCAAAGAATACAGGTTCATAATTTAAACTACTTTCTCTTACATGATTTTTCCGATCCTCTTCTTTATCAGGACGGGTTAGTTCATGTTTTTTAATAACATCATTAAAATAATCTTCAATGGAAGCACTTCCAACAATTCCATTTTGTTTACGTCCATTCATTGTTTGCTGATAAATGTAAAGACAATCTTTTTTGTCCTGAAAAAATACCCCATCATGAATCAACTTATCAAAATTAGTTTTCCCCTTCTTATAAATTTCAGGTGCATAGTGATCGAAATCATCCTCAAAATCTATTTCAGGTTTAATAACATGATAAAACGACAAAGGATTTCCGGCGCACTCCAACCTTGCTTCCTTTTCGTTGAGCACATCGTAAGGCTTAGAAGCCACCGACTGAACTTTTCCGGCCACGGGCCTGATACCTTTAAATGCTTTAAGAATTGCCATAAATGAAATTACAAATTAAATGTTAAGTGAATATGTGTTAAGATTTACGAATCGCATAAATTAATTCGTCAATAATTTTATTATTTTTTATAATTGTACCTTCAAGCTTCGCTTCTAAAACAAACCCACATTTTTCAAGCACTTTTTGTGAAGGAAGGTTAGTACCGAAGGGTCTTGCAAAAATTCGGTTAATATCGGTATTGTTGAAAGTAAAATTTATCATTTGCTTTACTGCAATTTGCATTATTCCTTTTCCCCAAAAGGGTTCCGCTAACCAGTATCCTAACTCAGCATTATTCCTGAAAACATCGAGCAAAGGAAACAAACCTATGGAACCGATAGCTTCATCATTAAATGAAATCGCAAATATTTTCTCAGCACCTTTGCCAGTTGCTCTTTCAATAAATTTCAAACCATCTTCTTTTGTATAGGGATATGGGAATGTATCGGTAAGATTTGCTGCAATGTTTTTGTTGTTACCATATTTTAACAGGCTCTCCAGATCGCTATGTAGCCAATCTCTGACATTGATATCAGATTCATTAATTTTTCCTTCTGCATTCATGCCAACTGAAAAATTAATTTAGGATTTAAAAAGCTGTACAATTTTGTTTGCCAGTTCAATTCCAATTCGTTCCTGAGCTTCTTGGGTAGAACCGCCAATATGTGGAGACAAAGAAACATTTGGATGTTGACGCAACTCCTTCATGATTATTGGCTCTCCTTCAAATACATCCAGTGCGGCATACCCAACTTTACCACTATTTAAAGCTTCAAGAAGATCCATTTCAGCAACCACACCGCCTCTTGCTGTATTTACAATCCCTACTCCTCTCTTCATAATGTCTAACTGCTTTTTTGCAATAACTGGAATGGCGCCTTTTGGAAAGGGAACATGAAGAGTTATGAAATCACTCTGACTCAAAAGTTCTTCGAAGGGTACACATTTCATTGTTACCATCAATGATGCATTGCTATGTGTTTGAAAAAAATCAATTTCAATTTTAACATCAGCGGCATTCAATTTAAAAGGCATCACTTTCATTCCAAGTCCGAGCGCCATACGCGCCACATTCTGTCCGATTTTACCGAAGCCAATTATGCCAAGAGTTTTACCTTTTAATTCTATTCCTGACGAATACTGTTTTTTAAGAGCATTAAATTGTTCTTTGGTTTCGCAATTGGGCATTTTACGATTCGAGTCGTGTAAAAATCGGGTCATGGTAAACAAATGCGCAAATACTAATTCAGCAACAGATTGGGAACTGGCATCCGGAGTATTTACAACGTGCAACCCTTTTTCTCTGGCATAGGCCACATCAATATTATCCATACCCACACCAGCTCGACCAATAATTTTAAGATTTGGGCACGCATCAATAAGTTCTTTTCTAACCTGGGTTGCACTTCTAACAAGAATGGCATCAAATTTATTCAATTCTGAAACCAGATTTTCCTGAGCTATTTTATCAGTGATAACATCAAACCCTGCATCCAGAAAAATTTGTTTCCCGGTAGCATCAATACCATCATTGGCTAGAATTCTAATCATTTATTTTAGCATTAAAAATTATTTTTCAATATTGAAACGGTAAACGTTCTTTAACTATTAGGCTTTTTGAAGTGCAAACTGTTTCATCAATGCAGTGAGCACCTCCACACTTTCGAGTGGCAGCGCATTATACATAGATGCTCTGAAACCACCAACTGAACGATGTCCTTTTAATCCGATAATACCATTTTCTTTCAGAACCTTATTGAACTCCTCTTCCAATTCAGGGTTAGATAACAAGAAACACGCATTCATCAGTGAGCGGTCTTCCTTAGCAGCAGTGCCAACAAACATAGGATTAGCATCAATTTCAGCATATAGCATTTCCGCTTTCTGATTATTTACCTTTTCAATTGCAGCAACTCCACCTATAGACTGCAACCATTCTAAAGTTGCCATACATACATAAATTGGAAAAACCGGAGGAGTGTTGTATAATGAATCATTGTCGATATGAATTTGGTAATCGAGCATGGAAGGATTTTTTCTTCCTGTTTTTCCAAGAATATCATTTTTAATTATCACAAGAGTAACACCGGCAGGTCCCATATTTTTTTGAGCACCGGCATAAATTAAATCGAATTTGGAGACATCAACTGGTTTGCTGAAAATGTCGCTCGACATATCACAAATAACAGGAACCGTTGAATCAGGAAATGATTTTACCTGGGTTCCATAAATTGTATTATTAGAAGTAATATGCAAATAAGCCGCGTCATTTGGAATAGTATAACCCTTGGGCACATACGAAAAGTTTTTGTCTTTGGAAGTTGCAATCACCTCAGTATCTCCAAACAATTTAGCTTCTTTAATTGCTTTCGTTGCCCACACTCCTGATTCGATGTAGGCAGCCTTTCCATTTACCGGAAGCAGGTTCATAGGCACCATAGTAAATTGTGTACTGGCACCACCTTGAAGGAACAAAATCGAATAATTTTCAGGCACATGCAGCAGATCTCTCACTAATTGTTTGGATCGTTGCATAATGGCATCAAAATCTTTACTTCGGTGAGAAATTTCAAGAAGAGAAAGTCCGCTACCATTTAAATTCAATACTGCTTCAGCTGATTTTTTTAAGGCTTCCGCCGGAAGGATTCCCGGTCCGGCTCCAAAGTTATGCTTGCTCATTAGTTTATGTTTTTTATTGAATACAAATTAACAAAATAGATCTAATTAAAACCAAATTAATACGTTTAGAAATCATTTTCTGTCACCTGAATTTCTCATCTCCATATTTTTCCTATAATTCCAAACCCCTTTTTTGAAATAATATCCATCATAGGTAAAATCAGGGCCATAATACTGA
>JBBQVM010000062.1:0-13394 GCA_038211525.1 Bacteroidia bacterium
CGGAACAGATGTATGGCGACAAAGGGATGGTACCCGAAGGTGAATATTTGATGCCGATTGGTGTTGCAGATATCAAACGTCCGGGCAAAGATGTTACTATTGTTTCATTTGGAAAAATGATGAAAGTAGCATTGAAATCTGCTGAAGAATTAGCCAAAAATCAGATAGATTGTGAAGTAATAGATTTAAGAACTGTTCGTCCTATTGATTATGCAACCGTTATTGAATCCGTAAAAAAAACTAACCGGCTAGTGATCGTTGAAGAGTCATGGCCTCTCGGATCTATTGCCACAGAAGTAGCGTTCAAAGTTCAATTGGATGCATTTGATTATCTCGATGCGCCTGTAATTAGAATTATGGGTGGTGATGTTCCCCTACCCTATGCACCAACACTTATTGAAGCCTATTTACCCAATCCTGAAAGAGTAATAAAAGCAGTGAATGAGGTTATGTATTTGGTTAAATCCTAGCGCAGAAAAGTATATTCATTGCAGTGAAGCTAAAACAACTTTTAAATTCTATTTTAATTTAATTACACAGTTGAGAAATAATTACTCAATTCTAAAATCATAATTCACAAACAGTCTTAACTATGGCACTGCAACAAGAACTGAGATCACAGGGCGACTTTTTATTCAAGCATCGCAGTTATTTGCCTGTGATAATAATTGTGATAGGATTAATTGTATTTGTGCAGGGACAAATTCAAGGAACTATTGATCAAAGCTGGTTAGGAAATAAGTATGAATTTGGTTGCTTCCTGGTTTCTATTTTTGGATTATTTATTAGAATATATGCAGTAGGTTATAGTGCTGATAATACCAGCGGTAGAAATACATCAGCAGGACAAATTGCAGACTCAATTAACACCACGGGATTGTATTCAATTTGCAGGCATCCGTTGTATGTCGGCAACTTTTTTATGTGGTTAGGTATTTGTGGCTTTACGGAAAACTTCTGGTTCATTATTGCATTTATTTTATTGTACTGGTTATATTATGAGCGAATCATGTATGCCGAAGAAGCATTTCTTACTTCCACTTATGGCGAAAAATACACCAATTGGGCATCTAAAGTTCCGGCATTTGTTCCTAACCTAAGCACCTGGAAAAAACCTGAAAGATCATTTAATTGGATCAAAATTATTCGTCAGGAAAAATCAGGTATTCTTAGCTTATTTGTAGTCATCTTCTTATTTGAATTAGTAGGAGAATATACTGTTTACGGGACCTTCTTTAAACACACCCATTACTCTTTTTATGGTGTTATTTTCGCTCTAATATACTATGGAGTTATAAAAATCATTCAGAAGAATACTCAACTTTTAGCATCCTAAATTTGCTTTCAATCAAAAAATTTAAAAAGTAAAAAGGCCTCCCAATAACCCGGGAGACCTTCACACATAACACACTTTTTGTTCACACTTAACTTTAAAATTTCAAATCTTTTAAGGTGTTACTTTACTACTTCGAAACGCAATGATTGAACCAAATCATTATTGTTACGAATATTTGCGAAGTAAACTCCGGTTTTGAGTTTATTAGTTTTGTATACTAATTCATGAGTACCACCATCAAACATTTGAGCAGGAAGAGGTGTCTCAATTAACCTACCTGTTTGATCCATAATTTGAATTGTTACTTTGGTAGGATCTTCCACTCTGAATTTAAATGTAGTAAACTCAACAGCAGGATTAGGATAGTTAGTCATGAATACCTGAGGAGCACTTAACTGCAAACCTGCATCTTGACCAGGATATAATCTATTGGTACGGCTGGCAAGAGAACCGCCACAGTGACCAAAACCATTTGCAGGTACAGCGAGGTATGGAAAATGGTCGATAAAATCTTTATCATTCTTTTCTACTCCTGTTGTATAGGTTAATACATTAACAAGATTAGTAGTTACAGGATTCGCTCCTCCAACAGTGTAATCATCATAAAACAAACCTACTGCAGCAAGTACTACTCCACTAACAGCTTGCAATTCGATTCTTGTTACATCATCTTCCAGACGTCTTCCGTTTGGAAAACCATCCATGTTAGGAATAAACTGAAGTGCAGTTGAAGCATTATAGTTTGGATCAGTTAATCCTAACACTGCAGCTTGAATTAATCCAAGAGAACTAAAATTAGGATCGTTACGTTGTGTAACAGGAACGGCCATATTAAGACGTAACATATCACCAAATGTTGGAAGGAAGTTATTGATAAATGGCTTTCCTGCAGCAAGTGGGTTTCCGTTCTTACCTGTTGCCAATTGATAAGGAATCAAGTTAGGCACTCCAGTCATAAATATAGGAAGTAAATCTACAGAACGAGGTTGACCGGGACGAAGTAAATAATTACCAAATAAAGCTTGATCAAAGGCAGTACCAACTGTTGCAGGATTACCTAATAAACCGGCAAGACCGTCATGAGTATTTCCAAAATCATATCCTTGTAATGAATTACGTTGAATACGCAAATTCGAAAGAGCAGGAACAGCAGTTCCAAACTGACTATCGTCCATGTATAATGCTAATTCAGGATTACAAAAGAATTTTTCGAAAGTAGTATCTTCGTTATAAGGCTTTACTGAATTCCAATAATCTTTCTGACCAATAGGAATAACAACTTCATTAGTGAGTGGCATTCCCAAACGTGAAATCTGTACCCAGTTTCCAAAATTTTGTGGTTTGTTACCATGCAAACTTCTAACAGTGATAAGCTGACGGCTAGATGTAGCATACACACCGATGATAAAATCAGAATCAAGAATATTTTGAGCTTGAGTAACACTTTTTCCATCTTTTTGCAAGGAAGCAATCGGAGCTTTAATACAAATAGAGTGAATGTTTTTACAGCTCAATCCATCCCTTGCACCACCATCACCGCGTGTTTGACCTAAATCAAAAACACCACCCAAATCAACGAAGAACGGATCGTCAGAAGGACCACAGAAAATGGTTTCGCCTGTTGATGCAGTTGTAATAGCGTTGTTGCGCAGAGTAACATAATTATCGGCACCTAAACCTACCGGACTGGTAATTGAACGGGGACCAATATTATTCGGAGGAACTATTCCACCGGAAATAATTTGAGTGAATGAATTTCCACCATTGGTACTTTTCCAGCAATTGTAAGTAGTTTTCAAATTTTGCAATCCTAAACGGATGTTGAAGAATGTAGAAGGATCTTCATTTGTTTGCTCAAATTTAAAACGATAGATGATATCGTCACCTGGAGTTGTAGGATTATTTTTAACGTGTATTTCATAGCGAATATCTTCACCAAAACTGAAATAATTTGGACCACCCTGCGGTAATTCAGCGGGGATGTAGTTGGCAATAATGGTTACTGTATTTGTATCATCCGGACTACGGAATGCATACAAATCGGTGTTGTCGGCGAGTGGGTCATTCGCAATTAGCGGTGCCTCTCTGTGACTGGATGCATCTAGCCAGGTGTTGGAGCTTAAGAGCGCAAACGTTCCAGCTGAAATTGCTATGAGCATTAAGCCAATAGCTTTCTTAGATAGTTTTGTTTTCATTTGTTTTTGAATTAAGTTAATAAAATAGGTTAGTTAAGAATTTAAAAAGAAGTTATATCTTTTAGGAAATATACGATCCAATGAATGATATGGATTTCGGTTTGACAAAAAATTATTTATTAAAACAAAAAAAAGGGTCGGAATAAATTCCGACCCTAAAACCAATTTAAACACAATTATTTTGCAACAGAAAGTTTTATAGATTGAACTGTATTGTTGTTATTTGACAATACTATATAATAGATGCCACTGGAATAATTAGCAAGGCTGATTCTCAATTCATGAGTTCCAGCTTCTTTAACTTCATTATTAACAGGTGTAGCAACCAGGTTACTGTTTGAATCATAAATTCTAACCATCACTTTTGATTTTGCTGTGACACGATATTTAACCGTGTTAACAGTAGATGCTGGATTTGGATAGGATTCCATTAACAATTGTGGTGCTCCTATATTTAATCCACCATTAGGATTGATAGCAGTTACGATTGAACCACCGGTACACAATCCATAACCACTCCATGGAGTTTGCACATAAGGGAAAGAAGATTTAAAGGTAGTATCATTAGCTTCAACTCCGGTAGTATAACCTAATACACCAAGCAATTGTGTTGTCAATGGACTTTGTCCAATCACATAATCATCATACCATAAACCTATTGCAGCAAGAGCAGCACCACTAACAGCTTGAAGTTCTATACGAGTTACGTCATCTTCCAATCTTCTTCCATTCGGAAACCCATCCATGTTTGGAATGAATTGTAGAGCAGCAGTATTATTATAAGCAGGATCTGTTAAACCTAATACAGCAGCAGCAATAATACCTTCACTACTAAATTGAGGATCGTTACGTGGAGTAACCGGAACAGCCATGTTTAATCTTAGCATGTCGCCAAACACAGGAAGGAAATTATTAATAAAAGGTTTTCCTGCTGTTAAAGGGTTACCGGCAATTTTACCCGTAGCCAATTGGTATGGGGCAAGATTTGGTACTCCGGTGAAGAATATTGGAAGTAAATCGACTGAACGTGGTTGATTTGGACGTAATAAATAATTTCCAAACAACGCAGTGTCTAATGCAGTACCATTAGTTGCAGGATTACCATAAATTGCATACAAACCGTCATTACCATTTCCAAAATCTACATTTCCTAATAAAGTAGGAGAAGCTCTTTGAATACGTAAAGCACTCAAGGCAGGAACCGCAGCGCCGAATAAGCTGTTATCCATGTACAATCCTAATTCCGGATTACAAAACAAACTGTCGAAATTACCGGCTTCTTGATAAGGAGTTAATGAATTCCAGTAGTCTTTTTGTCCAATTGGAATAACCACCTCATTAGTTAATGGCATACCTAAACGAGAAACTTGAACCCAAGTACCACTATGTGTTTCAGTACCATTACCATTGATAGTTCTAATTCTTTTACGGCTAGCGCTAGCCCATACACCGATAACAAATTCACTGTCTAGAATATTAGCTGCCTGAGAAACGTTCTTACCATCTTTTTGAAGGGTAGAAATTGGTGCTTTAATACAAATAGCATGAACATTTTTACATTTCAAACCATCTTTTGCTGCGTCAACACCTGTTCCTCCGGCTCTTGTTTGTCCAAGATCAAACACACCACCTAAATCAACGAAGAAAGGATCATCAACCGGTCCACAGAAAATTGTTTCACCTGTGGTGGCCGTTACAACCGCATTTGCTTCAAGTGATTGATAAGGTGTTCCTAAACCAACCGGTCCATCAATAGAACGAGGGCCAATATTATTTGGTGGAACAACACCATTATTAACAATTGTTTGAAAAGAAACTCCACCATCGCTACTTCTTTCGCAATCATAGGTTGTTTTCAAATTTTGCATTCCTAAACGAATGTTAAAAAATGTAGAAGGATCTTCATTTACTTGTGAAAAAGTAAATCGGTAGATCAATTGATCCTGAGTTAAATCGGTACCGTTATTAACGTGTATCTCGTATCTAATATTAGGGCCAAATGAAAAATAATTAGGTCCTCCTTGTGGTAATTCAGCAGGTACATAAGCTGCAATTAAGGTAACGGTATTCGTATCATCCGGACTTCTAAAAGCATATAAATCGGTATTATCCGCCAGAGGATCATTTGCGATTAATGGTGCTTCACGGTGACTGGATGCTTCCAGATAGGAATTAGAATAGATTAAGGCAATTGCACCAACCGCGATGGTTGAAATTGCAAGTGCAAGCGTTCGTTTAGTAAATTTTTTCATAGTTTAAATAGTTTATTTTAAGTGATAAGTTGGTAACAAAAGATTATAATTACATATAACCTTTCGAATACCTACGATTACAAAATCAGTTTGGATTTTACAATCACAAAATAATTCACCCAAATCACGAATTTAATTTTTTTAAAGCTATAGTCCATACTTTTAGCTCGAAAATACCCTTAAAACGTATATCCTACAGTTAATCGTGCTGTTAATGGAGTACCGGGAGTAAAATGTAGTTCATCAATTGGTTGAGAAGCGGTGTGATGCAAGCAACAATGTTGATTAATCAAAATGAGTCATTAAGAAAATAGTATAAAATTGGTGTAGAAGGTATAAGAGCTTCGTTAGATAACGGTACTCAACTAATTTGACCCGAAAAAACAAATAGTCTACAAAAAGTAGTGGCAGGTATTTTTGAAATGGCTTATTATGATTTAATTGGTTTTGAATGATGTAAATCCAAAGCAAACACCTGCAATGATTATAAATCGAATAAGATTATTTATGTATTTGTTTTTCATAATTACAAATTCATAATTCTTTCAATGGTCCACACTGTTGCAATAAGTGCAATACATGCTGAAACAGGGTAAATGATTCTTTTGCGATACCACACTTTGTGAGAGAACCATTTTCCAACTAAAAAATAAGCTATCATAATTACAGAAATCTGTCCTAACTCTACTCCAACATTAAAAGATATTAGTGAGGTATAAAAAGCATTTCGTGGTAATCCTATCTCATTTAATGCAGTGGCAAATCCCATTCCGTGAATTAATCCGAAGCCAAAAATTATAATGTATCTCCAGGGCTTTAACTTACCGATAAAAATATTTTCAAGTGCAACAAATACAATTGAAGCAGAGATTACGGTCTCTACCAATTGTATCGGGGGTTCAATTATTCCGTTGGAGGTAAGTATTAATGTTACAGTATGTGCGACTGTAAAACAGCTGGCCTGCATAATGACCGGCTTCAATCGTGAATCTAAAAAAAACAAAGACAATACAAAAAGTATATGATCTAATCCTAGAGGTAGAATATGTTGAAAACCGAGCCAAATGTAAAACGATATTACATTATCTACCGGCTTTACTTCCATACTGTAGTTTATGGTATGCGCATAAACACTTCCGCATGCAAGCAACAAGCATCCAATAAAAAATATAGAGAATATTTTGAACGACTTATTCATAGTTTTATTTTGAAGCAAAACCGGGAGTATTTTTTACAAAAGTCTGAGTTTCCAAGTAGGGATTTACTTTCATAGCCGAAGCCATAAGATTTTTCCCTGCTTCTTGTTTTTGATTGGCAATAAATATCATTCCCGCTTTATAATTCAGTTCAGCATTTTCCGATTTGGTTGACATTGCTCTCAAAATATGTGATAACGCCCCTTTAGCATTTCCGGTTTTGTAATAGGTCCATGCGAGTACTTCGTTCACATCAATATTAGCGGGTCTGCGTTCGTATTCAACGCGGGCATTGTTAAGTGCGCTGGTATAATTTTCCATCGACAAATAAATCATGGCTAATTCCCTATCGATATTATGTCCAATTCCATTTTCTTCCGTTGTTGGGTGCTGGTGTTTCATTAGCATTTCAATGGCAACTTTAAATTCCTCATCAGCTTTAGCTTTATTGTTCATCAACAAATAAGTAGTTGCTAACTCATGGTGATAGGAATAGTCTTGCATGATAGCTGCGGCTTGATTAAAATCAATTACTGCTTCATCATAATTTTTCATTGTTCTTGCAATGCGACCAAGTCCGGCGAGAGCAGGAGCAAAAGATGGTCGGTGTATTAAGGCTTCATCATAAAAAGCTTTGGCCATCTCCGGCTTACCGGTTATTTCATAAAGTTTACCAAGATAAGTTCTAGCCCATTCAGTTTGTTCCAATCCGGGAACGCCGGCATCCAAGGCTAATTTCATGGCTTCCATAGCGCCTTCATAATCACCAACAATTTCACGTAAGTAAGAAATTCTTGAATAACTTCTAATATCAGGGCGAAGGCTAACCATCTTATCACCTGCCTTAATTGCTTGTGTATAATTTCCTAATTCAACATTGGCATCACACAAAATCCCATAGATATAAGCGTTATATGGGTTAATTAAAATTGCTTGGCGCGAAGTTTCCAATGCATCCGTGAACTGGTGAGCAGAGGCCTGAAGTGTTGCTTTACAGCAAAGTGCTTCAAAATTATTGGCATCTGCTTTTAAAACCTGATTGGCTAATCCAAATGCAAGCGCATCATAATAATTATGATCTCCTGTGACCCTACCCTCTTGAATATAAGCCTGACAAAGTTTAATTTTAACTTCAGCATTGGTTGGATTGCGTCTTAAATCGTCTTCCAGGGTATTAATTACCGATTTGGTGTTAATCCATTCACTGGTATTTCCGGTACTACCATTTCGCATTTTTAACCGAGGTCCCTGCTGATCAGATTTCCTTGTTAAAACTATGAAAGCTATGAATGTTACAGAGATGATAATGAGAAATAAGTATTGTTTTTTCATGTGTGGTTTATATTGAATTATGTGTGTTCTGACTGACCAATACATCATATCTACGATTCATTTAAGGATATGGATTTCGGGGAGGGGACATTTTCCATATTTCTCTGTTAGAATGGAGTTTTCAAGCCAATCGCAGAGAATATGTCATCATTAACTAAAAGTGTAACAACTATTAAGATTTCAAAATATCCACAATTATCTTCATTTTTTAAACTATTTCTCCTACCTTTGCGCGCTCTTAAAAAAAACATCTAAAACCTAAATAACTTAAAATCAACAAATTATGGGTAATTCAATTCTTTACCTGATTCCTGCCTTCGGTGTATTAGGCTTGCTGTACACAGTATGGAAATCGGCATGGATCACAAAACAAGATGCCGGCACTGAAAAAATGCAGAAAATTGCAGGGCATATTTCAGAAGGTGCTATGGCATTTTTGAAGGCTGAGTACCGCGTACTGGCTATTTTCGTAGTATGCGTTTCCATCCTTTTAGGAGTAACCGCTAACAGCGAAACCTCATCACCAATGGTGGCTGTTTCGTTTATGTGCGGTGCCTTTTGTTCTGCTTTTGCAGGATTTATTGGAATGCGTGTTGCCACCAAAGCCAACGTAAGAACAACTAATGCTGCCCGCACCGGAATGGGTAAGGCTCTTGAAATTGCTTTTGCAGGAGGTTCTGTAATGGGAATGGGTGTAGTTGGATTAGGAGTTCTTGGATTAAGCACCTTATTTATTTTATATAGTCAGGAATTCGGAATTGATAGCGTAGAAAATTTGAACAGAGTAATCACTGTTATCACCGGGTTCTCCTTTGGAGCTTCCTCAATTGCGCTTTTTGCACGTGTGGGTGGTGGTATTTATACCAAAGCTGCCGATGTGGGAGCTGATTTAGTAGGTAAAGTAGAAGCAGGTATTCCTGAAGATCATCCATTGAACCCTGCAACTATTGCAGATAACGTGGGAGATAACGTTGGTGACGTGGCAGGAATGGGAGCCGATTTATTTGAATCTTATGTAGGTTCTATCGTTGGTACTATGGTTCTTGGAGCTGCATTTATGAATGCTGATTTTATTGCTACGGATACTCAATTTCACGGACTGGCCCCTGTATTCCTTCCGTTAGTGTTGGCTGCTGTTGGTATTGTGATGTCGATTATCGGAACTTTCTTTGTAAGAGTTAAAGAGGGTGGAGATCCTCAAAGAGCGTTGAATATCGGAGAATTTGGATCCTCTTTGTTGATGGTAATAGCCTCCTGGTTCATTATTAAAGGTATGCTTCCTGAATCATGGTGGTTCCAGGATCCATTGTACGCTTGGGCTGACCCACTTAAAGGAAATGAATATACCTCAACCGGAGTTTTTATTGCTACCATCATCGGATTAGTGGGTGGCTTGTTGGTTGGTTTGGTAACTGAATATTATACAGGAACAGGTAAAAAGCCGGTGATGTCAATCGTTCGTCAATCATCTACCGGTGCAGCAACAAATATTATTGCAGGTTTAGGTGTTGGTATGATGTCAACAGCCATTCCAGTTTTAATTATTGCATTTTCAATTATTGGAGCGTTTCATTTTGGTGGTCTTTACGGAATCGCAATCGCAGCCGTTGGTATGTTATCGAATCTTGGAATTCAGTTAGCTGTAGATGCTTATGGGCCTATTTCTGATAATGCAGGTGGTATTGCTGAAATGTCGGATCTGCCTAAAGATGTACGTAAAATCACCGATCGTTTGGATGCAGTAGGAAACACTACCGCAGCTATTGGAAAAGGATTTGCAATTGCATCTGCTGCTCTTACTGCACTTGCTCTTTTTGGTGCTTACATGACGGCAGCACACATCAAATCCATTGATATATCAAAAGCAAATGTTATTGCAGGTCTCTTTATTGGAGGTATGCTACCATTTGTATTTTCTGCTTTGGCGATGGGTGCCGTTGGTCGTGCCGCTATGGCGATGATTGAAGAAGTACGTCGTCAGTTCAATACGATCCCACCACTTAAAGCTGCGTTAGAAGTAATGCGTAGAAATGGTGATACAGAAATGGACCAATGGTCGGCGGCTGACAGAAAAACATTTGATGCTGCGGATGGAGTTGCTGAATATGGAAAGTGTGTAGAGATCTCTACTAAGGCTGCAATCAGAGAAATGGTGTTACCAGGTTTGATGGCGGTTGCTGTACCTGTTGCTGTTGGTTTCTTACCAATTTTTGGTGCTGAAGCATTAGGTGGTTTATTGGCAGGTGTAACTGTTTCAGGTGTGTTAATGGCTATTTTCCAATCTAACGCAGGTGGCGCATGGGATAATGCAAAGAAGATGTTTGAAGAAGGTGTGGAAATAAATGGTCAGAAATATTTCAAGAAATCGGAACCACATAAGGCTGCGGTTGTAGGTGATACTGTTGGGGATCCATTCAAAGATACCTCCGGTCCATCATTGAACATCCTGCTAAAGTTGATGTCGGTGGTTGCCCTTGTTATTGCACCTCTAATCTCACTTAAACCTACAACTACTTCTGCGGAAGCTACTATGGCACCTACTACAACTGTTGTAGTTGTTGCACCGGAAAGCCAGGACATAAAATCATTGAATGGCACTTACATATTTGACAATGCGCACTCCTTCGTTGAATTTAAAATCAATCACTTGTTATCATCTGCTGCCGGAACTATTTTATTGGATTCAGGTTCAGTAGTAATGACCGGTGACCCTTCAACATCAGCAATTAATTTGAAGCTTAATGTTGCTTCTATTAATACACAACAAGCGAAACGTGATGCCCATCTTCGTTCAGATGAAATTTTTGATGTTGCTAAATATCCATACATTACTTTCAAATCAAACTCCATTCGTGAAAATACAACAGGTGATTTTAAATACACTGCGGTTGGTGATATTACCATTCGTGATGTAACCAAGCCGATAGAAGTTCCTTTTAACTATACAGGCGAAATTGATAATCCTTTTGGAGGAAAAGTTTATACTTTCTCAGGTAACATGACTTTGAAAAGAAGCGACTACGGAGTTGCTCCTTCATTGAGTTCGCCATTAGTGGGTGATGAAGTTAAAATCAACTTCTCTGCAGAGAGTGCAAAAAAAGAATAAACTTAATGAGTGATAAAAAAAGGCCGGAAATTCCGGCCTTTTTTTATGATAACTATTTTTGGGATTTAAAATTTACTTTATCAAAAATTCACTGAAGCAAATGGCACCAGTTATTTGTTCCCAAATTTCTGCTGAAGCATATTTAATTTCTCACCAATTTTAGAAGCTTCTTTGCGCTCCCAAATTGATTTAAAAGTATCTTTTGTTTGACGAGGGAAATCACCTTTCATGAGCCAGTCGTAGTAAGAAGGTTCCGATGCAAAAACGGCAGTAACCAATTTACCTTTATGTTTTCCGAAATTAATTAGCTCCTCCCCTTTTTCGTTATAAACCATTCTTCCCGCAAGGTCAACCGTATTATGCATGTTGGTAAACTTATGCAAGAAATCAACATTCGTTTCAATTTGCCCTTCGTATTTTTTTAATTGAGCCTCCAGAATCTCATACGTTGCAATAATATCCGCTTCCGCTGAATGCGCATTAACGAGCTCTTTTTCACAATAAAATTTATAGGCTGCTGAGAGTGTTCGTTGTTCCATCTTATGGAAAATATTCTGCACATCAACCAATTTACGACCACTTAAATCGAATGGAATACCAACACGATAAAATTCTTCGAATAAAAGCGGAACATCAAATTTATTGGAGTTATATCCTGCCAGATCACAATCTTTTAAAAACTCCTTCAGTTCTTCTGCAATTTGAATAAAAGTAGGTGCATTGGCGACATCCTCATTTTTTATTCCTGTAAGGTTGGTTACCAATTCAGGAATATTCATTTCGGGATTTATCTTTCTGGTAAACATATTTTTTGTCCCATCCGGATTCAGTTTCAGAACTGAAATTTCAATAATTCGATCGGAACCAATTGTTAAACCGGTTGATTCAAGATCAAAAAAAGCTAAAGGACGACTAAGAGTTAATTGCATGAAAGTAGCATTAAGGTTTTGATGATGGATTTGGTTGTAGCTTTAAAATTTTCTGAATTCCTTTGTCTCCCTCGTCACCGGTAACAACAATATCCTCTTCCAGTCTTCCCATTTTTGCTGAGCGCGCCTTCAACTTATAATTGCCGGCAGGAAGTAAAATAAAAATCTCTGACAAGGGACCATTAGCTTCCATAATACCTAAAACCTCACCGGTTGATTCCTTCACTACACTGCACAAAACATCTTTGGCAGGAAGTCCTTGAGGGGAGAGAATAGAAGCTCTGAAAAGAACACCTGCGTTTTTAACCAAAGGCTCTGTTAATTGAAAATACCAGATATCAAGATCGCCTAATCCTCCCGGTTTAACAGATGATACATATCCTGTCTTAGCATTTGCTGCCAGAGTAAAATATAAATCGTCACCTGAAGTATTTAAAGGATAACCAATATTAGAGGGTTTCGACCAATCCGAAACCGGATCGGGACGATAGCTCATAAAAATATCGTAACCACCCATGCTGGTGTGTCCTTGTGAAGAAAAGAATAGCGTTTTACCATCGTGCCACAGAACAGGGTTATCCTCATTATATTTAGTATTTATGGTTGGACCTAAATTTACCGGAGCACCCCATTTTTTATTTTCATCCATCTCCATCATATAAATATCTTTTCCTCCCAATGAACCTTTCATATCGGCAGCAAAGAATATTTTTTTTCCATCGTTAGAGATACATGCTCCTGTTTCAAAAGTTTTAGTAGCCAGAGAAGGATCTGCCAACTCCGCTTTTTGCCACGATTTTCCCTTTAAGGATGAAATGTAAATATCACCCGAAGCGTCGTTTCCCTCCTTATAAATTAACAGCTTATCGCCGTTAGAATTCATGCCCGTTGAAATATCGTAAAGTTCAGAATTTACATTTATGCCGGGATTTTTAGCTTTAGTCCAAGAGGTATCTATTTTGTAACTAAAATAAACATCAGGTATAATTTCACCAAATCCATCAACAATTCCTCCCATGTTACCTTTTCG
Source organism: Bacteroidia bacterium (assembly GCA_038211525.1). Lineage (GTDB taxonomy): Bacteria > Bacteroidota > Bacteroidia > AKYH767-A > OLB10 > JADKJB01. The sequence continues at coordinate 13,377 of JBBQVM010000062.1, forward strand.
ATTGGAGGTATAACAAAC
>JBBQVM010000063.1:0-13074 GCA_038211525.1 Bacteroidia bacterium
CACTTTTGGTAATAGAAGCGTTAAGATTCCACTTGATTCCATTGTTACAATTGAAGAAACCAATTACAGCAAATATTACATCAATAATCCTGTTTTTAACCTTCATCATAGTGGTGTAATAAAATTTTATACCGGAGGAAAAGAAGCCATCCGGATAACAGATCGCGATGGATTAGTTTATTTAATCGGGACCCATAAACCGAAAGAGTTCTTGTCTGTTGTATATCATCAAAAGGAAATTTTGAGTTAAAGTGTTAAATTGCTCAAAATATATACTTTTGTACTTAAATAAAATCATTGATACCTATGAATAAATGGATTAAAATCGGGATAATCATCGCAGTGGTGTTTGCCCTTTACAGGATGTTTGCCGGATCATATAACAATATGGTTACCAAAGGGGAGGCTGTTACTAAAGCTTGGCAGGATGTGGAAAGCGACTATCAGCGCAGACTGGATCTTATCCCTAACCTGGTAAATACAGTAAAAGGGTATGCCGAATTTGAGAAATCAACCCTTACCGCTGTTATTGAGGCCCGTGCGCAAGCTACTCAGGTTAAAGTAGATGCAAATAACATTACTCCTGAAGCATTACAAAATTTTCAAGCTGCTCAAAGTCAGTTATCCGGTTCATTAAGCCGTTTGCTGGTCACTGTTGAACAATATCCTGATTTAAAAGCTAACCAGAATTTCCTGGAATTACAAGCCGAGCTGGCTGGAACCGAAAACAGAATTAAGGTGGCAAGAAACAAATTCAACGAAACCGTTCAGGAATACAATACTTACGTGAAATCATTTCCTCGTAACTTGATTGCAGGAATGTTTGGATTTGGACCACGTGCTTATTTCGAGGCCGATGCTGCAGCTTCAAAAGCTCCTGAGGTAAAATTCTAAATAAATTGGAAGCGTATAAGGCCTTTTCTTCGCTTGAACTGGAGGAAATAAAAAGCGCAGTTGGTGCCGCCGAAAAACGGACATCAGGAGAAATCCGTGTCTTTATTGAAGATGCTGCTCAAGATGGTCCACTTGACCGAGCAGCATTTTTGTTCGGTGAGCTTGAAATGGATAAAACCGATCTTAGGAATGGCGTGCTTATTTATGTAGCATATATCGATAAAAAATTCTGTATTATTGGTGATGCAGGTATTCATGAAAAAGTAGGTCCCCATTTCTGGGATGCCATTAAAGTTAAAATGGCGAACCATTTTAAAGCAGGCCGCATTGCTGAAGGTTTGAAAAACGCTATTCAAGACTCCGGTGAAGCACTCGCTACCTACTTTCCGCACGAGGCTAATGATAGAAATGAACTTCCCGATGATGTAATATTTGGTGACGGAAAATAATGAGGAAATTAAAATTTATTTTATTTTGTTTACTCTTCCCTTTTTTGGGAATGTCGCAACAATTTCCTGAAAAACCAAATCCTCCAAAATTAGTCAACGATTATACTAATACACTTTCTTCGGAAGAGCAAAATTTACTGGAAAAAAAACTGGTAGACTACAACGATAGCACCTCCACACAAATTTCCATTGTGATGATTAGTACACTCGATGGTTATCCGATAGATGATTACACCATTAAGCTTGGTGAAAAATGGGGCATCGGTCAGAAAGGAAAGAGCAATGGTGTGTTAGTTTTTGTTGCTAAAGACGATCGTAAAATTTTTATTGCCACCGGTTACGGAATGGAAGGTGTTATGCCCGACGGACTGGTTAAAAGGATTATCGAAAATGATATTAAACCTGCTTTTCGCGAAGGTAAATATTACGAGGGATTTGATGAAGCAACCAACAGTATGTTTGCTTTGGCAGCAGGCGAGTACACCGCCGATCCAAAAGATACCAGTCAGGGTCCACCACCTTCTATCTTTTTTCTTGTAGTGATTGTAATCGTTTTTATGGTATTTGCCATGAAAGTTCGTTCTGTCCGACAATATTCAAGAGTAAATAACATCACCTTCTGGGCCGCATGGATTTTATTAAACCAGGCCGCAAATACCCATCGTGGAAGCTGGGGCGGATTTTCCGGTCGTGGAGGAGGAAGTAGTTGGGGAGGAGGAAGCAGTGGCGGCGGATTTGGAGGATTTGGTGGCGGTAGTTTCGGCGGCGGTGGTGCCGGTGGTAGTTGGTAACGTTGTGGAAACGGATAAACACCAAATGCCGTAGAAACGCACTGCTTTTGTTTCCAATCTACGGGAAATAATCAAAAGTAACTAGGGGTATGCATTGCAACAATATACAACCAAACAATCGTAGCCGAACCAAAATAAAAATAAGTAGCATTTTGTCACCACATATTTTATTTAATCTATGAAATTTAAATTTACAAACTGGAGTTTACTATTTTTAGGAATTGTTGTTTTGGTTTTCGGGGGCTGCAATATGATGGAACATAAGAAAGATGTTCCTGTTGTAGGGTTTCTCGATTTTATTCAAGATCCTACTGTTGATTTAGCTAAACAAGGTTTTTTTGATGCTCTTAAAGCAAAAGGTTTTTCTGAAGCCGATTCTACAATAGAAGTAGTATATGCAAATGCACAAGGCGATATTCCAACCTTAAATCAATCGTTTGATTTAATACTTTCTAAAAAACCTGATCTGATAGGTACCAACGTTACACTTTCAACCATCACTGCCTCAAAACGGACTAAATCGATTCCTCTGTTTATGATGGTATCTCCACGTCCCGATATTGCAGGATTAACCGGTGTGGATGGCAATCCTCCGGCTAACCTGTCGGGGGTTTACGAAACATTGGAGTATATCGACTCCGCTGTAGTAATCATCAATGAATTATTTCCTTCAGCAAAAAGAATTGGAACGGTATTCAACCAATCGGAACCACAATCGAAAGATGCATATAATGCTTTATTTAAAAAATGTAATGCACTCGGACTGGAGTTAATTAGTCTACCGGTTAACAATTCATCCGAAACACAACTAGTAACACAAGCGCTATTAAATAAAAAAATTGATGCTTTTTTCGCATTACCCGACAATGTAATCTTCGCTTCATTTGAAACTGTAGCCAAGAGTTGTTCTGAAGCTAATGTGCCTATTTTTACGAGTGAAGCAGGACTCGTTACCCGCGGAGCACTTGCTTCTTTTGGAGCCGATTTTTATTATTGGGGTTATCAATCGGGCACAATGGCTGCCGATTATCTTTCGTCTGGAAAACAGTCGTTGCCAGCACCAGAAATCGTAAAACGGAGAAAAAAAATCTATAACCCTGAAGTAGCTAAAAAATTCGGTATAACACCTGATGCTACCTTCGAAGCATATACGCCTGGCCGTTAGCAAAAAAATTTTATTGTATGGATTTTTATACAGCAGCAATACTTCAGGGTTTAGGTTATGCTGCCATGGGATTGGGTATTTATATCTCACTGCGTATTTTCAATATTCCTGACATCACTACCGATGGAAGTTACACCTTCGGCGGAGCAATTACGGCTGTAACCATTATGGCGGGTTATCCACCTTTAGTTGTAATAGTATTAGCTGTTTTAGGAGGTGCATTAGCCGGAATTTGTACCGGATTAATTCATACCAAATTAAAAGTGAATGCGCTTTTATCAGGCATTTTGGTCATGACGGCATTGTATTCTATCAACCTAAGTGTAATGGGGCGATCCAACATGCCGCTGATGGATGTAAAATCGATTTTTGAAATAATATCATTTTCTGAACGCATTATTTTTAATCAACTAGTAGTAATGATAGTTTTTATTTTGGGCCTCGTTATATTACTCACTTGGCTGTTAAAAACCGATTTCGGAATAGCCATGCGTGCAACAGGCAGTAGTGAAGAAATGGTGCGCGCAATGGGAGTAAATACAAATACCATGAAGGTAATAGGATTGGCTCTTGCAAATGCTTTAACCGCTCTGAGCGGATATTTACTAGTGCAATACCAAGGATTTGCCGATATCAATATGGGAATTGGAATAGTGATTTCAGGGTTGGCAGCGGTCATGATTGGTGAAACATTTTCCCAACTTATTGGAAGTAGAAAAATAGTGATTCAGGTACTTGCTGTGGTGATGGGCAGTATTATTTTCAGAATGATATTAGCGTTTACATTATCAATGGGTGTAAATCCTAATTACCTGAAACTTATAACCGCTTTAATAGTGCTTTTGGTGGTTGCATTTTCTCGTTTCAGAACTACAAAATCATGATCGAACTAAAACAAATAGATAAATATTTTTTTCGGGGCACAACGAATGAGGTTCACGCACTTAAAAATTTGTCTTTAGAAATTCCTTCCGGACAGTTTTTGGTCTTGTTGGGCTCGAATGGTTCCGGAAAATCGACACTGTTAAATTGTATTGGAGGTAGTATTCATCCCGACAAGGGAACGCTTTTAATAGATGGAATTAATGTTACGAATTTGCCTCAACACAAACGAAGTAAATGGATATCCAGAGTTTTTCAAAATCCTTTGGCAGGAACAGCGGGTGAGCTTTCGGTGATCGAAAACTTTCGACTTGCTGCAATACGAACTTCTGCAAAAGCATTTAAAATAGGAGTGAATCAACAGTTCAGGAAGCAGATCAGTGATCAAATTGCTACTTTAAATTTAGGGCTCGAGAAAAAACTCGATCAACCAATGGGCGGATTATCGGGCGGACAACGACAATCGCTCACATTACTCATGGCAGTTTTGGATAATTCAAAAATTTTATTGCTCGACGAGCCTGCTTCCGCACTGGATCCACGTACTGCTGAACTAGTAATGAAGCTAGCCGAAAAATTGATAAAGCAATTTGGACTTACCGCAATTTTGGTAACTCATAATCTCAAAGAAGCAGTTACTTATGGTGATAGAATTCTGGTAATGCGTGAAGGAAATATAGTTACAGATACGCTTAAAAAGAATGACGAAAAAATTTCAATAACCCAACTGCTGGATTTATTCTGAATTGGGTATCAATAGTTATCAAATTTAATAATTAATATCTAGTTTTAAATTATTTTTATTGTTACTAAATTAATAAGTCCCCATTTTTTAATAGCTTTTTAAACCTGTAAGGTTTCAGGGAGCATCATACTTTAACCTACCGAAACGGTTTGTCAAATCGTACATAAGATTAGTTGTGCGTTTCATGCAGAAGATTAATCGTGGAAATGTGGTATTGTTAAATGCACCCAATTGAAAAATTAATCTTCGTCATTGCATATAAGAATTTGATTGATTTTCGTTTATTTCAGAGGAATCGAAATCTAAGCAGTTTAAGTTATCAAGAGTATGATCTGGCCGAAAAGCAAGATTTCCTTTAAGTATTAGTTACTTGTCATAAACCTCATTAATCATTACTTTTGACCAATTGTACCTATTTAGATCCTATGAATCGATTTATATTATTGATAGTCATTGTTTTACTAAGTTATGGTAAGACTAATCCTGCATTTTCAACAGCTTCACCTGCCGCTCTTCCCGAAGCCCCTGCCCCCGCTCCTCAAATTCTGCAACCGGTAAAATGGAGTGTTAAAGCTGAACAAACCAAGTCGGGCGAAGCAACTTTACTACTAAAAGCCAAAATTGATAAAGGCTGGCACGTTTACTCTCAGTTTATTGCTGATGGTGGTCCTATCAAAACAACGTTCACTTTTACTCCTGATGCTAATTATGAATTGGTGGGAAATGTCACTGAAGGAAAAGCAGTGGAGTTTTATGATAAGAATTTTGAAATGCAGTTGAAGTATTTTGCTGATGAAGCAATCTTTACACAGAAAATAAAATTAAAAAATAATAAGTCGTTCAAAATTAAGAGTGGTGTTGAGTTCATGGTTTGTGATGATGAACGATGCCTGCCTCCTGAACTGGTCGATTTAGAAGTTGCAATTAAAGGAGAAGAAAAAGCTGCAACGCCTGTTGCAACTCCCGAAACAACGGTTGCTGTTGTTCCGCAACCGGTTGATACCATAACACAAAATACTAACCTCGTTCCCGCTGATTCAGTTCCGGAACAACTACTAAAAGAAGAGGGCGGACCCATAGTTGAATTAGAACCGGGTTGTGGTGAAATGATCGCAGCAGAACATATCGATTCGATCTGGGGTATTTTTATTGGCGGAATTTTAGGAGGATTACTGGCACTCTTAACTCCATGTGTTTTTCCTATGATTCCGATGACAGTTAGTTTTTTTACCAAGCAAAGTGGTTCACGAAAAAAAGGTATGGCGAATGCTTTGATTTATGCCATCTCTATCATAGTAATTTATGTCGCACTTGGATTCCTGGTAACAGTAACTTTAGGTTCCGATGCGTTAAATGAAATGGCCAGTAACTCATTTTTTAATCTCGCCTTTTTTGTAATATTTATAATTTTTGCAGTTTCATTTTTTGGTGCCTTTGAAATTGTATTACCATCGTGGATCGTCAACAAAGCCGATCAAGCATCTGACAAAGGTGGATTGATAGGAATATTTTTTATGGCCTTTACCTTGTCTCTGGTCTCGTTCTCATGTACGGGCCCTATCATTGGTACATTGCTGGTTGAAGCTGCTCACGGGCGAAGTTACCTGGGGCCGTTAGCCGGGATGACAGGTTTCTCATTGGCACTTGCACTTCCCTTTGCATTGTTTGCCGCATTCCCCTCCTGGTTAAGTTCATTACCCAAATCTGGCGGTTGGCTTAACTCCGTGAAAGTAACCTTGGGATTTCTTGAACTGGCTCTTGCTATGAAGTTCCTCTCTAACGTCGATCTGGCATACCACTGGGGCTTCCTTAAGCGCGAAGTGTTCATTGCATTGTGGGTAATTATTTTTGGGATGCTTGGATTTTATCTTTTAGGCAAATTAAAATTTTCGCACGACAGTGATGTAAAACATATATCCGTACCCCGTTTGATTTTTGCAATTATCACGTTATCGTTTACACTCTACCTTGTTCCGGGATTATGGGGCGCACCGTTGAGAATGATCAGCGGTTTTCCACCACCTGAATTTTATAAGGAATGGGTCGACCCGAAAGCCAATGATTGTCCGCACGACTTAACCTGCTTCAAAAATTATGAAGAGGGAATGCGTTATGCGAAACTGCAAAACAAACCTGTTATGATTGACTTTACTGGTTGGAGCTGTGTGAATTGTCGTAAGATGGAAGATAATGTTTGGTCAGATCCGAAAGTGCTTAAAAGACTTTCAGAAGATTATGTAATTATCTCCTTATACGTTGATGATAAAACAGCCCTTCCCGAAAACGAACAATACGTTTCTGTTTCCGGAAAGAAAATAAGAACAACAGGAAATAAATGGAGCGATATGCAGAGCTCACAATACAAAACGAACTCGCAACCATATTACGTGCTGCTAGATAATAGAGGAAAAATTCTTGCCCAGCCAAGAGGTTATACTCCCGAAGTAACTACTTATCTGAAGTTTCTTGATGAAGGAAAATGCCGGTACGGGAAAAGAGGGAAGTGAGAATAGAATAATTAGACAGGTTGCAGAAATCAACACTACAAAATGAATTGGATCAAAGCTGAATTTTTAGAGGCTCAAAAAGTTTTGGAAGAATTTATTTCCTCCGATGCTAACTTTGTAAATATTGAAAAAGCTTCGGATTTAATAGTAACTGCTTTTAAGGATCACCATAAAATAATATCTTGTGGTAACGGTGGTAGCATGTGTGATGCCATGCATTTTGCTGAGGAGTTATCGGGTCGCTTTCGCGAGAATAGAACCGCTTTGCCCGCCATGGCTATCTCTGACGCCTCCTACCTCAGTTGTGTTGCGAATGATTATGGTTACGATCATGTTTTTTCAAGATACCTGGAAGCCTTTGGTAGAAAAGGAGATGTGCTGCTTGCAATCAGTACTAGCGGTAACTCAGCTAATGTGATCAAAGCAATTGAAGTTGCAAAAGCCAAAGGAATGAAAGTAATTGGGTTAACAGGAAAAGATGGTGGCAAAATGGCTTCGCTGTGTGATGTGGAAATAAGAGCACCCTACTCAAAATATGCCGATCGTGCCCAGGAAATACATATCAAAGTAATTCATACGCTAATATTGAGTGTGGAGAAAAAGTATTTTGTATAATTGTAATTACTAAATTCAACAATTATCCGAATAGCTGCTTTTCTACCTATTTAAATTTATTCCCATGAAATCAATTTTATTTCGATTAAGCGTGTTGCTAGCATTTCTGCATTCAACAATAATTGTTACTGCACAAAATTTCCCTCAACAGGAATTTAATAACGCATTGCAAAACCGTTTTGCAGCAACTAACTCGAACGGGCTACAGACTCAAAATAAAACAACTTCCAGTCTTAATTCAGGAGTAAAGCAATTGCTTTCTAAAACTACTGAACTGCTTTTGCCAACAATAAAACTATACAATCGTTTATCAAGTACTTCATTGTCTGATACTATTTTTGTTGGTGTTGTACCTAACGATACTTTAGTAATCACCGGAACATTTTTTAACAACGGACCTATATTAGTTTTTAACGACGGTGTTTTAATTTTCGATAATGCGAACGCAACTATTCTTGGCGATCTTTTCGTTTTCCAGGATGGAAAAATGATCGCAAATAATTCGACACTTGCATTTCCACAGTTGTATTTTTATCAAAGATCCTGGATACTGGCTCACAACGGTTCTATTGAAGTAAGCAACTGTACATTGGATTTTACGGGTTTATCGCATAATCTGGTATTGGTAAACAATTCCCATATTGAGTTTCACAATGTTCAGAATTTGGGTTTCACTACAACCGGAGCTTACGAAAATGCATCTTTGTTAATAGATACTATCAATCAGGCAGGAGAATTTATAATGACCGATAGTGCATCTTTTACTTTCAATAATGCAAACACTATTTTGTTATGGCACACTGTTCCGGCCAACGCGGGCATAAATATGAGTTTTCCTGCTGCCGGTACTGTCGCCAATTATTCGTTTAACAGCACTACGCCGGGAGTAACTGGATTAAACTACAATGTACAACTTAGTAATTGTACCGATGTAATGTGGGCCCTGATGCCTTCCAATGGGTCTAATGTGAATATTTCCGGCTCCACCATAAGAGCTATTGGATTGTGGTTCGAAAATGGTGATACGGTGAATGTTTCCGGACTGGTAAATAATTCCACCTACACTAATTTTTTGGCTCCACTCAACGATCGGGTGTTGCAACTAAATAATTGTTCTGTTCAAACCTGGAGTCTTTATACTTTTGATACTTCAAGTATAAATATTACAGGTTGTATTATAGGCGAAGTTGGAAGTATGGGAAAATCTTTTGTAACTGCACAAGGCATCTTGTGCGATGGTACCGGAGGCTATTACTGGACCAGCGATACCTCCTTTAGCATTGCAATTTCATCAACGGTATTCTCAAGTATTCGTAGTCAGGGTAACGGTATATTTTTATTTGGATATGGCTCTGTTAATGGAGCGGCATCGGCAGTAAGTAACGCAGTTCTTATTGTAACACAAAGTAGTTTGCCACAAGATCCTGTTGCCTATGATCACAGCGCTGTGTGGCTTCTTAATATTGATCCGCTACCTGTATCGTATGTAAACAATCCGGTAGCAATAAATGGATCGGCTTGGATCGATCAAGGACCACTTGGTTCATTTATGGATTTTGGTTCCTATGAATTATCTTATTCTACTTCTGCAAATCCATCTGCCTGGATTCCTATTTCATCCGGTAATGTTAACGAGGTACATCATGCACTTCTTGCCACATGGAACACCAACGGACTATCTCCCGGAGCCTATAATTTACGGTTGAATACTTTTAACAATTTAGGAGATAGTATAGATGCCATAATTCAAGTTTCGCTCTTGCCTTCAATTTTAGGAGTTGAGGATATTGAAAATGAAATCTCTGAATATACTTTCTCACCCAATCCTGTTAAAGACCAATTCAATATTAATTTTATGTTGAACACTGCAGGATCATCTTCAATTAAAATTTATGATACAAAAGGAAAATTAGTTTATGAAATTAAAAAATCCTTCGGCATAGGTAAGCAATCATGGAACATCGATCCCGGCTTTTTAAATTCAGGAATCTATCATTTCGAATTCCAAACTCCGGGAGGAATCAAAAGCGATTCATTTGTTGTTACAAAAGATTAAAAAAAACTATTCGTTGATTGCATTCAATCAACGAAAAAAGAGGATATCGATTTCGACATCCTCTTTTTTATAAACCTTATTTGACTCAATGACTAATGACTCAATGACTCAATGACCTTTCCGCCAAGTATAACGATCAATGACTCAATGACCTTTCCGCCAAGTATAACGACCAATGACTCAATGACCTTTCCGCCAAGTATACCGACCAATGACTCAATGACCTTTCCGCCAAGTATACCGACCAATGACTCAATGACCATTCCGCCAAGTATACCGACCAATGACACTTCCGTACAGTTCATGATTAATAACTAATTACTGTAGCATACGTATTTCCATTCACGGTCCAGCTTACTTTAAAACCATAAGCGCAATTGTAGGGTGTAGGATTGCCATTCTGGTCAACGCCAAGAATAAGATTGTAGTCGGAATTAGGTAAATGATGCGTGAGTTTTCCCGCGTTCGGTCTCCACAAACCACAATAGGTATTTGACACAATTGGAACCGTATAATAGGTGGTGAAATTTTCACCATATCGATTCACTCCCCATGAATCTACACCTGAAAATCCGTTTAAGGTAGTATCTCCATTCACTGTAAAATTAATTTTAGGACTAAGTGGCCCTGTAGGATCATAACTCCATTGTGTTATTCGGGCACTGTTCCAAACTGCGGTGGCACCACCATCATAAGTCACTAATATATTAAATGCTCTTTCCTGATATTTCATGGTTGCATTTCCTAAAAGAAACCCAATCCAATCGTTACCATTAATATTTTTTAAAGTTTTAACTCCGTTAAACGTAATAGATTTGTTATCATACAAACGAACCACTTTGAAATTAATAAGTGTAATTGTTAGCACTGCATTCACATCACTCCAGTGCGTCCCACTTGTTAACTGAACCTTAATTTGTCCGGCACGGGTTCGCGACGGACTAAAGCAGGGCGTTATTCCATCAAAATTAAAGAAAAGTATTTTTTGGGCTATCTGAGATGAGTCGATAGTTACACCACATAAGGGACTGGAAAGAGTATTGGTCACTCTGCCAAAAGAAGGAATTTCCGACAAGGCATTATTGATATCATTATCGACCTGATCAGATTCACCTTTATAAAATTGACTGTCGTCGTTGAACTGTTTTGCCTCTGCATTAAGTGCAGGATTTTGATCTTCTTTCTTTTTACAGGAAGTTATTACCAGTGCCGACATTGCGACTACAAGTAACGATACATAAAATGTTCGTTTCATGGTGTGATGGATTTGAATTGTTTGTAAAACTATGGAATTATCTGGTAGTTGTCAATTGCCATCAGGTAGGTATAAAATTCCGGTTGGGCCGGATGTAAGTTTTTCCATGGGGTATTAGGGTGAAACGGCAATGGGTATATTTTATTATACAGTTGTAAGATTTAACCTGTTTTCAATAAAAAAAGACCTTTCAAGAAGAGAAAGGCCTTTTGAAATACAGATGCAGCAGCAACTATTCCTTTCCCATCCTTGTCATGAGTATCTCCATGGATTGAAATTCTTTTCCATTTACCGGAGTCATAAACATTTTCATTTTTTGGGTATTTTTATCAGTAAAATAAATCTCTTCTCTCACCTCCATATCTTTTCCGGTAACGGGATCCACCTGTGTGCCTTTCATCTCCATCATTTTCCCGGATGCATTCGGCTTTCCTTCCATAACCATAATGCCGGTTCCCATATTATCAATCCAGGTACTTATGTACTTCTTTTTTGCATTGTCATAGGCAAGTGTACTTAACCCTTTAAATGGCATATTGTTGAAGGTGCCATTATGCATAGCTTGTTGATACCTTCCTTCCAAAACCATGGTAACGGCCATTTTGGAAGTGCTTTTCATAGGAGGAGCTCCGGGAGCGCTCCAAATGGTAATGTTTTCCAGCCAATCTCCAACATCATTCGCCATTTTTGTATGCTCTTCACCCGGTGTGGCATAGGATTCATAAGCTTTCATCATTGCTATTTCTTCCGCGCTTGGAGGCGGAGGTAATACGATCGGTTCACTGTTTTGTGCTACTGCAGAACCAATTATCACTGAAAGGGCAAGGGTAAAAAACGACTTTTTCATATGTTAAGGAGTAATAGTTTTATCAAAAATAGTAATTATTTTCGGTAATCCGGTTCACATTTGAAAAATTTAATACATTTGTATCTTACTTTAAGATTATTAACACTCCCATTTCAGGGATTTTTTACTCGTCATTTTTTACTTTAAATAGAAAATAACTCATTTTAAATTTTTCTCAAGAAATTATTTTTTTCTAAACTAAATACTTTTTCATCATGCTCATTAAAACTTTTGGAAGCGCCGTTTTTGGCATTAATGCAACAACAATTACAGTAGAAGTTAACTGCGACGTAGGAACTCGATTTTATCTGGTAGGATTGCCCGACAATGCAATTAAAGAAAGTCAGCAACGACTGCTTGCTGCATTTAAAAATGTGGGTTATAAAATGCCCGGTAAAAAAATTGTAGTCAACATGGCGCCTGCCGACATCCGTAAAGAGGGATCCGCCTATGACCTTACCATTGCAATGGGAATACTAGCTGCATCGGAGCAAATTCCTTCCGAGGGCATTTCCGATTATATTATTATGGGTGAGCTTTCGCTCGATGGCAGTGTGTTACCCATTAAAGGCGCTCTTAATATTGCAATTCAATCGGCCAAAGAAGGATTCAAAGGATTCTTCCTGCCAAAGGAAAACGCCAGAGAAGCAGCAATAGTAGAAGGACTCGAAATTTATGGTGTGGATAACATTGTAGAGGTAATAAATTTTTTCAAAAAAGAAAGTATTCCTGTACGAATTACAATTGATATAAGAGAAGAGTTTGAGCGAGTGCAAAATCACTTGGAGATATTTTTTTCGGATGTGAAAGGTCAGGAGTTCATTAAATGAGCACTTGAAATTGCGGCAGCCGGTGGACATAATGTAAT
>JBBQVM010000064.1:0-12993 GCA_038211525.1 Bacteroidia bacterium
TATAAAATGATCTTATGGGATTCGGTAACGGAGATCTCTATCATTGATTTGAAAAGTGCCGGTTTCTGGTGGCGGTTCTCCAGCAAATATGGTGAAGTTCAATACTTGGGAGGTGGGTTTGGCATTCAGGTTAAAATGAAAAGTGGGAGAAGAAAACTCATTGGAACCCGGAAAGCAGAAGAACTCAATCGAATCCTGATTCGTATTGCCGGTCCCAAATATCAGCCCGCTACTATTGGCCGTCATATAGAATTTGATTAGTATGGAAGCTTCATCAGAATGGTTAGAAAAAAAGGGATTTCACTTAGATTTTGTTTTACATCATAAGGAACTAATACCATTTGTAAAAAGCTATATTCGTAAAAAGAATTTTTTTACCTATTTATACATCCTATCTAATTTACTCTCTTTAACCTTTCTTATTTTTGTAACTTACCTACTCATTCACAATAATATTTGCTCAGGTTCCGATTGCTTTATGTGGTTCGGATTTGGTTGTGCCTTACCATTTTTATTGATTCCTATACACGAAGGGTTACATGGACTAGCCTATAAAATTGTTGGAGCTCCTAAGGTAGATTTTGCGGCCAACTGGAAAGAGTTGTATTTTATGGCTGTTGCCGATAAATTTGTAATAAGTCGTAATCACTTTTATTTTGTAGCATTATTACCCTTTTTGGTTATTAGTCTGGCTTTTATTTTATTAACCCTTTTCTCCACAGGGGGGGCTTCTATCATGTATCTTACCGCCCTTTTAGTCCATGCCTCCATGTGCGCAGGTGATTTTGGACTTATGAGTTATTTTATTGAAAAAGATGATCAGGAAGTTGTAACATACGATGATTTTGAAAATGCTCGTACCTACTTTTATGTTAAGTAATTTTTTAAGTTTGTACTTTTACCGTGGTCGGGTAAATTTGAAAGTAAACATTCACTATTTATCCGTCAAGTTCATTGCTCTTAATTTTTTTATTTCTCTACCTTCCTGTTTATGAAAAAAAAATCTGCTAAAGTTATTTCAATACCGGAACCACCGAAACAAAAAAATATTCAGGTACCGATTCAACCGAAATTGATAATATGGTCGGCAATTGTTTGTGCGATTGCGGCATTTTTACTTTATGCCAATACACTTGGTAACGATTATACTGTTGATGACGCTACGGTAATCTCCAATAATAAAATTACTAAAAAAGGAATTTCGGCCATTCCTGAAATTTTTACAACAGCATACCGTGCCGGATTCTGGGATCGTAAAGAGGGTATGTACCGACCTCTTTCAGTTGCTATGTTTGCCACTGAATGGCAGTTATCGCCTGAGAATCCCTTTCCCGGACATTTAATGAATGTGATTTTATATTCCTTAACCGCATTTATTTTAATGTTAACGCTGGCCTCGGTTTTTCGAAATTATTCTCTACTGCTGCCTTTTATTACTACCCTCCTTTTTGTCTTTCATCCTATTCATACCGAAGTAATTGCCAACATTAAAAGTCGTGATGAAATTCTCTGTTTTCTTTTCGCTGTTCTAACACTCTTTTACCTTCAAAAATATCTTATTTCTGAAAAAATACTAAATTTGATTCTTGCCGGCATTGCGTTTTTTATAGCTTTTTTGTCGAAAGAAAATGCCATAACACTCGTTCCTATTATACCTATTTTTATCTGGTTTTTTTCTGAGCGAACAGCAAAATCAAATTTAAAAATAAGTTCAGTTTTTGTTGGAATTACTGTATTATATATGGTTATTCGCTACAGTGTGCTTGGGGAATTGAGCGGTTCGGCCGAATTGCAATTGATAAATAATTCCATGTTGGGCGCCAGTACCGGTATTGACAGATTTTCTACTGCCATAACAGTAATGGGAAACTATGTATACCTTTTGTTTATTCCACATCCTTTGGTATTCGATTATTCCTACAACCAAATACCGGTTATATCATTTTCTTCACCCGTTGCAATTTTATCTTTATTAATTTGTGTTGCTTTGGCTTATTTTGCTTTTGCAGGAATAAGAAAAAAAAATCCTGTATCCTTTGGTATCTTATTTTTCTTTGGAACCATTTCCCTTGTTTCCAACATGCTATTTTTAATTGAATCCACCATGGCGGAACGATTTACCTATATGCCTTCATTAGGGTTTTGCATTGCAATAACTGTATTATTATTAAGGATGTTTAAACTTTTGAAACCATTTTCCATAAAAAGTTTTAATGACATGTTCACCATTAAACCTGTTTTCACCATGGCAATTGGAGTAGTACTGGTTTTGTTTTCCGTTAAAACATTTAGTAGAAATTCGGAATGGAAAAATAATCTCACATTGCTTGCTAAAGATGTAAAAACCTCACCTAACAGTGCACGAATACGTTATGCTTATGGTAGCGCGCTACTCATCGAAAAAGCCTTGAAAGAAAAAGATCCTGTTCAAAAAAATAATTATCTTGATAAAAGTATAGCGGAATTAGAAAAAGGAGTATCCATACTTCCTAATTATGCAGAGGCATGGAATCATCTCGGCATTGCCTATAAAGAAAGAAAAAATGGCCCTGCCGCAGTTTATGCATTTGAAAAGGCTCGTTCCTATAAAGAATTTACCGATGCCGATTTTTACATCTCTTCCGGATTGGCATACGGCATGGCACAGAAATATGAAAAAGCAATTGCCGATTTTACCCGTGCCATCAACATAGATCCCACCAACCCGGAAGCCTATAACAACAAGGGAATGTACTTTACCGAAAATGGGCAGCTCGACAGCGCACTTATCTATTTGGATAAAGCTATTGCACTAAAACCCAATTCGTATGAAGCCATTTATAATAAGGGAAATACTTATGCAAAAGCAGGGGATTTTAACAAAGCGATTGCCTTATACAACGATGCAATAAAAGTTAACCCGGAATATACCGATGCTATTCTTAACCTTGGCAATAGTTATGCAGCATTGAAAGATTATACCAATGCGCTAAAATATTTCAAAATGGTTGAACAAGCCGATCCTAATAATGTTAAAGTAGTATTCAATATCGGAATCACTTATCGCTTTTTAGGCGATGAGGCTAATGCATCGGTATATTTCGCAAAAGCGGAAAAATTAAAAAGTGGAAATTAAATGACTAAATCTCTTTTATATTTAACAGTTATCATTGCAATTCTGTTTGTTTCGTGTAATTCAGATCCTGCAGGAACTTATTCGCTAAAGCCTTTTTTTAGTCTCAAAAATTATTTTGAATCTGAGGTGAAAAAATTGGAAAAAGAACGGCTGGAGTTAACCAAAACGGTAACCAATGAACAGCTTTCCGAAACAGTTACCATTGATAAAATAAATTGGCACGATGAACTCCATTCCTTTATGGAAGCCGATATTAACAAACCGGCACTCTATAGTTCCTATGTAACCGATAGCATGGTGAATGGAAATAAATCGGTGATTCACTATTCGGCAAAGGATGCTTCTCCTGCTATTAAAGATATAATTATAAAGTTGCAAAACTCCGTTCCCGATACTATAATTATTACCCGAGTGATGTCTAACAGCTATGTGGAATCTATTGAAACAATACACTATTTCGGAAATGGTTGTTTTGAAATTAATGTGGATAATAAACCCGTTATTGGAAAGCAGATACTTTTTACCCTAAAAGGTGAAGCTCATCCCGCAAAATAATATAGTAAACTAACCAAATATTTTTAAATACAAATTTAATAGCATCATGAGTCTACTCACCTCCTTAATAATTTCCACCGGGATATGGAAAGCGGTTTTATTTACTCCGGGAGGAGAACTCCCTTTTCAGATGGAAGTTAAAGAAAATGCCGGTAACTATTCTTTTACCATCATTAATGGTAAAGAACATATGTTATTAGACGATGTTGTTCTGAAAAACGATTCTCTTCTAGTTACTTTTCCTGTATATGAATCGGAGTTGCGGTTAAAATTAACGAGTAAAGATCATCTCGAGGGAGCATTTATAAATCTTACTCGTAAAACAAATAGTTCCATTCGAATGGAAGCTAATCATAGTTTAGAACCTCGTTTTATTGTGCACACGAACTCACATCCTGCCAAAGCAAATGGTAAATGGGCCGTTACTTTTTCACCCGGCGCTGCCGATAGTTCGGAAGCAGTAGGTGTGTTTCAACAAGAGGGAAACCATGTAGAAGGAACTTTTTTAACAACGAGTGGCGATTACCGTTATCTGGAAGGGGTTGTAGATGGCGACAGTTTACTGCTCTCTACTTTTAATGGTGTTTTTGTTTATCTCTTCAAAGCAAAAATTGTTGGTGATGCTGTTGAGGGAATGTATTACTCCGGCACACATTATAACACTCCGTGGATCGGCACACGAAATGAACTGGCTGCATTACCCGATGCAAATTCATTAACCACTATGAAAAATGGACAAAAAGAATTGAAAATCTATTTTCCCGACATTGATAGTAATTGGGTCTCGCTGGATGATCCAAAATTCAAAAATAAGGTGGTAGTAATTCAAATTTTGGGCTCCTGGTGCCCCAATTGTTTGGATGAAACGGCTTATCTCGCTCCTTACTACGACAAAAATAAGAATCGCGATATGGAAATCATTGGCCTTTCGTTCGAGAAAACCAGTGATTTTTCAAAGGCATCGGCTAATGTGAAGCGTTTACGTAATCGCCTGAATATCAATTACACATTACTTATTGCAGCCAATCGCGATCAGGTTAGAGCCACCCTTCCCGGGATTGAAAATTTCATGGGGTTTCCAACTACTATATTTTTGGACAAAAACCACAATGTGAGAAAAATTCATGCAGGTTTTAGTGGAGGAGCTACAGGAATGGAATATGAAAAATTTAAGGATGACTTTGAAAATTTTATGAATAAACTTATTTCTGAATAATTATTATCCAACGGTGGGTTCAAATTATTGAATCGTATACTTTTAAAGGTTTCCAAGGCTGTTGTCTCGTTAAATTTACTTCCTTATTCAGGCCCTTTCACCATGAATTTGTGATGATTGACGGAATTTTTGAGCTTTTCCACCCTAGTATTTTATAAATTCGGGGTTCTGCTTCAAAATTAATTAATACCTCATTTACAACCTTATGAAAAAAATTACGCTCCTATTATTAAGTATTTTATTGATTCCATTTATCGGGAATTCGCAATGTACTACTACAAACGCTACCGGATGTGTATGCGCAAGTTCAGGTTCATCTAACTGCGATTTATTACCCGATATCATTGTAGGCAGACCTCCTTTAACTGCCTCCGGAACATATGGTAATATTGAATATTCACAATCAGGAAACGGAGCCAATAACGGTCGCCTCAGAATTTCTGTTTCATCACCTAATATTGGTCATGGTCCACTGGAGGTTCGCACCACCAACAGGTACGTTTGTGGTACCGATACCATAACAGGAACCGCTCCTGCAACTTGTCCAAATACGGGATTACCTCCAAAACAGTTGGTAGTTCAAAGGGTGTATCATAAAAATGGTAACACTATGACCTATACCGATCGTGATGCAGGTACCATGACCTACCATCCTACTCACGGACACATGCACGTGGATGATTGGGGACTTTATTCTTTACGTCAACAAACTTCTGATCCCAATCCACTCAACTGGCCTATCATTGGTAATGGTGCTAAACTTGCATTTTGTTTAATGGATTACGGTTCATGTTCTACCTATGCAGGACATTGTGTAGATGCGAATAACAACACCTTGCTCAATGGCAATTTTCCAAATTATGGATTAGGTGGTGGTTCATATAACTGTTCACCAACTGTTCAAGGAATTTCATCCGGTTATACCGATATTTATTACCAACATCTGGATGGTATGTGGATAGATCTTCCTCCGGGAACCTGTAATGGAAACTATTTTATAGTTGTGCAATTAGATCCGTACAATTATTTTCTTGAAGAAAATGAAAACAATAACATCATTGTTGTTCCTTATACCTTAACACAACAAGCACCTGGCTCTACCGCTAGTATTACCACCAGTAATTCGAATGCTGTTTGCGCAGGTACAGTTGTAACACTATCGGCAAATACAGGTGTGGGAAATACCTATTTATGGTCGAATGGTGCAACCACTCAAAATATTAATGTAACAACTCCCGGAAATTATGTTGTAACTGTTTCATCCCCTACTTGCGGTAGTGCAGTTTCTGCGCCTCAAAATGTTTCTTATATTGGTGAAACTCCCGTTACTACGGATGCTACGATTTGTGGTTCGGGAAGTGCAACATTAAATGCAACGGCAAATGGTGCTACTATTAATTGGTTTGATGTTGCATCAGGTGGTGCCATTATGGGTTCAGGTACCAGTTTTAATACTCCGGCGGTAAATAACACTACTACCTATTATGCAGAAGCAACGGTAACAGCTCCCGGATTTTCAGGGTATGCACCTCCCAATGCAAATACTATCGGATCCGGTGCTTACTTTACCGGCAGTCAATATTTAATTTTTGATGCGTTGCAATCTTTCAATCTTGCCTCAGTAAAAGTATATGCAAATGCTGCAACCAGCACCACTGTTGAATTAAGAAATTCAAGTGGAACATTGTTGAATAGTGCAACATTTAGTATTCCTTCCGGCGCCAGCCGTATCAACCTTAATTGGACCATTCCAACAGGCAGCGATTATCAATTAACCAGAAGCGGATCTGCAAGTTTATACAGAAATAGCGCCGGAGTAAATTATCCTTACACCATTCCTAATTATGTTTCCATCAAGAACTCCTCTGCCGGTACAGCTTACTATTATTTCTTTTATGATTGGGAAGTAACTTTGCAAGGCCAAACATGCGTAAGCGCCAGAGTTCCTGCTACTTTAAATGTAAATGCCAATCCAACAATCAACATTACCGGAAATAATTCTATTTGTGAAGGAAGCTCTACTAATTTAACAGCATCAGGAGCTAATACCTACGCGTGGACACCATCTTTGGGGTTAAGTGCTACTAACGTGGCGAGTGTAAACGCTACACCGGCATCCACTACTACGTATGTGGTTACCGGTACCAACGCATTCGGTTGTTCCTCTTCACAAACTGTAACAGTTAATGTTAATTCAAATCCGGTTGTAACTGTTAGTAATGACATTGCAATGTGTGCCGGGGGTACTACACCCATCTCAGCTTTTGGTGCCAATACCTATTTATGGACACCATCAACAGGATTAGATGTTACTAACGTTGCGAGTGTAAACGCTTCGCCTGCTTCTACTACTACGTATATGGTTACCGGCACCAATGCACTTGGTTGTTCTGCTTCGCAAAATGTAACCGTTACTATAAATCCTTTACCGGTTGTTACCCTTTCCGCTTTCGCTGATGTTTGTGTGGATGCTTCCAATTTTAATTTATCTGGTGGGTCTCCTTCCGGTGGAACCTATTCCGGTACTGGTGTTACTGCAGGGTCTTTCTCTGCAACTACGGCCGGCATTGGTACGCATGCTATTACTTATACCTATGCTGATGGAAATGGCTGTGAGGCTGCTGCTGTTCAAAATATTTTAGTGAAGAGTTGTAATTGTATCATACCATCTACGCCTCCTTTCATTACCGGTGCAGCTCAGGTTTGTAAGGGTTCTACAGTATCTTTTTCGGTGAATAACAATGCTAACGTTACTAACTACAATTGGGTCGCTCCGGCGAATGCTACTATCGCTTCCGGTCAGGGCACTAATGCTGTTACGGTTAGTTTTGCTGCTAATTACACGGCAGGTAACCTGTGTGTGGCTGCCGGAAATGCGTGTGGAACTTCAGCTCCTAAATGCAAACGAATTTCTCCGGTGGTTTCACGTACTCCCGGTAATGTTGTAGGTGAACTCAACGGCAACTGTAATACAACAGTTTCTCTTTCTGTTCCTGCTGTAAACGGTGCCCTTTCTTATGATTGGTCGTTGCCTGCCGGAACTACAATTCTTTCCGGACAAGGTACCAATGCCATCACCTTTACTACTCCGTCAGGTTTTACTAACGGTCAGGTTTGTGTGACTGCTTTCAATGGTTGTGTGAATAGTAACTCCAGATGTGTGTATATTTATGGTGCTCCGGCGAAACCGATTATTTCCGGTCCCGCTTCGGCTTGTGCCGGACAAACAGGAATGGCCTACTCTTGTAACAATACTGCCGGTGCAACCACTTACACCTGGGGTGCGCCCTCGGGCTCTACAATTGTTTCCGGACAAGGTACCAATTCCGTGTTAGTCGACTTTGGTGCTGTAGCAGGTAAAGTGGCAGTGACTGCCAAAAATGCCTGTGGCAATAGAGGAACTGCCACTAAATCTGTTGCTATTAATTGCAGACTTTCTGAACAAGAAAATTCATTTGATGTTCAATTAACCCCTAATCCTGCATCTGTTTCAACTGATGTTCATCTCACAGGAAATCTTGGAGATAAGGCAACTATTACCATCACCAATGTTTTAGGTAAAGATGTTTATACTGAAACCTTTGCAGTTAGTAAGGATAAGTCTTATCATTTGGACTTGAGTGGTTATTCAAAGGGCATTTATCTGGTAACCGTAAGTTCGGGAAATAATAAAAAATCAATGCGTTTGGTTGTTGATTAATAAAATCATTTCTATTAAACTTACATGAACCCATTTTGTATCTCAATATTTAATACTACAAAAGAAACCTAATGTATATTTCTTTCGTATACTAAAGTTGAAGAAACCCACAACACTGAAACAACCAACATATTAAGTGCCTTCCAGTATGATGTTTAAAAAAATATTCTTAATTCTTTTAACAGGAATCCTTCCGGGGTTCCTGTTTTCACAATCGGCATGGACGGTTTACAATTCTGTTAACTCTCCTTTACCTGAAAATTCAGTAAGATGCATTGCTCAGGCACCAAATGGATTGTTGTGGATCGGTACCGATTACGGTTTGGCATCCTATGATGGCACCAATTGGAATGTTTATAAAACCACCAATTCTGGAATACCCGATAACGCAATTCGTAGTCTTGTTGTTGATTCTCAAAACAACGTTTGGGTAGGAACCTTTACCAGTGGATTGGTTAAATATGATGGCACCAATTGGGTTACCTACAGTACTTTCAATTCAAACATTCCTGACGACTTTGTAAGGTGTATGGCACTTGATACCTTAGAGAATATTTGGGTCGGCACCATTGGTGGTTTGGCCTATTTTGATGGTACTAACTGGGATATATACAACACCAATAACTCGGTACTTATTTCTAACAACATTGGTTCATTACATGTTGACAAGAGTGATAATAGTTTAGCTATTGGAACTGTAAATGGCGGACTGGTATTAAAAGATGGTAGTAGTTGGACCCATTTTACTATCTGGAATTCAAACCTACCCGACAATTCCGTTTTGGGAATTGATAAAGATACCTCTGATGTTATGTGGCTTTCCTGTCCTGCAGCAGGACTATCAGGTTATATTGGAGGAACAACCTTTGTTACACTTAATACTGCTACCTCCACCATTAATAGCAATAGTTTACTATGTGTTCGTGTTGCTACAGATCAATCTGTTTGGGTGGGAAGTAATGATTCAGGTTTGATAAAAAATGTAGGGCAAAATTTTTATAATTACAATACTCTTAATTCAGGAATGCCTGATAACTTTGTGCAGACAATTTTTATTGATAACCAGGAAATCGTTTGGATTGGTACTCAAATTGGCGGATTAGTTCGGCTCGACCCCACTCTTCTTTCATCAACAGCAGAAATTAATTCGGTAGCTTTTAATATTTTTCCTGTTCCTGCAGGTGAAGAAATGTATTTAACTGCCGCTGATTCAAAACCTGTTTTGCTTGAAATTTATGATATGTCGGGAAAGAAAATTATTCTTAATACCTCTTTCTCTTCACAGGATAAAATTGCTGTCAATACCTCTGAATTGCCAACCGGAATTTACTTATTGAAGTTGGTTTTTGAAAATGGAGAATCGGGAACCCGATTATTCAATGTAAAGCAGTAGCATCACATTCCCATTCCTTTCCGCCACATCGAATTAAAAGATTCTTTCGCCGGTGCTTTCATTTTGCGAAGTCCGTGCGAAGATTTAGTGAAAATATGAGTCATAAAATAGCTGGCAGGTTTCAGGCTTCTCCAGTTTAAAATATCACGCTTGAGCATGGCCTTCTTCCATAAAAAATAAAATAGTTTTTCTGAGGTACTTGTAGCTTGTTCGTCAACAGCTTTTCTCCTATTTTCGAGTAATAGTTTATTAAAATTAATATTAACCGGACACCATTCGGTATCTGCTGCACTTAATGTGGAAAGGTGATTATGAAAACTGTGTGTGGCCATTCCCTCTTTTATCGGTATAACCACATTTCCGAGTGGCCCCATCCAGGTAGATCGATAGGGTTTCGCTCCTATTACTGAATAAATGGGATCATTATAAAGACAGGCTCCACATCGTATACAAGAAAGCACACTTCGTTGTCGCTCTTCTGCTAAAACTTTCGATCTTCCATTATCAACAAGTACCACATACATTTCGGAAGGACCATCAACCTCACCATTTCGTCGTGGCCCTCTTATTAATGAATTATAGGCTGTTAGTTTTTGTCCGGTGCCATAGGTGGCCAGGAGTGGCCAAAGTACATGCAAATCATTAACAGTTGGCAGCACCTTATCAATACCTGTAACCACAATGTGAACACGGGGTCGTGCAGCAGCAAGCATTACGTTGCCCTCATTTTCGGTGATAGCAACTAATCCCTGATCGGCAATTAAAAAATTAGCGCCGGTTATTCCAATTCCCGGTTTGATGTAGTTACTTCTTAATATTTTTGCAGCCTGATCCGCCAGAACTTCAGCGTCATTTTTTAATTTGATGTGCATTTTTTCTTCAAACAATTGTTGCACATCTTCTTTACTCTTGTGAATAGCAGGCATTACCATGTGTGATGGTTTTTCATCTGCCAGTTGCAAAATATACTGACCCAAATCCGTTTCGGTCCACTCTTTACCTGCAGCTTTTAATGCTTCATCCAAATGAATTTCTTCTGCTGTAAGTGTTTTAGATTTTACAATAGATGACTCGCCGCTTCTGTTTATTATTGCTATTATTTCATTACATGCTTCGGTTGCATCCTGAGCCCAGATCACCTTACCTCCGGATTTAATAAAACTTGCTTCAAATTCAATCAGGTATTTATCGAGATTCTCCAACGCTTTCCACCGTGAAAAAGCAGCTCTCCGTTTTGCAGTTTCTAAATTTGAAAATTGAGTGACCGCATCCTCAAAGCCGTTCTGATGTTGCTTTTTAGCCGCCTTAATTTTCTGCTGCAACGCAGTGTCAGCAAGTTCGAGAGATGCATCTAATTTAAATTGTTCGTAAGGGCTTTGCACAATTTATTATATTTGGAATGGAGCAAAAGTACAAAAAATGTAGGTCAGTAGAAAAATAATTGCTCCTTCACGCTACGGTATTAAATACTTTTCTGGATGCTAATTTCCTATTACTTTCACAAAGCTATAGATGAGTTGTTCGATGTCGTTGAATTCGTCGAGTTTGATTGCATTGGGAACATCATAAATATCGTGATATGCCTTAGATCCACCCATGGTATAAAAGAAAAATGCGGGAACCCCTTTTTCGCTGAACCAGTAGTGATCGCTGTTTCGAGCTTTTCCTCGTTTCCCCAAAGTTGTCAATAATTTTTGTGCGTTATTGATACTGTCTAAAAGTTGAAATTCGTTTTCGTAAACGGCACCATTTACAACCATCAAACCTTCGGTACCATTTCCCATTAAGTCGAGGTTAATTAAAAAACGAATTTTTTCCAATGGCAAAACAGGATGTTCCGTGTAATATTTTGATCCTACCAGTCCGGCCTCCTCACCGGCGAATGCAATAAATAAGAGTGATTTCGCAGGACGATGTTCAGGTTTGCTGTAATATTTTGCAAGATCCAAAATCATGGCGGTTCCGCTTGCATTATCATTAGCCCCGGGAAACAATGTGGATTTACCCATCCTGCCAAGGTGATCGTAATGCGCAGTAAAAACCAGAAACGAATCGGCATTGGTGGTGCCGGGTATCATTGCCAATACATTATTTGTTTTGTGGTTTTCTATAAATTTATTTTGGATATCGAGCGTGATTTGTGAAACATCGGAAGGAAAAGAATCTTTCAAAATTCGAATAAAAACCCGACTGTTCACTCTCTGTGATACACTCCAGGTAAGTTTTTTTTCTTCTACCACCACCACTCCTTTTACCATTGGAGGATTATGCAAAACAGAATCAAAAGCTGCTGAAGCGGTTGAATCTAATCCTGTTTTATCAACTAATAAAAATGCATTGCTGTAATCGCGATTAGTGAATTCCGGTAACGGCCATTCTAATTTTATTAATTTAAAAGTTCCTTTTACTGCTGGACAGTCGGGACTAACAATATAGTCTTTGCCGGCAACCAGTTTTTTATTTCCTATACTCACGCTCATCCTTCCGGGGAAGGTGTTTACCGGAAAACTAAATGGCTGAAACATGGAACCGTTAACGGGTTGTAATCCCGATTTTTTTAGTTCGTTTCGAATAAAATTTGCGGCTTTGCTATCACCTTGCTTATAATATCCTCTGCCATTAAATGACGGGGAAGCAAGTTCTTCCACAATCGTTTTTGAATATTGTGCGAAACAAGGAATCGAAAATGAAGTTATCAAACAAATTAAAAAAAAGGCTTTACTGCTATTCATAGCAAAATAATTCATTACGCCGAAAATCTTCTGTCGAGGAGATTCTTCAGTTTTAAAAACGCATCGCTATCTCCGTTCCAGTTATATTTTGACGATAGATTGCTTTGCAGCATTTCGATGGCATGTGTGTGGCCGCTGCTGTTGTTGAGCATATCAATGGCATCATTATAGTTATTTAAATCGCCATCAAACAACTCATTAATAAATGCAAATTTTTCATTAATACCAATCGACTTTTTCAAATCCGCAACCGGATTTTTTTTCATTTTCTCTATAAGACTT
>JBBQVM010000065.1:0-12893 GCA_038211525.1 Bacteroidia bacterium
ATTATTCGTTCCAATGGTAACTGATTTAATTAATGAGTAAGTACAACCATAAATATCGGCAACGGTCAGCTGAACATTATGATTTCCCGAGTTATCAAAAACTCGATCGGTTTGGGCTGTTAAGGGGAACAGAGAGTTATAAATCTGGAAATATTCCGATTCATTTTGAAGGGCATCAGGATCATTAAAGTTCCATAGAAGACTGAAATAACCTGTTGGATTGGGAGCGTTAAAATGAACCACAGATTGCTCTTGACAAAAACCGGTGTTAGGGCTGATAGGCAACGAAATGTCAAATGTAGGATCTGGAGGTGCGGGAATATTGATGTTTGAGATAACTTTTTGACACGAGTTGGGATGATTATCGGTTATCACTAAAGTTATTTCATAAACTCCCGGTGATAAAGCCTGTGTTGGGTTTTGTCCTGTTATTGTTTGAATATTATTTGAAGGAGATGGGCCTTTTATACTGTATGACCAATTATTAATTGCATTAGGATTTCCTTGAACAATTGGCAACACAGTAGATAAATCATTAAAATGAACATTATATTGTGTTGCTGATCCGCATTCAAGGTTGAAATTAAAATCAGCGTAGAGTGGAACTTCAACCAAATTACAATATTGGTCACACATTGTGGGGCTTCCATTGTTATCCCAGGCATTAAGGCATACATTGTAAATTCCTGCTGCTGTGTAAAAATGAGTGGTTCCTCCCAAATTCCCATTCAATTGGTTTCCATCACCAAAATCCCAAAAAGTGAACCCCGGGCTATTTGTGACTGTACCTGCACCAATTAATACCTCCCCGCAATCGGGCCCTAACAAAGTTGGAGCATTAAAAGTAGGTGCAAAACCTCCTGTAGCGCAACCTCCCGGCCCACTTCCACAACCTTGAATTTGCAGAGTGGCAGTTGATGCACATTGAAGGAGCGGTGCTGTAGAAATTGTATTAGTAATAGTAACAGTGTAAAATCCTGCAGCGGCTACATTAACAGCCGCAGAAGTTGCTCCAGTTGACCAATTATAAGTGAGATTAGTATTTTGTTGAGTTGAAATTGTTAAAGTAGCATTAGTCGTGGTTGGAGGGCAAATGCTTGGATGATCAGTCAAAACTGAGAAGACCGGGCTTGGATAAATTTGAACAGTTGTATTTACAGATGTTGTACAGCTGCCATTATCAATAGTAACGGTTACTGGAAAACTCGTGGAAGACGATCCGCTTTGTAATGTAAATGTGTGACTCGGGTTTGCGGAAGAAGAGGTTCCGCCATCACCGAAGTCCCAATCGTAGGTAGGAGAGCCCGGCAAAGCTGGCGAAATACTAAAATTAACCTGATTCGGAGAGCCTGAACACAAACTTCCAGAAGTTGCAATATTATAACCACTGAGGCCTCCAACTGATACAGAATATTCGTAGTAACCGGAAGGCGCCGGGTTATCGTCAAACCCGCAAGTTACAATTTTGACTCTGATAGTTGCAGTGCCCTGTAAATTGTTCCATAAAATGCTAACTGCCCCAGAATTCTGGCCGGTAACAATGCTGCCGGCTGCAGGTGGATCAATGCTCCATTGAATCAGATCAGGATGCAACAAATTGAAATTGGTTAATATATCATATTGTTGTGATGAATTTGTACAAGGAGTTTGTAGACCGGAAAATGTTGGCGCAACGGGTGAAATTTTATTTATAGGTACAACAGTTGGGTTTACCGATCGACAACCCGTATTATTTGAAACCTGAAAAATATTGATTCCAAAGGGAGGTGCTACCCAGGTTACCGTAATAGAATTTCCGGTATAGGTTGTTGTGGTGCCATTATTTGTCACTTGCCACTCAAGATAATGCCCCGGTAATGAAAGTGCAGTATAAGTATGTGATGTATTATCGCAAACCTCCTGATCACCTGATGAAAGTGTAGGAGCAGAAGGTGCATCCAGTACCCTGAACTGGATGGTTTGTCTTGATGTGCAATAATATCCTTGCAGGTTTTCAACAGCTACGGTAAATATACCAGGTCCATAAGTCCAGGGATTAATGGTAATAAAATTATCATATCCGTTGTGAGTATATATTACTTGATTGGATGAATTAAATATTTTCCACCGGATAATCGCCCCAATGATATTTATGCTGCAATTGAAAGTAACGGCTTCCCCAACACAGATATCGTCTTCTTCATCGACGGAAAAATTATCATGAATGTCGATTGTTAAGGAACTTTGACCGGGCCCGCAATTCAAAAAAGTATTGATGTAATCAACTGTGATAATCACTTGTGTTGTTGAATTGGTGAAGTCAATAACAATTTCATTAGTGCCTTGTCCATGAACTATTGCAGCAGTTCCACTCGAAACAGACCAAATATAAACGGTACCGGGAACCAGCGGAACAGAATAAGTTTGCTGAGTGCTAGTGCAGGCAGGATTGGGGCCTGTGATAGGAAATGATGGTGAAAATATTGGAATAAGAATGCTTGCTGTGCTGGTACAATTGGTGTTGCAATTTGAGCCAACAAGTGAAACAACACCCGGCCCGTTATTACCACTACCCCATTGTACCTGAATAGTGGAACCATAGGGTCCTGTTGGTGGAATGATCTGGCCATTTGTCACTGTCCAATAATACTCATCGCAAACAGCACCAGTGGAATAAGTTTCGATGGCATCTTCACAAACAGGCGATGCACATTCGATATCAACGATCTTATCAGGGGTGACTTCAATTATTAACTTGATGGAATAAGAACAACCACAGGCATTGGTTACGGTTAATACTGCCGGATATGTACCTGCATTTACATATCCATAAGAAGGATTTTGATCAATTGAAACTCCACCATCACCGAAATCCCAAAACCAGGAAACAATCTGAGGTCCTCCCTGATCAAATCCTTGTCCGAAAAAGTAAACGGTTTGCCCTTCACATAATACAAGCGGTGCGCCCGAATTTATATCTGATGGTGGAAGTGTGTTAAAATAAGCTGTAGGTCCTTTTAAAATATAAATACATTGTTCAATAGTTGTTTGACATCCAAATGAATTTGTTTCCATTAGTTGAATGGTGCCAGTGCCATAAGTATTCCAGTTAACAATTAACTCATTTTGATTAGATGAATAAGAAGAAGCCCCAGTAACTGACCAAACATAAGTTGATCCGGCATTCAGTGGTGTTTCATATTGTACTGTTGATCGCTCACAAACCTGCCAACATTCTGAAGGATCTATAATAGGATCGCCATGTTCGTCAAGAGGATATTCTGTGCAATTAATTATTGAACTTGAAGTTATTACTGGAAATGGACTGTCGTGAATCGTAACAACACATGTATTGGTTGAAACAAATTGTCCATTGGCATCATAACAATCAGCAATAATTGTTCCTGTACCCTGATTGTTCCAAGTAACGGTTACACTATTTCCATTCGGAATAAATTGAACTGATCCCGTTACACTATATACAACACTAACAGGTGTCGAAGTTCCGGTTGTCCAGGTTACATTATAAATTGCCATTTCTCCCGGACAAACGTCATCTGTTACCGGAAGATTATAAACCGGTTGAGCCATAGCGACTAGAGAGACTGTTTGAGCAATTAAAAACAGCAACAATAATTTCAAGGAAACTGCAAATGAGAATAGTCTACCGTTTCGAAAAATGTAATTTAAAATTTGATTGCCAAAAGCAATACCTGTTTTATTTGTTTTCATGACTTATAGTTTGGTTAGATGTAGCAATACCAAACCCAAACCACAAATTATTGTCTCGGGGGGTGAAGACTTAAAGTGGTTGCAAAAAGTGAGTGTACAATGGTACCACTAAGTTTTCAATTTAAATCTAATGTTAATAACTTTTTTAGTTCGTTTAGCCCTTTCATGAGTTGAGCATAGCAAGTAACAGCGGCACTGTAGCCACTACAAATTTTATTGGCACAACCGATGCCGTTGACTTTGTTGTTAAAACAGGCGGAAGCACACCAACGGAAGAACGGATGCGCGTTTTCGCTACCGGACCAATATCCATGAATGCTGCTACCACACAGGCAGGTGATGTTCTTGGGGTTTATGGAACCGGGTACGCAGGAACTATCAACGCTGCCAATAATTACGCTATTAACGGATATGTAAATGCCGCCGCTGGTGCAGGGGTGTATGGTGAGAATGGATCGGGTTTAGGTGTTTTCGGAAATTCAGGATCGTCGGTGGGCGTGCTTGGACAAGCTAATGGCGCAAATGGTTTTGGTGTTCAGGCTTATAATAATAGTGCCTCCGGAACTGGAATTATCGCTTCCGGAAATGGTTTAGGCGGAACCTACCTCCTAGCTGGTAGTGGAGGATCCTTTAAAGCTACTCGTTTCGGTGTGTTGGCATTCTCCAATGTCCCTACCGGAGTTTCAGGTAGTGCCGTTCTGGGAACCAACAACAAATCGATCATCATTTCATTTATAGGTGGCGCAGGAGTAACAGGTGTGGATTCATCCACAGGATCCGGTGTTATAGGTGCTTCTTATGCAGCAGGTGGTGAAGGCGTTTATGGACTGGGTACCGGAACAAGCGGAACAGGAGTACTTGCTATCGCTAACGTTGGAGCTAGTCCGTATGGTGTTTGGGGTGTTATTCCTACAGGTACCTCTCCCGCTAACACTTCATTGGCAATATTCGGTGACAACCAAACCACAGGTGCCAATGCAGTGGGTATACTCGGACAAGAATTAGCAGCGCCTAACGGAGCTACCAGGTATGCAATTTTCTCCAATGGCGACTTTGCGGCTTCGGGCACCAAGACTTTCGTCATTGACCATCCGTTGGATCCGGCGAATAAATTCCTTAAACATTTTTCAATCGAATCAAATGAGGTATTAAACATCTATCGTGGTAATGTAACATTGGATGCGAATGGTGAAGGAGTTATTCAGCTTCCCTCCTATTTTGATGCGATCAATAACAACAACTATGCTTACAGCCTAACTCCAATCGGTCAGCAGGCAAGCGTTTATATAAAACAGGAAGTTCAAAACAAACAATTTACAATTGCAGGTGGCTCGCCGGGAATGAAAGTGTCCTGGATGCTTTCCGCAGAACGAAACGATCCCTACATGCAACAAAATCCGCAGTTGCGCGATGTTGAAGTTGCAAAAACAGGTGATGCTTCCGGAAAATACTTAATGCCTGATTTGTACGGACAAAGTAATGAATCGGCCCTATACGGCAAGACTGCCAGAACGCTAACACCTGTTACTTCTGAATCAGCAAAATCACCCGCAATTCCATCCAAGAAAAAACAATAACAGTTAAAGATTTCACCCCCTCTATATTCATCCTATGAAAAAGCTTTATCTTTTTTTTCTCAGTCTTCTGTTTAGTTCCCTGGCAATGGGTCAGTGCATGACTTATCCCATAAGCCTAACAGAAAGAGTCAACCAGTCTTCAATAATTATTGAAGGAAAAGTGGTGAGTCAAAATTCTTATTGGAACAGCAACCACGATTTCATATATACCAGCAACGTTATAGATGTTTACAAAGTTTTTAAAGGAAACGTAACAGCTAACCAGGTAGAAATTATAACCGAAGGAGGAATTGTGGGAAACACGCTCATTAAGGCGGAACCCTCCTTACAGTTTGAATTAGATGAAACGGGAATATTTTTTGGTGTTCCAAACACGCAGACAAATTCTTTCTCTCCCTTCCCCATCACATTACAGTTTGAAGGTTATGCTGCTAACCAGTCGTTTATTAAATACGATTTAAAATCGCAGGAGGCAATTGATGCCTATGCTGTTTACAGCGACATTTCAGTTCAGGTTTATCAAAATCTAATTGCTTTAACGGGGCAACCATTTAGTGAGGTACTTCCTTTCAACGTGGCTCCTCCGGCATATTCAGGACCGGGAGCAATTTTATCACCTTTAGCATTTCCAACCATCACCGGCATCACATCACCCTCCACAGCGGGGACCTTTTCGCTGGTATCAGTTAATGGAACCAATTTTGGCGCCGGTCCATACGGTGGAACACGGGCGCTCGAATTCCGTGATGCCAATAACGGAGGTGCAGGTTTCATCCCCACTCCTGCCAATCACATTGTTTCATGGAGCGCAACACTAATCCAGGCATGGGTACCAACACAGGCAGGCAGTGGAAATATAAGAGTGACAAACGAACTCAATGAGTCAACAATTTCAGGAGTTACCATCACAATCAATTATAATGAATCCAATGTAAATTCCGGTGGTAACTACTATCAACCCGACCTGGTGAATAATAATGGAATTGGCGGTTATAATTATTTGTACAACACCACATTTAATGGCAACGCAGCGGCAGTTGCCGCCTTTGAAAGAGCCTTGCAGACGTGGAGATGTAACACCTATGTAAACTTTAATAAAACCGGAACTACTGCAATCAGTTGCCAGGCTCTCGACGGAAGTAACATTGTAACATTTGACGGAGCATGTGCTTTACCTGCAGGAGTTTTAGGAGTATCCTACTCTTATTACAGTGGTTGTGCCGCTAACATTTGGTACTTGAGTGAAAACGATCTTAAATTTAGAACCAATGGAACCGGAGGAATCAATTGGAACTACGGACCTGTTGCTACTGCCGGTGGATTATTCGACTTTGAATCCGTTAATTTACACGAGCTGGGACATAGTCACCAACTTGGACACACCATTTTACCTGTTACTGTGATGAATTACGCCGTTGGCCCAAATACCGACCGCCGTACGCTTACTGCGGCAAGTGAATTTGCAGGAGGAAACGATATCATGTCTAGGAGTGTCATAAACAATACCTGCGGCCCTTCTAAAATGATTGCATTGAATGCCTCGAATTGTTCTATAAATGCACCAATTGCAAATTTCTCAGCTTCACCAACCAGCGGCTGCAATTCACTGGTGGTTACCTTCACCGATTTAAGTGCAGGCACTCCAACCACCTGGAACTGGAGTTTCCCCGGTGGTGCACCTGCTGCATTTGTGGGACAGAATCCACCACCAATCACTTACGCCACTCCCGGAAACTATACAGTTACATTAGTGGTTTCGAATGTTTCCGGTAACGATACTGAAGTAAAAACGAATTATATTGTCGTTAATAATTGCCCTCCACCTGTAGCCAATTTTTCGGCGTCTCCATTAACTGTTTGTGCAGGAGGGCAGGTGTATTTCAACGATTTATCAACCAATTCACCAACGTCATGGACATGGACCTTCACTGGAGGATTACCTGCCTCATCAGCATTACAGAACCCTGCTATTACTTATGCAACTCCGGGGGTATATGCGGTTACGTTAACTGCTGCCAATCCTTACGGGAATAACACCATTACTAAAAGTGGTTACATCACTGTAAATAATTGTCCATTGCCTCCCGTAGCGTCCTTCTCGGGAACGCCAACAACTTTGTGTGCAGGAGGAAGTGTTAGTTTTACGGATCTCTCCTCAAACACTCCTAATTCATGGTCGTGGACCTTTACGGGAGGAACCCCTGCAACTTCGATTGCGCAAAATCCGGTTGTTAATTATAACACCGCAGGCACCTACGCTGTTTCACTTACTGTTTCAAATATCAGTGGTACCAATTCCACAACTATTGCCGGTTACATTACCGTTAACACGTGCGCGGCGCCGGTAGCTGCTTTTACAGGATGGCCAACTACGGTCTGTGCCGGAAGCACTGTTTCATTTGCCGATCAGTCTACCAACTCTCCTACAGCCTGGAACTGGGCTTGCACCGGAGGAACACCTTTTTTATCGGTGACACAAAATCCTGTTATCACCTACAACACACCGGGAGTTTACAATGTACTGCTGCAGGCTACCAATGCCTTTGGAAATAATACTCTTACAAAAACAGCTTACATTACCGTAGCAGCTTGTCCTGCCGCAGGTAGCGGTTTAATTGTGAATGATGGATCTTTAATACAGGTTGAACCCAATGCACTTGTTACCATCCAGGGTGGTTTGATTAACCAGGATAACGGTGTGAATATAGGCAGATTGGATAACTGGGGGTTAATAACCTTAACAGGAGATTGGACCAACAACAGCTCCGGTAACGCATTTATTAACTCTAGTCCGGGCACCACCGAACTCAATGGTGCGGCTCAATTAATAACAGGAACCAGTGTAACGAACTATTACAATCTTACTTTAACAGGAACCGGAACAAAAACACAGAACGTAAATAGTATTGTTCAGGGCACCTTAGCACTTAACAACCGCGAGCTGGCCACGCAAGGAAATTGGATGCATGTAACCAACACTTCGGTAAATGCAATTACCCGATTTGGCGGATTATCTTCTACGCCTGTTGCAGGTTTTGTGAGCAGTACCGGATCAGGCAGGTTGAGGTGGAACACCAATTCAACCGGATTATATATTTTTCCGTTGGGATCCAGTCAGGGTAATCCCCGATACAGGCCGGTTGGTTTAGCTCCAACAAATTCAGCAGCTAATACCTATGCGGCACGGTTTGTAAATAACGATCCAACAATAGATGGTTATTCCATATTATTGAAGGATCCTAATCTGGGTGCTATAAATCCGTTGTGGTATCAAAAAATAAACGGCCTCAGTGGATCAACCAATCCCAACATCTCACTTTATTTTGATAATGTGCAGGATGCAATTGCTCCTCTTCCGGGACTATTAATGACACAATGGGCTTACAGTGCACCACCGGTTCAGTGGCGTGCTATTTCAGGAGTAATTTTGTCAGGCTTAGCATCACCAAACTTATCTAGTGTTACTAAAAATTCATGGGTGTCGTTCAATACTGAAAACTTCAATCTCGCACCGCAATCTATTCCACTCCCTATTGAATTAATGAGCTTTACAGGTGAATGTAATCAGAACGCTATTAATCTTGAATGGGTAACTGCATCAGAAATAAATAACGATTATTTTACCCTGGAGAGAAGTGCTGATGGATTAAATTTTGTTGAGTTAGCCAAACTAAAAGGTGCGGGAACAACTTCACTCAACACCTACTACAAGTTTTCCGACACAGAAAATACAGCCGGCAAGTCGTGGTATTACCGACTGAAGCAATATGATTTTGACGGCGAATCTACGGAGTCCAAAATCATTAACATCAATTGTAAGAAAAACAATCCTTCGGCAGCAACTATAAACATTTACCCCAATCCCGTTAATACCATTTTAAATGTGGTAATTAACCAAAGTGCCCAGGGTAAAGCGGTGGTGCGTATTGTTAATGTTCTGGGACAAGTAGTTTATTTTAAAGAGTACCCGGTCGCTGCCGGCATACAACAAATCACCATCGACCTCGACTACCTCGCTCCTGATATTTATCAAATAATTGTGGATTCAGGAAATGAGAAGCTGGTGGAAAAGGTGATAAAGCACAAATAACGATAGCGGAACTAAAATCTTTTTTTTCAAAATCAAATTCGTCTTAAGTGAACTAGCAATTACTAATGTTATTCGTCAACGGATATTAGTTCTGGGACGAATAATATTTTATGATGCATTGAAAATTTTACAATTGTGATTTTTACACCTGGCAGGTCTAAAATTGGAATTTTTTCTTAAAACTACACTTTTGTTTACACAAATAAAATCTCTTTTCCACGATGGGCTCTTCGCTCACCTCCCTTGGTAATAATTTGTTTCCTTAACAAAACTCGTCTGCGGGAGCGGTTGGTGTCGTATCGTATCTCCGCCCTGAAGGACGGAGTTAGTAAACTGTTTTTTGTCTCCGAGGGTTTCCAGTGTTCAAGTTAATTCTGCTCTCTCTCATAAGGGCTGAAGCCCCTACTCGAGTTTTACATTTTTTCATTTCTCCGCCTTTAAAGGCGATGTTAGTAAATTGTTTTCGTTTTTGCGATTGTATAAACTAAAATCTCGTTTCCACAAAAGTATTTTCGCTCTCCTCCCTTGGTAATAATTCGTTACATTAACAAAACTCGTCTGCGGCAGTAGATGGTCGTCGTATCGCATCTCCGCCTTGAAGGAAGGAGTTAGTGAACTGTTTTTTGTCTACGAGAGTTTCCAGTGTTCAAGTTAATTCTGCTCTCTCTCATAAGAGCTGAAGCCCCTATTCGAGTTTTGCTTTTGCTCTAACTCGGCCCTTTAGGGCAAACTACGCGATCAAAAAGGTTTTGCTCCATTAACAAATTAATTTACTAACTCCTTCCTTTAGGGCGGAGAAGGACAAAGAGAAGAAATCGGGCTTTAGCCCTTTTATGAATTGGTACGAAAACTATAGTCAATTGTATGTCAAATGCTTTCCCGTGCGATTCATCATGAACATCATTCATTATTTAAGTCACCATGCCGTAGGGAGGACATGTTTTCTGCGACTTGATGCGTCGTGAATTTGTGTTTTGATTGGACAAAAAATAATCTCCGCAATAAAAATCATGTTCGGTATAATGCCTATGAGATTTTAGTTTTTAAGCGTATTGTTTTTACCCACACTTTGCATCTGACAGTACAAAATTTTCACTATCGAATTAAGTGTTGACACTTGTGCTGAACTTGCCGTTAGTTTCTCGTTTTTTTTGCATTCCCAAATTCCCACATCAACACATCAACACATCAACACATCAACAATTTACCACATCAACACATCAACACATCAACACATCAGCACATCAACACATCAACACATCAGCACATCAGCACAAGCTATTTCAATTTACTTTCCATTTCCAGCAGCCACTTCTTCCTCCATATCCCTCCGCCGTAACCTGTAAGTTGTCCGTTGCTACCAATAACTCGGTGACAAGGTACTACGATGGAAATTTTGTTCATCCCATTTGCCTGTGCGATGGCGCGTATTGCTGAAGCTTTGTTGAGTTGTATCGCCTGCTTCATGTAAGATCGGGTGGTTCCATAGGGTATTGATAGCAGTTCATGCCAAACCAAAATTTGAAATTCGGTTCCAAGGAGATCTAATGGGACGGTGAAATTTTGCAGTGTTCCTTTAAAATAGTCATCGAGCTCCAATTTTAATAAATCAAGATGGGGATTTACACCATAAATGATATCAGCATTTAACTTTTTCTTGATTGTTTTAAATTCTGTCTCCAGCATTTTACGATCGGTGAACTCCAATAAACATATTCCTTTTTTTGTTGCACAAGCGAACATTGGACCTAAAGGTGTATCGATGCGTGCCAGATCGAGAATTGTTTTATGGAGGCTTTTACCAGGAGATATACCTAACACATTCTTGAATGAATCACTAAATCCACTAAGAGATTCATATCCGGAATCGAAAGCTGTTGCCGTAACCGACTCCCCTTGTTGCAGTTTTTTTAATGCTGCATTAATTCTGAAAATTCGTTGAAAGGCTTGAAAGGTCATAGTATGATTTTTCAAAAACCACCTCCTTACAAAAGAGGGCTCCAACCCACGTTTTACCAGATCGTAATCTTTTATTTTAAGAGTAGCATCGTTTTGTAATTCTTTCAGTAGTTGTTGTATCTGCTCGGGAGTTTGTCCGGGATTTTGCAACGGCGTACAAACTTTGCAAGGACGATAGCCATTCAGCATAGCCTCCTTCACCGACGGAAAAAATTCTACATTTTCAGGTTTTGGTTTTCGTGCCGTACAAGTGGGACGACAAAAGATACCCGTTGTTTTCACTGCTGCAATAAAGGAGCCTTCGTAGGTGGCGTCTTTATTCAAGAGCGCTTCGTACATAATAGTGTTTGATAACATGGGTGCAAAAATGGGCATCGCGCAAAGCAATTACAACCGGAAAATTAACAAACATTTTTTAAATATGCTGTAAAACGAAAAAAGGCCCCGGTTTCCCGGAGCCTATCAATGCGTACAATGAAAAGTTATTTCCTAACCACAAGAAATTTCTTGGTAACTGCCCCCTGATCGGTGAAGAACTGAACGGTATAAACACCTTGAGGCATTGATGAAGTATTTAATCTGAATCGATTCGTTGGCACAGGACCCTTATTAATTTGTACACCATACTGATTATAAATGGCATATTCTTTAACTTTTACGTCACCGGTATTCACCTGAATAAACTGATCTGCCGGATTAGGATAGAGGCTTATCTTCGATCCTGCATCCGGCGCAAGTGCGATTCCGGTTGTGGTAGTGGTATCAATTACTACTGAATCATTCTCGAATGCAATAGGTAGCACATATTCACCTGCCGTTATAGCAGTGATGTCCGAAATAGTTATTGGCAATGTAATTTTGGCACCTACATTATCTACAATCACAATTCCTAATTTACCCAGATAACCAAATCCATTAATGTTTTGTTGATCGTTTCGAACCAAAGTAATATCCACACTTCCTTGTGCCAATAAATCTTTGTTGAATGCTATCAAATCCACTTGCTGGGTTCCTAACCAGCAACCTGAGAAATCGGTGGAGAGGTAGGCAGTATTCACCAGCGCTGTATCGAAATTTAAGGTAAAGGCAATTCCATAAATACTGTCAACAGGAAGCGTGCTGGTACCCAGGAAAACACTTACTTCCACTGTGTCACTGGTACTGGCTGTATCCGGGTTGGTGGTTACGTACAACACCGGAGATGGCAACTGGGAAACAACAGGATTTTGTAAGCGGAAAGGATGCGTTAATCCATAATTGACCGACACGGCTGTGGTATCATCAAAATTAACCACCCCATTTCCATCAGTATCGGCATGCTTTAAATTGGCTCCGTTTGCAAACTGAGCACTCCAGTCGTTCGCAGGTTGTGCCACCCAGGCAATAGAAGCACCTGTACGTACAGGACCTGTATAACCGTAGGCAAGACCAATATTTAAGATATCGGTATTATCAGCAGTCAGATCGTAGTTAGCATCACCCGGCCACACATTGCTTGCAGGTGGAACACAAGAGGTAAACGACCAACCACTATTCCCGCCAAGGTCAACACTATT
>JBBQVM010000066.1:0-12736 GCA_038211525.1 Bacteroidia bacterium
GCAACTGAAGCCTGAAAATAGTCTGCAGTTGGATTATACCTTCGGAATAAATTCAAGCCATGTTACCGGGGAGCTAAATTTATTTACGAATACCATAGATAATTTTATTTATATCAGTAAATTAAATGGCAACACAGGAAGCGATTCGTTAATTAATGATATCCCGGTGTATAAATTTACAGCAGGAAAAGCAAATCTTTCAGGAGGTGAAATAAGCATCGACATACATCCTCACCCGTTTGACTGGCTTCATTTCGAAAATACCTTTTCGTATGTTAACGGAACCTTGTTAAATCAACCCGATTCTGTAAAGTATCTTCCATTAATTCCCGCAGCGAAATTAACCTCCGAATTAAAAGCTACTAACAGAAAAATTAATGAACATCTTACTAATTGCTATTTACAAATTGGAATGGATCATTATTTTGAACAAAATAAATTCTATGCCGTCAATGGAACTGAAACTGCAACCGGAAGTTATACGCTCGTAAATATTGGTACGGGAAGTGATTTGGTGTTTAATCATAAAACACGGTGTTCGATTTATTTAAGTATGAATAATGTCTTCGACACTGCCTACCAAAGTCACCTCAGCAGACTTAAATATGCACCCGAAAATTATGCAACAGGAAGAACAGGGGTTTATGAAATGGGGAGGAATTTTAGTGTTAAATTAATTATTCCCTTTAATGTTCGTTAGCCGAGAAGGGGTTACGTTTATGCGAGGATATTTAAAGCGGAGTCGCCGAGGGGGGTGAACGCAGAGGCGCAGAGGCGCGGAGAAGGGGAGGGCTTAATCGATTTCTATTTCATCGACAAAGATCCAGGCTTTTTCGTTTGCTCCCGGATGCCAGGGGGGGCAGACGCCGATGTTTTTTGCTTTGATTTTTACATAACGTGCTTTGGTGTTGGAAACTGTAGCGTCGAAAGCTTTCACGAATGAATCGGGGGCATCCAGAGCTATGTCATTTTTTTTGGAGTATATGGATTTGAATTTTTTTCCATCGGTGGAAACTAAATATTCGACATCTTCTGGTAACCAGATCCACGAAGGGTATTGTTGCAGAAAGGTGGTATTGATATGATTGAAGGTCCTTATTTTTTGTAAGTCGATTACGGCTTCAAAATCATCACCATAAAATCCCTGCCATGCACCAAAGGCATTTGGCTCGCCATGAATTCCATCGATAAGACCGTTTGCTCCTCCGGCAGTGTAAGTGCTGCTGTAGGGATGTGTGTAGGTGATGGTTCTACGGTAAGCTAGTTTTAAAAATGAGGATTGTTCAGTAAAACTATTTTGCATTCCCGATTTTAGTGCAACCATTTTTAAACTCGTTGATTTATAAATAGGGAAGGGTTTAGAAAAGAGATTTGATTTTTCATTGGGTTCACTGCCATCTGTTGTATAATATATTTTCGCTCCTTCTGTATAGCATTTCATTTCGATGATACAGGAATCGAGAAATGCTTTTTCGCCTGATACCAAGAATGGTTCCATCACTATTTCCATTTGATCTATAGCGATAGGAGGTTGAAAAGTGGGACCCGTTGGCAAGGATGTCATTTGGAATTGTAAGTTTCCTCCCGAAGAGAGATCTTTATGTAGTAAAGGACGACCTACTTTTTCACCATTAATGGAAACGGATTTTATATAAATATTTGTTGTAGAAAGACTATCAGCAGTTATCACAAATTTATTTCCATTTCCTTTACCAATAGTTATTTTATCGAATAGTGGAGAACCGAAATAGTAATTATTATCACCCGGACAGACCGGATAAAATCCCATTGCGGAAAAAACATACCATGCTGACATTTGTCCGCAGTCTTCATTACCTATTAAACCATCTCTGTTATTGGTATAAAATTCATTCATTATTTTTTTTACCATTTCAGCAGATTTAAATGACTCGTTTGTGAAATTGTAGAGATAGGTCATATTATGACTTGGTTCATTGCCTTGTGCATACTGACCAATCATTCCGCTGATATCAGGCTGCGACCGGCCGGTAATATTTGCTGATGTAGTAAAAAGAGTATCGAGTCGATTGGTGAATTTTTCTATACCACCCATCATGGCGATCATGGTTTTAATATCATGGGGAGCGAACCACGTATATTGCCAGGCGTTAGCCTCGGTATAAATACCGCTCACTTCAAAAGGATCGAAGGGTTTCACCCAGTTGGAGTTCTTTTTTCCACGCATGAATCCTGATTCAGCATCATATACATTAAGAAAAGATTTGGAGCGATTGTAATAAGTTTTAAAATCTTCTTGTTTATTAAGATCCTTTGCCATTAACGCAATGCACCAGTCGTCATAGGCATATTCGATTGTTTTTGAAACGGATTCATTTTCCTTATCAGCTGGGATATAGCCTTGCGACTTATAAAATTTCAGGCCAAGATGATCTTGGGAGGCACTTTTTTTCATTGCTTCCAGCGCCAGGTCGGCATCGAAATCACGCAATCCTTTGCTCCAAGCGTCAACAATTACCGGGACTGAATGATAACCGATCATACAGCCTGTTTCATTGGAAGCCAGTTCCCAAACGGGAAGTAATCCCGACTCTTTATATTTTTGCAATAGTGCTCTGACAAAATCTTGTGCTCTTTGCGGATCTATTATGGTAAACAAAGGATGAAGCGCCCTGAACGTATCCCATAAGGAAAATACAGTGTACATATTACCTCGTTCCATCTTGTGAATTTCACCATCCATACCTCTGTAACGGCCATCAACATCCGACATAATATTCGGACTTAGCATAGTATGATACAAGGCAGTATAAAAATTGATTTTATCTGATTTATTTTTTCCTTCAACAACTATTCTACTTAATTCATCTTCCCACGCAAAGGATGCATTATTCATCGTTTGTAAAAAATCCCATCCCGAAATTTCTTTTGCAAGATTCATTTTAGCATTCTCAACGCTCACTGTTGAAATTCCTACCTTCACATAAACTGATTCAAATTTATTTGTTTTAAAAATTGCCCATGATTTAACACCCTCATGACTTTTATAGGAATTCCCTTTTACAACTTTATTGTCGCCATCTGTAATTCCTGATGATAAGAATGGCTTTGAAAATTCAGCATAAAAATAAATAATATGATCGTTGGCCCAACCTTTCGAGCGACGGTAACCGCTTACTGAATTTTTATTTTGGAAAGTAATTTCAGCATCGGTAACTTTATTGCTAATGCCGTGAACCAGATCGAGGATGATGGTGCTACTATCGGAAGCGGGGAAAGTATATTTTTGAAAACCACAACGAGTAGTCGATGTCATTTCTGCTTGTATGCCATAGTCATCTAACATTACTCTGTAATAACCCGGCGCAGCTCTTTCTGATTCATGTTTAAAGGACGAACGGTAACCCGATAATGGATCTGACTCTTTACCGGGATCCAATTGAACGCCTTGAGTGGCCATAAATAATATATCGCCATAGTCGGCTGCGCCTGTTCCGCTGAGATGGGTATGACTAAATCCGATGATGGTTGGGTTGCTGGAATGATAACCCGAACAATTCTCCCATCCTGTTGTGCGGGTATCCGGACTTAATTGCACCATACCAAATGGAGCAGAGGCACCTGGATAAGTATGACCAAAACCATCTGTTCCAATAAATGGATTTACTAATGTAGTGAGCTTTTTTCCTTGTGCTAATAGTTGGGTGCTATAAAAAATACCAATCGTAAAAACGAAAAGTAATATATGGACTTTATTTTTCATCCTGCCAAAGTGATTTATAGATTATTTGAGAATTTTAAGAAAATATTATTTGTTCCATGACCCTGAATCAACCAATTTATTTTCATCGCTGTTGTGTAATGCATAATTAAAACCGGGGTGAATGGCATAGGCACCGGTTTCACCTTTTTTATTCATGGCTAAAAACCCAACCTGTAAGTCATCAATATTTTTTTCATGTTTGGTAATTCGTTCTACAGCAGTTTTGCATGCTTCGGTAGGTGATAAACCTTGTCGCATCAATTCAACAACTAAAAAACTTCCGCACTGACGGATAACAGCTTCGCCCAAACCCGTTGCACAGGCGCCACCCACTTCATTATCTACATACAACCCTGCACCTATAATTGGCGAGTCGCCAACTCTGCCGTGCATCTTATAAGCAAGTCCGCTTGTGGTGCATGATCCTGATAAATTTCCTAAATGATCCATGGCAATCATTCCAATGGTATCGTGGTTTTCGATATTGATAATGGGTTTGTAGGAATTAGTTTTCAGCCATTCTTTCCATGCTTTTTCAGAAGCAGGAGTAAGGAGATTTTCTTTTTTGAAACCATTGTCCAAGGCAAATGTAAGCGCACCATCACCAACAATCATTACGTGAGGTGTTTTTTCCATCACCATCCTGGCAACAGAAATTGGATTTTCAATATGCTCTATACATGCCACTGAACCGCAATCGCCGTGTTCATTCATAATACAAGCATCAAGAGTAACTCTTCCGTCTCTATCGGGAGCGCCTCCCATACCAACACTTGTATTTTCAGGATCACTTTCAACAACGTTAACACCTTTTTCAACTGCATCTAGTGCTGAGCCATTCTTAGATAAAATTTTCCATGCGGCTTCATTTGCTTTCAATCCATGGTTCCAGGTAGAAATAACTAAAGGACCATTATTGACGGCACTAATTTTATTTTCTGCAATACTTCCTTCAACTATTATCGGCATCACACCCGCAGCAATAGTTCCTGCAGCAGAAATTTTAAGAAATTGACGTCTTGTTTTCAATACAATTATTTTATTAAGTAAGAATTTATTTATGCAACGCGGTCACGTTTGTAACCTTTAATACCAAAGTAAAGAATATAACCATAACATAACACCGTGACCATAAGTGCAGTTTGCAATCCTATTTCATCAGCAATAAAACCGGTAAGCAACGGCACTACAGCCCCTCCAACTATGGCCATGCATAAAATACCTGATCCTTCACCGGTAAATTTTCCAAGTCCCTCCATCGACATGGTAAAAATATTTGCAAACATGATGGAGTTAAATAATCCAACTGCTATAATACTGTACATAGCTAATGGACCCGAGGAATTAGTACTAATTAATATCAGTGCAATAGCTGCAATAGAACAAGCTGCTAATACATATTGTGGCTTTAAACGTTGCAAGACTAAAGCGCCAATGAAGCGACCCACCATTGCACCTCCCCAATAAAATGAAACATATTTACCGGCATCGCTTTGCACTAATCCACCTACATTTGGTTCCATAAGGTAATTCACCATAAAGCTACCAATAGTTACTTCTCCGCCAACATATAAAAATATGGCAATGGC
The DNA here is from genome assembly GCA_038211525.1 of Bacteroidia bacterium. GTDB lineage: Bacteria > Bacteroidota > Bacteroidia > AKYH767-A > OLB10 > JADKJB01. The sequence continues at coordinate 5,332 of JBBQVM010000066.1, forward strand.
TCCTCTAATAAGATGTTTGTATTGCCAGGCGCTTTTTTTGCCAAAATGTTTGGTGTCGTGATACTCTTCCATGGTGGCATCACTTATTGCAGGCAATTTTGATAACGCTATTAATACCGCAATGATTCCTAATAAAAGAGCAATACCGATATAGGGTCCCTGTACACTAGCAGCCTCATAAGCTGGTGAACGATGCATTCCTTTTGATTCCAAAATAAGAATAGAACCAAAATAGGGAGCAATGGTAGTTCCTAATGAATTAATGGCTTGGGTGAGATTTAATCTGCTTGAAGCAGTCTCCGGTGGACCGAGCACTGCAACAAAGGGATTGGCCGCAACCTGCAAGATGGTGATCCCTGAAGCTAGAATAAAAAGCGCAGTAAGAAAAAATCCGTAAGAAATAATCATGGATGCCGGAAAAAACAGGAGTGCACCAAATCCAGTGACACTAAGTCCTAAAACTATTCCTCGTTTATAACCTATTCGTGAAATAATAGCGCCGGCAGGAATGGAAGTAATAAAATAGGCTCCGAAAAAACAAAATTGAATTAACATCGTGCGGGTGTAATTCAAATCGAAGAGTCCTTTTAAATGTGGAATCAATATATCATTAAGTACAGTAATAAATCCCCACATAAAAAATAGGGTGCTTAATAAAGCGAGGGAATAACGATGATTGGCCGAGCCCGAAGAATTCATAGTCTAATTTTTACCGGATCAATGTACACATAATATACAGTACCAATTACACTGCACCTTATTTTCATTTTATTGATGGATTCCCTCTTCCTGCTGCTAAAATATTTGACTAACAAAATAATCACTTTTTTTGGTGGCTTTTGCATTTACCTGAAAAATGGAGGTATTCACCCTTTTAAAACAAGCGCCTGCCTTTATAATATCCCATCAACTAGCTAAGAATCAATTACTTGAATTTATTAATTTTGACTAAAAATATACAAACCACTTAATTGTGTTGTTCTGCCCAGAACTAATGTCTGTTGACCAAATATTCCCGCCTTCGCATTGTTGTTTGGTTACTTTCGGGATGTGCTCAATAAACAAAAACGGCAAACCAACAAAAAAATGAATAAAATGATACAATTAAAATCGAAAGCGATGCTCCTTACCCTTACCGGGTTCTTGTTAGCATCAAACCTAATGGCTCAAACCTATCATATCGGTTCCAGAGACATGACGTTCATAGACCCTTCACGGGGAAATCGCGTTATTGAAACTGTGGTATTTTATCCTTCTGATGTAACGGGATATATGGTACCACTTGGATCACCTATTGAGAAAAAATTTCCGGTTATTGTTTTTGGTCATGAGAAGGAAGTAGCCTGGAACAATTATCAGTATTTATGGGATCGTTTTGTGGTAAAAGGATTTATTCTAGCCATTCCGGTAACTGAAATGGGAGGCACTCCGAATGCCGATGAATTTGCAAAAGATTTGGCTTTTATCGCTTCTGAATTTGTAAGCATGCGTTATGATGCATCTTCATTCTTTTATAAAAAGCATAATAGCAAGTCATGTGTTATGGGACACGGAATGGGTGGTGGTGCTGCAACTTTAGCCGCACAGTACAATCCTTCTATTACAGCCTTAGTAACCTTAGCTGCAACTGAAACAGTGCCAAGTGCTATTGCTGCATCTTCCAACATAACAATTCCTGCAGTAGTAATTAGTGGTGGTGAAGATTGTGTTTCACCAGCAGGAATGAACCAACTCCCAATGTTTAATAACCTTGCTTCTGATTGTAAAACCTTTATCAATTTAACTGATGCTTCACATTGTAATTTCGCCCAGAACGCCGGTGTATGCACGGGTACAGAAGTACTCTGCAACGGGTTCCCCACTTCATATCAGAACACTGACCACCTTGCAACTTATTACTTAGCGTCTTTCTTAAGATACTATTTAAAATCAAATGCACCGGCTCTGGCGAAATTTGAGTGGAAACTTAACCAAAAGAAAAAGAATATGACTTACATGATGTATTGTAACAACAATGCACCACGATTGGCCGCTGATGACGGCGATGATGCTGATGCACAAGAAGATTTTGCCATCGAAAATATTAAGTTATATCCTAACCCTGTTCTCTCAGGAAGCTCAATCAATTTTACTTTCAACTCTCAGTTTGATACCGAAGCTTCCATAATCGTTACCAACATGATTGGCCAGGCAGTAGCAACACAAAGAATAATGGTTGATGAAGATACCAATGAAATTAACCTCCCAATTGAAAATTTGAAACCAGGCTATTACATGGTTACTCTTACTAATGATGGTGGAAAAATCTCTAAACCACTTATAATTCAGTAATAGGAATTTGAAAATATTGAATAAGTAGTAACCCCAACGAGCGAGTCCCTTCTGCAAATGCAGGAGGGACTTTGTATTTAGGGGCAACTTAACTCCTTACACCTGACAGGTGCTGCACCTGACAGGTGTTTGACCTGACAGGTGGAAAACAAAGGTTTAGATTGACGATTTTTAACATCTTCAGGTTCAAAACTCTCCGTTGATGGGGCTTTTCGGAATGAAATACTTTTTGATTATTGTTAACTTTGGACTTTCAAACACCAGGCATTTTAACATTTCATGGCAAAAAAACAGCAGGAATCAGTTTATAATGAGGAAAGTATACAGTCGCTCGATTGGAAAGAACACATCCGCCTTCGACCCGGTATGTACATTGGGAAGCTCGGCGACGGTACCTCCCGCGACGATGGTATTTATGTCCTTTTAAAGGAAATAATAGACAATTCGATTGATGAGTACGTGATGGGAAATGGTCGTAAAATCGATATTCACATTGAAGAGGGAATTGTGGAAGTGCGTGATTTTGGGCGCGGTATACCCCTCGGTAAGGTGGTAGAATGCGTTTCAAAAATTAATACCGGAGGTAAATATGACAGTCAGGCCTTTCAGAAATCGGTGGGTTTGAATGGAGTAGGTACCAAGGCAGTAAATGCTCTTTCGGAAAAGTTTGTTGTTCAGTCGTTTCGGGAAGGACAGAGCGTTATTGCTGAATTTCATCATGGTAACCTGATCAAGGAAAATAAGGTACGCGCCGGAGGGGAACCAAACGGTACCCTGATCACTTTTACTCCAGATACCGATATTTTTACCGGTTATAATTACCGCAACGATTTTGTGGAGATGATGATTCGTAATTATACGTATCTCAATGTTGGTCTCACAATATATTTTAACGGGAAACCATTCACATCAGAAAATGGATTGCTCGACCTGCTGAAAAATAATCTCAGCGACGAAAGTCTTTATCCGATTATTCATCTTAGTGGTGATGATATTGAAATTGCGTTTACGCACACTAGCTCTTACGGTGAAGATTATTATTCCTTTGTTAATGGACAACATACTACACAGGGTGGAACACATCAAGCTGCTTTCCGCGAAGCCTTAGTAAAAACAGCACGTGAATTTTATAAGAAAGAATTTGATCCCAGCGATGTGCGTTCTTCCATAACTGCTGCTGTTAGTATCCGTATTCAGGAACCCGTTTTTGAATCGCAAACAAAAACCAAATTGGGTTCGCAGGTAACCTCTCCAGGAGGTCCCTCATTGCGTAACTGGATCAACGATTTCGTTAAAACAGCACTTGATAATTTTCTTCATAAAAATCCGATCATTGCAGATGCATGGCTCAAAAAAATTCAGCAGTCGGAACGTGAACGAAAAGAAATTGCAGGAATAAAAAAACTTGCCAACGAGCGAGCTAAAAAAGCAAATCTCCACAATAAAAAATTACGCGATTGTAAGGTACATCTTCATTCTAAACATGTTGATCGTTTGTACTCAACGTTGTTCATTACTGAAGGTGATTCAGCAAGTGGATCTATTACTATTGCAAGAGATGTTGCTACACAGGCAGTTTTTTCTTTGAAAGGAAAGCCTTTGAATTGTTTCGGCCTTACTAAAAAAATTGTCTATGAAAATGAGGAGTTTAATCTCTTGCAAAATGCACTCAATATAGAAGATGGATTGGACGAACTACGGTACAACAAAATTGTTGTAGCTACCGATGCCGATGTGGATGGTATGCACATTCGTTTGTTGTTGCTAACCTTTTTCCTGCAATTTTTCCCCGACCTGGTTAGGAATGGACATTTATATATTTTGCAAACACCATTATTTAGAGTACGAAATAAAAAAGAAACTATTTATTGTTATTCTGAGCAGGAACGTTTGCAGGCAATTGAAAAATTAAAACCAAAACCTGAAATAACCCGATTCAAAGGACTGGGCGAAATTTCTCCTCATGAATTTAAAGCATTTATTGGAAAGAAAATCCGCCTCGAACCTGTTGAGTTAAAAGGGGAGTCCTCCCTGCATAATTTACTTGATTACTACATGGGAAAAAATACTCCCGAGCGTCAGGATTTCATTATCCAAAATCTGAAAATGGAAGAGGAATTAATTGTTCTGCCAAAAGCCGAAAAAGTAGAAGAACAAGAAGAACTCATCGCCTAAAATTCAGAGCTGATAAAATAAAATCATTTGCCTATCCATAATCTGTATCATTTTAAATGATGACTTTCCAATAAAATATTCCGATGTCTGATATATTTGACCAACCAGAAAATAATAACAACTCAGTTGAAAAACATCCGAGTGTGGACACCGCTGCTATTGCAGGAATGTACCGCACATGGTTTTTAGATTATGCCTCTTATGTGATCCTCGAAAGAGCGGTACCTTATATTGAAGATGGATTAAAGCCGGTACAGCGTCGTATTTTGCATTCCATGTATGAGATGGAAGATGGCCGTTATAATAAGGTGGCGAACATAATTGGTAATACCATGAAGTATCACCCTCATGGGGATGCTTCTATTGGTGACGCACTCATACAAGTAGGCCAAAAAGATTTGTTGGTTGATACGCAAGGTAACTGGGGAAACATACATACCGGAGACAGTGCAGCTGCTTCGCGTTACATTGAAGCACGATTGTCGAAGTTTGCTTTGGAAGTTGTTTTTAATCCCAAGACTACTGTTTGGCAGCAGTCGTACGATGGCAGAAATCGCGAACCGGTTACGCTTCCTGTTAAATTTCCAATGTTGCTGGCTATGGGTGTTGAGGGAATTGCAGTAGGACTGGCTAGTAAAATTCTTCCGCATAATTTTGTAGAGCTATTGCAGGCATCCATAGATGTAATAAAAGGAAAGCGTCCTAATTTAATGCCCGATTTTATCACCGGCGGACTTGCAGATTTCTCCAGATATAATGAGGGTTTGCGTGGTGGAAGAATCCGCGTTCGTGCGGTGATTGAAAAGCTGGACAAAAAGACACTGGTAATTTCTCAGATTCCATTTGGTACCACTACTTCCTCAGTAATAGATTCGATACTTGCAGCCGTTGAAAAGGGTAAAATTAAAATAAAAAAAGTAGAAGATAACACCTCTTCAAAGGTTGAAATTGTTATCAATTTGCACCCCGATGCTTCACAAGATCCTGACAAGGCAATTGAAGCTCTGTTTGCTTTTACGCAATGTGAAGTTTCTATTGCACCTAATTCCTGTATAATTGAAGAGGGTCGCCCACGGTTTGTTGGCGTGAATGACATACTTGAAGTATCGACCCGAAACACAGTAGATTTGCTGAAACTAGAACTTGAAATAGCGAAAGAGGAAAAAGAGCAAGAATGGCATTACAGTTCACTGGAGAAAATATTTATTGAGAAAAGAATCTATCGCGCATTGGAAGTCTGCGAAACGTGGGAGCAAATTATTGATACCATTGCAGCAGGACTAAAACCCTACCTTAAAGTACTACGCCGACCGGTAACGGTTGAGGATATGGGTGGATTGACTGAGTTGAAGATCAAGAGGATTTCCAGATATGATTCTAACAAAGCCGAAGAAAAAATTGCTGCTATTGAAGCGGAATTAGCTCGTATAAACGATGATCTTGCGAATCTTAAAACTTATGCGATTAATTATTTTAAAGAACTGTTAAAAAAATTCGGAAAAGGACGGGAACGTCGTACTCAAATTACCTCATTTGAGACTATTATCGCATCCAAAGTAATTGCTAATAATCAGAAGCTTTACATTAACCGCCAGGAGGGATTTGTTGGTTATGGTATGAAGAAGGATGAATTCGTTTGTGATTGTTCCGACATTGATGATATTATTGCTTTTACAGGAGATGGTAAGTGCATGGTTTCCCGTATTGATGAAAAGAAATATATGGGAAAGGATATTCGTCATATAGCCATCTTTGAAAAAAATGAGGAACATAAAATTTATAACCTCATCTACCAAGATGGTGCTCGAGGAGCAATTATGGTGAAGCGTTTTAATATCACCGGTATCACCCGTGAAAAAGTTTATGAACTCACCAAAGGAACTGAGGGTTCCAAACTACTTTATTTTGCGATATCAGGACCCGATAACGGTCCGCGTGTAAACGTTGTTCTTAAACCACGACCAAAGTTGAAAAACCTGAACCTGGAAGTAAATTTTAATGAGGTGCTGATTAAAAACCGGTCTGCGATTGGAAACGTGCTTACTAAATTTCCTATTGCTAAAATAAGACAGCTTGATAGTTTGCCTATCACTAAAAGTGCGGCAAATCCATCCGCAAAGAAAGCTTCACCGGCAGAATCAACCTCAAAGGACAAAGTTGTGGAAGAGGTAAAAGGGAAATCTAAAACACAAACCAAACTTGACTTCTGAACAAGAAGTTAGAAAGAATTTTGATGGTGCCCGCATCCAGATTATCACTTCAGTGATTATTGGTTATGCTGGGAACGTACCCTTTCACCGTTACCTGAAAAATATATTTTCGAAAAATAAAAAGTTCGGTTCACGTGATCGAAAAATTATTTCCGATTGGTGCTATGCCTTTTACAGGATGGGGAAGTCGTTACCCGAACGTGATTTTAATACCCGATTAGCAATAGGTTATTTTCTTGTTTATGGATTTAAGGACCCGCTAATAAATTATTTTTCGGAGTTACTTTTCGATGACCAACAAATCGTTCCTCATAATTTATCAATAAAAGAACGAATAAAACTAATTCAGCACAAATATTCAGATTTTAATACCGATGAAATCTTTAATTTTCAGCACCCACTCTCTGAAGGAATAACACTCAGTGAAATTTCTGTATCAATGCTTATCCCGCCAAGGGTATGGATAAGAATACATCCCGCAAGGATAGCAGACACATTGATGGAATTCGAACAAAATAAAATAGAATACCAAACGGATCAAGTTTTAGCAACAGCCCTTTCATTAAAACCTGCTGTGCAGCTAGAGCAGTTGACAGCATTTAAAAAAGGATTCTTCAAAATTCAGGATCGCTCATCACAAATTGCAGGTGGAATTATTCCCGCCAAAGCGAATGAACACTGGTGGGATT
>JBBQVM010000067.1:0-12641 GCA_038211525.1 Bacteroidia bacterium
CTGGAAATTGATGTCGAGGTTGCCATATTGGTGATTCGTACTGTTAGCTATTCCCACACCTGTACCGGATACAATCTGATTATCGGTACCATTGTACTCTATGGTACTGTTTGCATCCAGGTTGAAATTCATTCTGTAGTTCGTATTTACCAATGGATAAATACAAGATCCGGCAGCAGTTCCCGAGTATAACCCATTTGCATGCGAGGTGATTAATCGTCCACCATTTTTAACATTAACAGCGCAATAATAATTCGGCTCATTTCTGCCAACGATCATTTTATCACCCATTTTCAGAGTGCCATCAATATCAAGTGTAGTATGCGTTGCCGCGATGGAGCTGGTGTGAGAAGATATCATTAAATCAAATGGAGATGCAGTAAAATCAACCAAAGTTCCCGGAGTAACACTTTGTTTTACTTGTCGAATATCGAAGGCTAAAGCATTTCTTCTTAGTTGAATTGTTCCTGCTTTATCGTAAACGATACTTCCAAATACAGTTTTATTAGTTAGATGAGCTCTGTGCTCAAATATCACATTATCATTAAAATTAACTTTGTTACCCTTAAATACCAGTTTATGTGTTGCAGCACTGGAAGAACAACTATCGAAGATAAATGTCGAATTATCGAAAGTCGCATTACCGTTGATCGTTAAGGTTACAGGATCTGCAGTAGCAGTAACTGTTCTGGCATATAATGCCGAAGTACTGTTGAACAGAAAATAATTACCTTGAATATTGATATTTGCGGCTCCAATATTCCATTTACAAATAGAATATCCGGCAGTCTGATTAAAGTCGCCAGTTACATCCCAGTTTGCAGCCCCTTTATGAGCTGAGAATACCAAACTTCCCCCGTTGATAAATATTGAACCTCCAACCGTTCCATTCACCACATGACCACGTGTGGATGCACCCTCATACGCATCAAAACGAACGCGGCCCTGACTAATAAAAACGTCACCTCCAATGGCAACATTTTCATTCCCTGTTGATAATGAAGAACTGAATAAACCATTTGCAGTTCCGGAAACAAACATATTTGAGCCTATATTTAAATCAAGTACTGCGTTGTTATTGCCGGCTTTGGTAATAAAAATTATTTTTTGAGAAGGATCAGTGAAGTTCAAAGTGACCTCATTTGATACATTCACAGGCACAGACCTTCCGTCTAACACATAGCCACGTTGTAATTCAAAATTACTTCCTGATATTATTAAATCGGAACATGTTAGTGATGAAATTCCATAATTGCCATAAGATGTATTGTTCATTCCATAAAAAGTCGCATTTTGCACATCAATGGTTTCAGTAACCGTAAGCGTATTTGAGCCAAACGATCTCGACTGAGTATAAACTCCATCAGAAACAGATAATCCTCCCTGGATCAACATATCAAAATTTCCTGTTGAAACAGTACTACCCTGACCATAAAATTGAGAGGTAGCACCTGTTTGTATAAAATCTCTTCCAACAGTTATACTGGCATTCCCTCCATGAAAGGAACTGAACTGAGCATCGGTTAGTAAAATGTTGTTGGAAACTGTAACATTTACATTACCATTGTTGGCATCGCTTATTGATGTGTACAAAATGGTAGAGGCACCTGATATATCCAAGTTACCTGTTATATTCACATTCAGGTTTCCTACGGTACCATGTGCACCAAGAAAGGCTACGTTGCGGCAATTATCAATAGTAAAAGTTCCTGAGTTAAAGTTTACATCTCCGGTATAATAATCCTTGAAATAAACTCGAGAAGGGCCACCCGTTATGTAAGAGGCTCCGGAAACGTTCATGGTTAAACCTCCGGTCATTTTTTTCAAAAATTCAAAAATACCACCGCCAACTGTAAAATCCCCATTAACATTCACTAACGCAGATCCAACATCTGCATTACTTAAACCTTCTATCCCACTAAATCGGTGGTTAATAATCAGGTCCCCATTGATAGTCCAGTTGAGGGCACCCACTGAATGAAACATTATAGTAGTGTAATTATTGGTTGTGCTTATATCGGTGAAATTTCCTGTTATCAACGTTAAGTTTCGAGGCGCACCTGATTGAACAATCAATCTGCCTGTACCAGCAATTAAAACATCCTGCAAATTAAGTAAAGAGGTCATTCCTGTTCCATCGTCAAGTGTTACAGTACCATTATTAACGGTAAGTGAACCTTTAATGTGGTTAGGCGCAAACAAACCGCTTTGATTCCAATTCCCCGGAGTATTAAATATCAGGTTACCCAAATCGCTGTTAATATTGGTATAAAATGGAATAGTATAACTTTTCCATTGGTTAATAATTATAGTACTTGAGGGCGTAAAATTTTCGGTTCCATTAAATATCGATGTAGTAGCATCAGTGGTATTGTTATGAGTGTAAATACCGGTGCCGGTCATGGTAAAACTTCCATTTACAGTTATAGCGTTATCCGCAATTAAGTTTCCACTTGTATTAATATTGAGGTTACTTAGTGAAACAACTACATCGCAGTTTACCTGATGGTTGATAATTACGTTATCAGTGCAACTTGGTACCACTCCACCAATCCATGTTGATGGACTTGACCAAACACCATTGCTGGCAGTGGTAAAAGTTAATCCTGCACCTGATGCATATAAGGTACCATGGTTAACTCCAGCTCCGGGTGTATCACCATTGATAGTTGCAGTACCACCTGTTGCTGTTCGTAAAATATTTCCAATAGCATTGGGAGCGGTAGCTCTTACCTGAATATTTTTTATTCTGATTAAATCTATATTTATAACTTTTGTGACGTTCAAGGTCACGGTAATTTTGGTATTAGTTACAGCTATTGAAGCTGATGAGATATCAAGTCCGGCAGTATAACTAATAATCCCAATTCCCGGATTAAATTCAAAGCCAACCGGTGCCGTTAAAATAAATGTGGTACCACTTTGAATGGCAAAATCATTAACGCTTGATTCGTTAATAACAATATTGTTAATTACTGTAAAGGCTCCTCCCGGAGCTATCTGTAAACAGTTCCCTCCTGTTGCAGGAAGAACGACCACACTTGCGGAGGAAATACTATTTCCTAAAGAAACTAATAATGCCGTCAAAACGACTACCAATCTCAAAACATTTCTCATTTTCATATTTCAATTATTTTAAATGATTCAACAACCATTTATTTCCTTTATTAAGAAGTTCAATTTCTTGTTCCTTAATACCATGAGAAGAGTTAGAAAGATTTTTAATAATTGAACCATTCTTACAAAAGGTGGTTATTGAAAAATAGTCTCATAAATAATTAAAGATCAATAATTTAAAAAGCAATGATTGAATTTTGCTCACGGTAAAAACAGCGTATAGCCAGCAATTGCTTGTAAAAAGGTTAAATTCTTACAAATTTAAAGCACTATAATTTCCACGCCAGTCAATTTTTAAAATCTTCAACATTGAAGAATAAATTTTCCAAACGGAAAAATCCAGCCCTTTTACACAATTTCATATGATTGATATTCAAATGAGTGCATTTGTTTTCAAAATTAAACTTTCAAAATTTTGAAAAAACACGAACCCTTCCAAACAAGTTCGTGTATAAAGTACATTGATTGCAGAATAAGTAGTTGAACCGCAAAGCTGAAGAAAAATTAAACACACTAAATTTAGAACATTTATGAACCGATTGAATCAAATCGTTCCATGTTTGTGTTTTCTGCTGGTAACATTTGTTTTTACAAATGCAGAAAGTGCAGTAACAGTAACACCGGCCTCAGGAACTTGCTTAAATGTAGCTCCCGGAGGTTATTTAAGTATTGGTGATATTATTTTTAATGAAAATAATAACGGAGATTTTGCCACAGGAACGAATGTAACCTTATTACTATCGGCACCGGCAAATTTCAATTTTCAGGCTGGGGTCGGAACGGTAAGTTATACCAATTCGAGAAATTTCACCTCCGCATCAATTGTAGTCACAGCAACTACCATTACGGTTACCTATACTATTTCAGGCACCAACAAAGATGACAGGTTAACTATTAGTGGGATTAATGTCCGTTCAACATTGGCAGGCTCAAGTGGTCAAATTTTAAGGACAGGTGGAACAGGCTCCATTGGTGGTGATGTAACAGGTGCCGGAGTGAATCATGGAGATTTATCAACCACTAACTCCGGAATAACTATTACTTCAGCAGCTAATGGGAACTGGTCATCGGGTTCAACATGGGTGGGTGGCATACCTCCATCATGCCTGGCTAACGCTAAAATTTTACATAATGTAACAGTAGATGTTGCAGCAGATGTTACTGATTTGACCATAAATAATGGAGGAGTGCTCACAGCCACAAACGACGTAACTGTAAACGGCACTTTTACCATGGCAGGAAATGGTAGTTATATTCACAATAATACCTCAAATGTTAGTACTACCATATTTAAGGGAACTGAAAGTTTCGCCTCCACAACTTCCATTACAATATTAAAATGGTACAATACAGGCGTACCATTTGCGACTTATGTTACAGGCAGCTTTGGAAGTATCACCTTTGATCAGAGAAGTGCCTGGTCACAAGATGGAGTTTTTTCACCTGCACGTATTAAAGGTACACTCACCGTAAGTTCCGGACAAATAACAATGGACGACGGAACGGGAATGACTACGGTATTGACTTTGCAAGACGTAGTTATTAACGGATCAGGAACGTTAAGAATGGCAACAGGAACAAATAGAAATCTCACATTAACCACAGGAAATTATAGCGACACCAGAGTAGGAGGTTCCTCCTATTCGGGAGTTCAGTTTAACTGTGCCGGTAGCGTAAGTTGGACTATCAACGGAAATTTCTCAACAAACACAGACTGGAGTTATTTTGAGGGCACGGGAACCACTGCCGGCAACTCAACGGTAAATATTACCGGAAATTTTTTAGTTTATGGTGGAAAGTTTGACCTGAACAGAAATGTTGACGCCAACTTAACATTGGTAGTTGGTGGAAATATAACCATCAACGGTTCACCGGGATGGGTTCGATTTCTTGACCGGAACAATGGCATTCTTAATGCCACCTCCCAGAATGTATATATAAATGGAGGCTCAGCAAATACCTTCATGGGTGGTAGCAGTCCGAACGGGGCCGGCACCTTTAACATCACTAACGATCTTGAAGTAAATAATATCGGTACCACTGCATATTTTTTAACAAGTACAACTAACGCTTCTTCATTAACTGTAACTGTAGGGCACGATTTAACTGCTAACAAAGGCAGTTTATACATAGCAAATTCGAATGCAAACACCACTCTAAATGTTGGTCGAAATTTGAATATTATTGGATCAAATGGCTTAGTAATAGGACAGTCCTATACAGTTACCAACAAGCCTACTACCGTCAATATTACCGGCAGTTTGATTGTTTCAAGTGGAGATTTTTTTGGATCACAGGCAGTTGGGAATTTTACCTTAAGTGTGGTTGAAACAGTTCAGATTAATAGTGGGCGAATCTTTGGAATCTTTAATGCAGGTGCAGCAAACAATGGAGCTGCAGTTTTAACTTGTAACGACTTAGATTTTAATGGTGGCACTTTCGTTTTATTCAATTCAAAAATCAATGATGGAAAAACGATTCAAGCCAATATCAATAATGACATTACGGTTGATTTCGCAAGTGCTACAGATGTTTTCAGTTTTATAAACCTTACCGGAACCAACAATCCAATTTTGGATTTAAATGTTACCAATAATATAACAGTAAGTGGTAATTTCCCCGGCTCCTATTTTATTTCGAGCACTGCTTCAGGAAACGAAACGGTTGATGTTGGAGGTAATGTTACTGTGAATGCCGGTGATGTTTTCTTCGTAGGTAATGAATCTTCATTAATAGCAACTCACAACATTATTACTAATATAGGTGGTAATTTAACCATTAATGGAGGAAACACCAGACTTTCTACCGGAGTTGGAACTGCAACCGTGACTGTTTCGGGAAACACCAATATAACCGGAGGTACTCTAAATCTAAAATATGATACAGGAGTTGCAACAATGAATATTTTCGGTTCATATACACAAAGTGCAGGGACTTTTAATTTACATTCCAGAACAACGAATACGGCCAATGTGATTACAGTAAATTTGTCAGGTGATTTTACCATGAGTAATGGCACACTTAATTTTGATACTCAGAGTTCAGGAGCAGGATTAGCTGAACACCAATTTAACATGGCGGGTGCCAACTATACCCTTTCAGGTAGTGCACTAATTACACATGCGAACGATTTAAGTTCAAATTATATATTCGGCTTTATGAATTTCACCCGATCAGGAACAACTAACTACCTGAGAAATTCATCCACCACAGAAATAAAACATATAAAATATCAAATTAATTCAGGAACAACTGTAGATGCAACTGCAAGTCCTAATGATTTTGAAATGACCTCTTTCAATTCAGCGACCTTGGCTACCAGCACCGCATTGTACGTTACCGGCACCTTAAATATGGGAGCTAAAACTGTTATATCACGTCAGCAAGCCGCCTTTTATTCAGGAGTTGAAATTAAAAGTGGAGGCCGGTACAGAACCAGCCATACCGGAGGATTATATTCCGGAAGCAACATCATACCATGTTCGATTAACGGATATATAAGTGGAGCAAATAATGTCAATTATTCTTTGGATGCCAATTCTACAGTGGAATATTATGGAACCGCTACGTCGGCAATAACCGGGATACCAAATGGAATAGCAACAGGAACGGCTCAGAAATATGGCAAGCTGGAGATCAACTTCACCGGAGCAGCAGGTAGTACCTGGGTATACCCTGAAACTAACAATGAACTCTTTATAAGGACTTCATTAATACTCACCAATGGCGAGCTTAATCTCGACAACAACCATGTTACTACCAATGGTGGTAGAGCGATCACTGTTGAAACCGGTGGTACCATTACCAGAACAAATGGCTTTATCAGAAGTGAGACCGAGGATGGAACTGCCCGGTTAAGATGGACCATAACAGCAAACGGAACTTATGTGATTCCTTTTGGTTATGATGCAGCCAGTTATATTCCTTTCACTTATCAGCAAACTTCAGGAAGTTCAGGATTGGTTTCATTGGCAACCTACCGAACCGCAGTTAATAACACACCACTTCCTCCTACCGTTACTCATGTAAGAAATGTTTCAGGAGCCGATAATAGCGCAAACACGGTAGATCGTTTCTGGTACATTACTGTTGGAACACCTGCAAATGCTAACATAACTTTTAGTTATGTGTCAACTGAAGGAACAGGAATTGTAGCACCTCGTGCACAGCGATGGGAGCCTGTTTCAAAGGGTTGGTTTCCTCCCATTGCCGGACAGAGTAATCCAACAGCAACAACTACCCTGGTGGGCCCTATTGCTAACTTTGCAACTTGGTGGACGCTCGCTGCCGGATCATCTCCGTTGCCGATTGAACTTGTTGCATTTGATGCTAAGAAATCAGGTAAAGAGGTAAATTTATCATGGACTACTTCTTCAGAAATAAACAATGATTATTTCACAATTGAAAGAGCAGCAAATGGTATTGATTTTGAAAAAATGTTTGATATCGATGGCGCTGGAAACAGCACTTCTACTTTATCCTATTTTGTAATTGATAAAACTCCTTTGTCAGGCGCCAACTACTACCGACTCATGCAAACGGATTATGATGGCAACTCAACTTATTCTGCAATCAGGACTGTCAACTTTAATGAAAACGGTCACTACTCTGTATATCCGAATCCGGTTACGACAAAAAGCGATATCATAGTAAAGGTACCGACCAGCGGAACTTTCAAGGTGAATATCTTTGACTCCTCAGGACGGTTAATTTATTCATCAGATGAAATTGCTGATGAAGATAATTCTATTGTTGTTAAAACGGAGAACCTAAATTGCAACTCCGGAATTTATCAACTTTTGGTAACCGGTGCGCAAGATCAATTTGCACTAAAATTAATGTTCAATAAATAAAAAAGGAACTTCTAAAATAAAAAAAGCTGTCGAAGAATCGACAGCTTTTTTTTATTTTATATTATTTCTTCGACATTTCAGCATAGTATTTAAAGAAGAGTGGAATAGTTTCTATGCCTTTCATAAAATTGAAAATTCCATAATGTTCATTAGGGCTATGAATGTCATCGGAGTTGAGTCCAAATCCTAATAATACCGATTTCAATCCCAATTCTTTTTCAAACAAGGCTACAATAGGAATAGAACCTCCTTCGCGGGTAGGAATAGGCTTTTTGCCGAAGGTAGTTTCCATTGCTTTGCTAGCAGCTTTATATGCAACAGAATCGGTAGGTGTTACCACTGCCTCGCCACCATGATGAGGAGTGACTTTTACTTTAACTGCTTTGGGTGCGATACTTGTAAAATGTTTCTCAAAAAGTTGAGTAATTTTATCAGAACTCTGATTTGGAACCAATCGCATTGATATTTTTGCATGAGCTTTCGAAGGAAGCACCGTTTTAGCACCCTCTCCTATATAGCCTCCCCATATTCCATTTAATTCAAACGTTGGCCGGATGGAGGTGCGTTCGTTGGTAGAAAAGCCTTTTTCACCAAGAACGTCATCAATGACGAGATCTTTTTTATAATCTTCCAAACTAAACGGGGCTTTCGCCATTTCAGCTCTTTCCGCATCACTAATCTCATTCACATCAGCATAGAATCCGGGAATAGTAATATGATTATTTTCATCTTTCATAGAAGCAATCATTTCACACAACACTTGAATAGGATTAGCAACTGCTCCACCATATACACCTGAATGTAAATCACGATTGGGGCCAGTTACTTCCACTTCCACATAGCTTAAACCACGCAATCCAATAGTAATAGAAGGAACATCATTTGCAATCATAGACGTATCCGAAATAAGAATCACATCTGCTTTCAATCGATCTTTGTTATTGCGAACAAATTCACCAAGATTTACCGATCCTACCTCCTCTTCACCTTCAATTAAAAATTTAACATTACATGATAATGCATTATTTTTCATCATGCTCTCAAAAGCTTTCACATGCATAAAAACCTGTCCTTTATCGTCACATGCACCCCGAGCATAAATTTTGTCATTTTTAATCACCGGCTCGAAAGGTGGTGAATCCCATAAATTAACCGGATCCGCAGGTTGCACATCGTAGTGTCCATAAACCAAAACGGTAGGCAATTTGGCATCCATTATTTTTCACCGTACACAATTGGATGTCCCTTGGTGGTACAAATTTCAACTTTATCAGCACCGGCAGTGATTAGACTGTTTTTGATAAACTCAGCAGCTTTTTGTACATCAGGCTTGTATTTTGAATCGGCACTTACTGAAGGTATTCTGAGCAAATCAAATAATTCATTTAAAAATCTATCCTTATTTGATTTAATATAATCTTGAATTTGATCCATAAAATTAAATTTAATTAATAAATTTTAGAGTGATGCCACTTCCGCAGCACGGTTGATTTTTTTTACTAAACCTTGTAAAACTTTACCCGGTCCAATTTCAGTAAATATAGTAGCGCCATCATTGATCATATTTTGCACTGTTTGAGTCCATCTGACTGGCGCGGTCAGTTGTTCAACCAAATTTTTTCTGATCATAGATGGATCGGTAAATGGCAGTGCATTTACATTTTGATAAACAGGACAAATAGGAGTATGAAATAATGTTGCATCAATAGCAGCAGCCAAACTTTGACGGGCAGGTTCCATCAACGGCGAATGAAAGGCACCTCCTACATTCAGCATCAGCGCTCGCTTTGCTCCTGCTGCAGTTAATTTTTCACACGCTATTTTAACTCCTTCCACAGAACCGGAAATTACAATTTGTCCCGGACAATTATAATTGGCGGGTACTACAATTTCCTCGATGGCTGCACAAACATCCTCCACCATAGCATCCTCTAAACCTAGTATGGCTGCCATTGTAGATGGTTGAAGTTTACAAGCTTCCTGCATGGCATTAGCGCGAGCAATAACCAATTTCAATGCATCTTCGTACGAGAGAGTTTTGTTTGCTACCAAGGCAGAAAATTCACCTAACGAATGTCCAGCGACCATCTCCGGATGAAAATCATCACCTAAAACCATCGCAGCAATTACAGAATGAATGAAGATGGAAGGTTGGGTAACATTGGTTTGTTTTAGATCTTCGTCGGTACCATTAAACATTAAATCGGTAATTCTGAAACCAAGAATTTCATTGGCAATTTCAAAGTGTTCTTTAGCTTTTGCAGAAGAATCATAGAGTTCTTTTCCCATTCCTACAAATTGGGAACCTTGTCCTGGAAAGATGTATGCTTTCATAGAATATTAAGAGGGAATTTAAATTAGGTATAAAGAATTAGTTTAGGAGACTATAGAACTAGCTGAATTTTTTTCCTATGAGGCTGATGAATTCACTTCTGGTACGATCATTTTCGAACTCACCGGTGAAAGCGGAGGTGGTGGTGACAGAATTTTGTTTTTGAACCCCACGCATTTGCATACATAAGTGATGCGCCTCAATCACCACTGCAACTCCTAGAGGGTTTAAGGTGTCTTGAATACAATCTCTGATTTGAGTAGTAAGTCGCTCTTGCACTTGCAATCTACGTGAATAAGCATCAACGACTCTTGGAATTTTGCTTAATCCAACAATATATTTGTCTGGGATATAAGCTATATGTGCCTTTCCAAAAAATGGAAGCATATGGTGTTCGCAAAGAGAATAAATTTCAATGTCCTTAACAATGACCATTTGCTGGTAATCTTCGCGAAAGCGAGCTGATAGTAAAATTTCCTTAGGGTCGAGAACATATCCATGGGTAAGAAACTGCAAAGCTTTCGCTACTCTTTCAGGAGTTTTTAACAAACCTTCCCGTTCAGGGTCTTCTCCTAATTCTTCAAGGATACCATGAAAGAGTTTTGAAAGCCTTTCAACTTTTTGCAAGTTATATTTATCAATCTTCAAATAACCGTCGAGATTATTATCTTCAATCATATCATCGTTTTTGTGCGGATCGCTCATAAATGTAAATTTCCATAATATTCAACAAAATTATTTTCAGTTTCATAAAGTTTTACTGCATGCAATTGACAACCTTCTTTTTCAATAGCTGAGTGAATTTCATCCCAAATCGATACGGCTAAAACTTCAGTGGAAGGCATTTTACCTTTCATAAAATCAACATCTAAATTAACATTTCTATGATCTAATTTATCGATTACGCTAATCTTTAAAATAGCACTCAATTTCTTCAAATCCATCACAAATCCCGTAACCGGATCAGGACTACCTTTTACAGTCACAAATAATTCATAATTATGACCGTGCCAGTTAGGGTTGGAGCATTTCCCAAAAACTTCCATGTTTTTAGCATCGTTCCACTCCGGATTAAAAAGTTTGTGAGCTGCATTGAAACGCTCTTTTCGGGTAACAAATACCATAGGTGTGTGTTAATAATGTTTAGTTGTATAATTACTGCTTAATTTTGGAACCTTTGCAAAGGTATAAAATCGCTGCAAAATATAACATTTAAGTCTGCAACTAGTTTAAATTCAATTAAAAAATGGCAAAAATACTAATTGTAGCTGCTACCCAAAAGGAGGCCGGCTTTTTACTTAAGCAATGCCGAAAATCAGCTAATAAATTTATTATGACGCTAAAAGGTAGCACAAAGCATGAGATAGATGTTTTGGTAACAGGGCCGGGAATGGTGGCCACCGCTTATTTTGTGTCAAAGGCCGTTGGGTTAAAGAAATATGATTTGGCCATTAATATTGGGATTTGTGGCTCCATCGATAAAAAACTTAAACCCGTCAGGTTAGTTAATATTGTTACTGAACAATTCGGAGATTTTGGTGCATTTGACGGCACTAAAATAATTGATATTTTTGAACTCGGACTTATTGGCTCCAATGAATTACCGTATAAAAAAGGCAAACTAGTTTCCAATTTTACTACTAAATTGAATTGCTTGAAGGCGATATCTAAGGTAGGCGGAATAACGGTGAACATGGTAAATGGAAATGAAAAAGAAATCAAAAAGATTCATAAAAAATTTGGTGATGTTGTTGAATCTATGGAAGGAGCAGCTTTTTATTATGTTTGCCTCTCAGAAAAAATTAAATGTTTGCAAATAAGAGCTATTTCCAATATAGTTGAGAAACGAAATCGCAAAAACTGGAAAATAGAGGAGGCTATCAATTCGTTGGAAGGTTTTATCGGATTATTGCTGATGGAACTTGAGAACTCCATCGAATAGCGGTTAATTTATGAGATTTTATTAGTCGATATGAAAGCGAAAGAGGCTACCTACCACCCACCTACATACATTCAAAAGCTCCTTGATGATGGCGAAGGTGAACAGCTCGATTTTAAGCAAGAAGTTACCAGCGAAAATAAAATCGCTAAAACTATGGTCTCCTTCGCTAATCACAAAGGGGGTAGATTATTGATAGGAGTAAAAGACGACCGCACCATATCAGGAATTCAGGTGGAAGAGGAGAAATTTGTACTTGAAAAAGCAGCAGCCTTTTTCTGTAAACCGGAAATTGAAATAACAATTAATGAATGGCGGATTGGTAAAAAAAATATACTTGAGGTAACTATCCCAAACGGCACAAACAAGCCCTATTATTCATTAGGCGATGACGGTAAAT
>JBBQVM010000068.1:0-12635 GCA_038211525.1 Bacteroidia bacterium
TACTATCGAAAAGAAAAAACTTAATTCAGATAACTAATAATTTCTTTAGTGGGAGTCAATTAATTTATTTCATTTATTTTTCATTTATATTTTCCTACCTTCACCTCGTTATAAAAACATATAACTTATGGCTAAGGAAAAAACAGTACAGAAGGAAGCTAAGAAAGCTCCAACGAAAACCCTTAAAGAAAAAAGGGCAGACAAAAAGGCTAAAAAAGCCGGTAAATAATGAAGAAGGAACCAAATTGGTTCCTTTTTTTGTTTGTGGAAACAGAGGATTTGAAGAAAAGCAAAAAATCACGACAACTTATTCGATAGGAATTTTCCTGCAATTAATTATTGGGTCAAACAAGTTGTGCCATTAGATGTAGTATCATTTTTTTTAAAATAAAAATCACCTCCCATATTATTCTTGGACTATAAACTTTTTTCTGACTACATTTTTGTCAATTGTAATTTCCAGAAGATAGATTCCATTTGAAAAATCGAAATGGATTGTTTTATCTTGTGGAAGTAGATTGGTGTAAAGATTTTTTCCTTCTACATTGAAAATACGAACTTTTAATTCACTTTGAATAGTTAGATTTTTTATACCAATCGTTAAGTAATTGGTTGTTGGAATAGGGTAAATTACAATTCCTTCTTCAGGATTATAATTTTCTACAGCGGTGAATAAAAAAGGATCTGAGAGAGCGGTACATCCATTTACATCAGTTGAAATAACTGTGTAATTTCCTATTTGAATTGGAGTGAAACTCTGTGAATTAGCTGCCGGCAGCGGTATGCCGTTTAATAGCCATTGGTAACCTAAAGCAGGAGTTGAAATAAGATCGGGAGGAGTGAAAGAGATAAATGGTATTGCAGCCGGAGGATAGGTGGAGATGCTGATTGAAAGATTGGAAGTAGTTCCGCATGATGTCACGTTGCAACTATAAGTTCCGGAAGTGGTTGCATATTGAATGGATGAAGATCCTGTAAAGGGAGGAAGCCATTGGATAGTGCTGCCAGGAGCAGCCAAAATGCTTAGTTGAGTACTGTCGTTTACACAGAAGGTATCAGGATCGGCCAGAATTGCAGGAGAAGAGTATTGAAATAAATTAACCGTGTTGGATAGTAGGTCACACCCTGGTCCAACATTCTGAAAACAGGAATAATTACCCGGTGTGTTAATGAAAATAGTATTGGTTCCGGTGCCAATTAAACCTCCGGGGCCAAACCAGTTTATTTGTGAACTACCGTTGCATGCAAGTAAAACTGAATCATTCGGACAAATAACTCCTGAAGCCGGTATGACATTTATAACCGGCTGCGGATAAAAGAGTACTGTATGTAGTCCCGAACCGTTATAAACATCCGGGCAACCGAAAGAATTAATAATAGTTTGATTACCTGAAACGGAATAGGTTCCAGGCTGACTGACTACCAAGGTATCGCCAACAAACCCATTCTGCCAGGTGTAGGTGTTTCCCGGTGGAGCTGCAATTATTTCTACCGTACCACCCGGACAAATATTTGCGGGACCGGATACAGTGAAGTTTAATGTTCCGATAATTGCCGGACGCACTTCTACAAATAAAGTATCTGTTACATACGAAGTATCATTTCCACATGGATTTAAACGTATGATTTGTGAAGTGATAATCAATGTATAGTTTCCGGCTACAGCTGAAGAAAATGAATTTGTAAGATGTATACAATCGGTAAATGAATCATAATTCATATTGGTTGTTGCTGAATCAAGAAAATAGTTGGCGAATGAGAGATCAGGAATGCACTGGTACAGCAAACCACCCGGATTGGAATTTTCATCATATAAATAAACACCAAAAAATTCATAAGCACATACCGATATATGATCATCGCCATCAATATCATCTAACCATTTTAAATGAGGATCTATCACGGTTGAAATGGGATTGACAAGATCGACCTCGACGAATGATGAATTGGTACAACCAAATTGATTGGTAAGTAAACATGCATAAACACCGGATGAGTTAACTTTAATGGGATTCATTCCAACCGGAAATCCACTCCATGTTACTGTGCTGTTTCCCGGATTCGTACACAACAGTTCAACTGAATCGGGCACACACAACGTAACCGGAGTTGTACTGGCGCTATTGACATTAATACCTTTACTATCAGTTATCAATGGTTGAGTTTGATAAGATGCAATTAATTCAGCAATTCCATTGTGTAAAAAACATCCATCGTAACTAGTGGCTGTTGCAGATATTGTTCCGGGTGTTGCAGTAACTATAAATCCTGTTGTATCGCCATTGCTCCAGTTAAAATTAAAATCAGGAGACAGAAATGTGTTGTAAGCATCTCCTTCGCCAATGCCGGGGAACATATTGAACACAGCCGTGGCGCATGTAAATACGGTATCACCACAAATTCCTAGTGGTCCGGTAACGCACATGTTTTTATAATTTCTGTTGCAAGGTCCCGGTGCTCGGGAGAAATAATCTAACGGTTCACGGCTTAGATTCAATCCTGCATTTACATAAATATCACTGTTGCCTTTCGATTGATAAATTACATAACTGCTGTATTCGCCATCCCCACAATAATTCAAATTTCCTCCCTGGTAATCGAAATCTAAAAATTGAGTACCGTGAGCAGTTATTTGAGTGAGTTTCACAGGCAAAAGATAATTCTCCTGATAACTTCCGGTTATAACAGTCAAAGAATCACTATAGGTGGTAATTCCATTAACGAAATCGTTTTGTTTACCGGCAAAATGGCGAGCCCATTGCCAACTACCGGTCTGGCTATACGAACCAACATAGGTATCCCAGAAACCAACACTGCAAAATATGCCAGTGCCATAATGAGAAGAATAATCTTTAAACCTACATTTAAAATTTCCTGCTACAAGTATATCTCCATTCGATTTTGTGGTAATGCAAGTGCTGGATAAATCACTATCCGAACCATCGAAAGTTAAAAAATCTAGCAATCCGTTTGCAGTAATTCTTGAAATGTAGATGTTGTTTGAAAGGGTAGGTGTGAAGGTAGTGCTTCCTGATCCACCTAAAAATACAAGGTTTCCTGAAAAGCTGCCTGTAATATTGATTCCATTTGATGAATAACAAATTCCTCCCGGGGAAACACTAACACCGCTGCCCAGCCACCGAAACCACTTTTCGGTTCCGGTAGAGCCAAGTTTGATAACAAACACCGAATTTAAAATGGTATTTGGATGGGTAAAATCGAAAGTCACAGTATCACTAAATGCACCGGTAATATAAATATCGTTTGTCGGATCTATGGCAATACCGGTTGCTCTGTCGGTAAAATTTCCGGATCCTTTTTTTAACCAAATTACGTTGCCATTGCTGTCATATTTTACAATGAATGCATCAATGGAAGAGGTCAAACTATTAAGTGCATTTCCTGAAAACAGACAAGTGCCGGCAAATTCTCCCGCGACAATTATATTTCCTAAATGATCAAATTTTACAATGTTGGCTATGTCGCTATTGGTTCCCCCGGCCTGTTGTGCCCACAAAAAATTGCCAGATGTGTCGTATTTTGCAATGAAAATATCCTGTTGGCCAAGTGAAGTTAAGGTAGTGGTGCCAATAGTTGTTGTTCCATAAAAGTAACCGCATACCACTATGTTTCCTACATTGTCAACATCAATAGCAAGCGCTCTTTCCGATCCGCTTCCCCCAGTTCTGATGATCCACGAAATGGCACCTGAAGTATTCATTTTTGAGATAAATATATCTTCCAATCCTGATGAGATTAGTTGATGTCCATCCATGTTAAGTGTGGAGGTAAAATAGCCGGTAGTAAATATTGAATTAGCGTTATCAGCACAAACTCCCATGGCTTCATCAACCGTGACGCTTCCTCCACATTGAATCCAATATTGGCAATTTGCACTTTGAACCAGAAAAATAATTTGAAGAATTAAGCCAAGAAATAGTTTTTTAATCATGATAAATCGAAACTAAGTACCGTCGCATTGAATTAGGTAAACTTAAACAAAGATTTTAAAAGTGTCAAATAGAAAGCATTAAAATTGCAACTATGATTATATCAGTTAATTACCACCACATTTTTAGCTGTCATTTCATCGAAATTGACTTTACTTTAGTAGTGTACAAACTATCTTCTGCATAAATTTTCCCCAAAAAATCGAGGTAGCGTTCTTGTAATTTGAAGTTCTGGTCCTGCCAAAGCTTATAATCTGCAAGTGCATCCTGCCAGGTTTTGTATGCAGCGTAATGATTCAACTTTGCATATTTCTTTAGGGAAGTACTATTTCCCTGCAGGATAGTATCCTTGTCGGCAAGGTAAATTCCATAAGCAGTTGTAGCTCGTTTAAAGGGATATCGCATTCCCATCAGGTTATTGGTCCTTTGAGATAAAAATGAATTCAGGTTTCCCGATTCAATTCGTATTTGTGCAAGCACATGTTCCGGACAAACTACGTTGAGGCGATGCAATTCTTCGGCTACATTTTCGAGGTTCAATGAAGGCATTTGTTCGTCGCAACTCATCAATATTTCAGCATCCATTTCTCTGGAGGTTTTACTCATGTCGTCGAATGAAAATAACATACTAAAGGTAAACATGGACAAGGCCAAACTCCTTCGCAGCATACGCATTTCACGATAAACCGGAGTGGTACGCAGATAATTTTTACATTTAGGATTCACGCAAACTTTTTGTCGCTCTACCTCAAGTATAAATCGGCTGTGACAGCATTTTGTTTTCATGTTTCGAAGATTTAGTTTTTCCAATACTGAACGGGTTTTCCATTTCAGTTTCCGGCTTTTCCGAATAATAGGTCTCTTTCGGCGCTCAGAATGATTGTGATTACTCCAAAATCGACAATAAAACCCTCTGAAAGCCCCTATTTTTGGCCATCTTGGCAGTTTTGTGGGTGAATCGCCCTACATGATTTGGCGAAGTTAACAACATGAAACCTTCGAAACCCTTGATATTATTGGAATTTGGGTGATTCAATGGTTAATTCTGTTGTTGATTCAATGGTTAATTCAGTTGTTGTTTCAATTGTTAATTCGGTGGGTGATTCAATGGTGATTCAGTTGTTAATTTAATGGTTAATTCTGTGGTGATTCAGTTGTTAATTCAATGGTTAATTCTGTGGGTGATTCTGTTGTTAATTCAATGGTTAATTCTGTGGGTGATTCTGTTGTTAATTTAATGGTTGATTCAGTTGTTAATTCAATGATTGATGTTGTGGGTGATTCAATTATAATTTAATGGTTAATTATATGGGTAATTCAGTTGATAATTCATTGGTTAATCCTGTGGGTGATTCTGTGGATAATTCAATGGGTGATTTAATTGTTATTTCTATGGGAGATTCAGTTGTGGGAGTGGTAGTGGATTTGGATGTAAGTTCAGCTTCTATTTGAGTGCTGTTTATTTCTACTGGCGGCTTAATGGTTTTTATATAATTATTTAGTCGAATAGCAAAATCCAGTATAGTTTTTTGGTACATTTTAAAATCTTCCTCCTTCAATAAATTCCTCTCTTTTGCCTTTTTCAGTGATTCATAAGTTTCATAAAGTGAGCCGCGCGAATAGTAGTAAAATCGTTTTTTGTCTCCATAATAAAACCGACCATAACCTTCACAAATATTCAACGATACCGAATCAGCACTGCGCACAATTTGTTTACCAAGTGTATCCTTATCAAACCATTTCCAATTAGAAACCATCTCGTAAATAGTTCTTCCTAATTCATTCGCAGTTTTATAAATTTGTAGTGATTCGAATCCAAATTGTGCCATACTAGAAAAGTTTAAATTAAAGTTAATTTGAAAAATTATAATGCAAATTAAGTAATTCTATTTCACAAAATCAAATTTTAAACAGAAATATTTTTATAAAATTATTTCTCCATTCATCACCTATGAATCAACCTCCAATTTACTATCGAATAAACAACTGAATTGCAACAATTGAATTAACAATCGAATTAACAACAGAATTACAACAATTGAATTAACCACCAATTTACAATCGAATTACAACAATTGAATTAACAACCGCATAACAACTGAATTACCAACAGAATTAACCATTGAATCCCCCACAGAATTAACAATAGAATTACTTCTTCTTCTTCAATTTGTTATTACCTGGTCCCTGAGCCTGTCGAAGGGCATTTGGTCCCTGAGCTTGTCGAAGGGGAGTTTTGTCGAAGGCGGCCCCTGAGCTTGTCGAAGGGGAGCTTTGTCGAAGGGGTCCTCCAGCACTTGCCTTTATCACCGAAATATCACTCTGCAACTGCATCACCATTTTGCTCAGTTGATCTTGTGTTGATTCAGGTTCGGGGAGTTCGCTGCTGATGAAGTTGATGAATTTCCAAATTTCTATTACTTCGTTTACCGGTACTTCAAATGGCTCGTAGGAGGTATTTAGTGAACGAAGTAAAAAGTTTTTGTATTTGCGTGATTGATTATAGACAATTTTAAAAACAATTCCTTCATCTTTCGTTACTACTATGTAGGCACTGCCATCTTTCACATCGCGCCAGTCTTGTATGAACTCTGCAATGATCCATGAACTGTGGGGGATAGGTAACATCGAATCACCATCTATCTGAAATGCCCTGAACTTTTTTTCGTGCGATAAAAATGGTAATTGAAATGTAGGTAGCCCACTTATAAATTCCGGATCATTATATCCTGCCGTATAACCGGCCTTCGCTTTAAGCGGAACCACCTCTATGTTCTCTCGGTTCATACTGTCGATAGTGGTTGCCAGTACGCGCAACTTACCACCGGTTAAATACACGTCATAGCCTCTCTCGATTTCTGAAAGCTGGCTCTCCGATAAATGCGTAAGATCGGTCTTTATTAACGTGTCGATGGATACCCTAAAGTATTTTGAAAACCCAATCAGGGCCTCAATGGTAGGATTAATAACAATGCCGTTCTCATAGCTGTTAAGTGTGGAACGACTAAATCCTAATTCTCCTGAAACCACATCCTGTGTGCGGTTTCTTCTTTTACGGAGTAGTTTGATGTTGCGTGCGAAGTACATGTTAGTTTATTGGTTTATTGGTTCTTAGTTTTTTGGTTTATTAGTTCTTAGTTTATTAGTTTATTAGTTCTTAGTTTATTGGTTCTTAGTTTATTAGTTTTTGGGTTCTTGGGGTGGTTGTTGAGTTGAAAGCAATAAGTTGAAAGGGTTGAGCCGATTGATGCCTGTTTTTAGTGGGTTTATATTGGAGTTGGGGGTGTTAGTAGGAATACATTTCCTTTTTTAGAGCGCCACAAATTTTTTGTGGTTGATTTTGTGTGAGTTCGGTAATATTTGAAAGAATTTCTCTCAGGATGCAAATATAATGATTATATTGTAATCTGCAAATTGATTGTAATAATATCATGAAAACAATAGCTCCTTCCGATCCGATCTTACGCAAAATGAAGCTTCCTTCTATAATCCGGATATCTGATATCTGGAAAAATAGATCGCCGTTTCCTGAAAAAGGGAACTCCGTCTCTGTCTCCTTAAAATCTAACGGCAGCTTCCGATGCGTGGTGCAGTTAAAATTAGAACTCTAAAAAGGTCATCGGTCACCTACCCAACTTCGATTAAAAGAAATTTAGCTGATCAAACGATCAGGCGGGTCACTGCTCTTTATACCTTCTATTTGCCCATTAACACATCAGCACATTAGCATATTAACACATTAACTTGTTCCTCGCTAACCGTAACATCATCCACCTCGACCTCGACTCCTTCTTCGTTTCTGTAGAGAGGTTGCAGAACAGTTCCCTTATCGGAAAACCCATTCTTATTGGTGGCAACTCCGACCGTGCTGTGGTGGCGAGTTGCAGTTACGAAGCGCGGAAGTACGGCGTGAGCTCTGCCATGCCTATGCGGATGGCGAAGATGCTATGTCCCGATGCTATAGTGGTTCGTGGCGATATGGAAACATATAGTAAGTACTCGAACATGGTCACCGACATTATTGATGAAGATGCGCCGTTGTACGAGAAAGCAAGCATCGATGAGCATTACATCGACATCACCGGCATGGATCGCTTTTACGGTTGTTTAAAATGGAGCTCCGAGTTGCGACAACGTATCATTAAAGAAACAGGATTGCCCATATCGTTTGGCATGTCGCCGAATAAAACGGTTTCGAAAATTGCCACCAACGAAGCCAAGCCCTCCGGACAATTGGAAATTCAGCAGGAGCGGGTACAGCCATTTCTCAATCCATTATCCATTAATAAAATTCCTATGCTGGGGCAGAAGTCGTACCAGCTCTTGCGCAACATGGGTGTGGCCATTATTGAAACGCTTAGCGCGATGCCTGTGGAGATGATGGTGCGCGTTTTAGGGGATAACGGTCGTAGTATATGGGAAAAATCGAACGGTATTGATAACGCCCCCGTGATTCCTTACACCGAACGCAAATCCATCGGCACCGAAACTACCTTCGAAAAAGATACTATCGACATTATAAAAATAAATGAACTGCTGGTAACAATGATTGAAGCGCTCTCCTACGATCTTCGCAAGCAAAAAAAATTAACCTCCTGCATCACCGTTAAAATCCGTTACTCCAACTTCGACACCCACACGCGGCAAATGCGTATCCCCTACACCGCCTCCGACCACGTGCTCATCGACCGTGCACGCGAACTCTTCAAAAAACTTTACGAACGAAGAATGCTCATCCGCCTCGTCGGCATCCGCTTCAGCCACCTCGTCACCGGACACCCGCAAATAAATTTGTTCGAGGATTCTACCGAGATGGTGAATTTGTATCAGGCTATTGATCGATTGAAGAATCGGTATGGCGAGAGTTCGGTAATTAGAGCTATTGGAGTGAAAAAGGAACACTGATTGAGCGAATTTGCGCTTATTAAATCCGTTTAAATCTGCCCAATCCGTTAAATCCCTGCCCGAAGCAGGCGGGCGTGTTCCCTAAAATCGCCAATTCCGCATCCTACAAAATTTCACAAACACACCTAAACCCAAGCCAATATTCAGGTTTAGTATAATTTATTCGCTTGGTATAATAGCTATCGTTAATAGTCTGAACATAACTTCCGCCCTTGGCAACCCCTTCCATAGCAACCATCTCGGCTACATTGCCAATTAAATTATATCGGTTATACTTATCAGGTTGAAGAGAATAATCCATCATGGGAATAAACCTTAAATAGCTTTTATCGACTCTTCGTACTGAAGCAGTTTCCGAAGTATTGAAATAAAATTTATCGCCGTTGTTTATAAATCGGGAGCTGTCGAAGCCCATGCTGGCAGCCAATTCCCATTCTGCTTCTGAAGGAAGACGAAATTCCACTTTTCTCGGAATTACATTGGAAGAATCTATAGGAAAAGTTACATTTCGATGTTCATTCACATAATACACTTCATTCACTCTGCTCGTTCTCCAGGCGCAAAATTGTTTTGCCTGCGCAAACGAAATTCCCACCACAGGAAAATGACTGAATTTAGGATGTCTGAGGTACACAGATACCATACTCTCGATATCAGGCCAATACTGTTTTGTTTTTATTGTAAAATCATCAGAACAAGTTTTCCATACGAGTGTATCCGGTAACGTAGATTTAAACTCCGGCGATTCGTCACCATATACTCTTCTGTTCCAATACATGTATTCGCGCCAGCTTAAATTGGTAACTTCCGTTTCGTCAATAAAAATCTTTTCAAATAGGTGATTTGTGCCTGGCGGTGCGAATTTCAGCTTTGCTTTTCTGCCACTTGCAGTGTTTTTACTGGAACAGGAACATAAGCCGAAAAGCAGCCCGATTACAAGTGTGAGTCTAGCCAATCTGTTTAAGCTCACATCTTTTCGTATTGTATGGAATACTAGGTTCCTCAAAATCCCCGTTAGGTTTGCTTGATTTATTATTTTGATTATTTGCCTGAAAGTTATTCAATTTTTTATAATACGAAAAAACTACTGACTTTTTTAAATCCAGCACTCCTTTTCCAACGATACTGAGTATATTGTAGTCATTTAAATGATCGTATAGCAATCATTGTTCGACGGAGCTCAACAACCCAGTTACAACTGAATTGCCACCGAACCAAACCGAATTAACCATTGAATTACCATTGAACCAAAACTGAATTAACCATTGAATTAAAAACTGAATTAACCATTTGAATTTATCATTGAATAAACAACCGAATTAACCATTGAACTAACAACCGAATTAACCATTGAACTAACAACCGAATTAACCATTGAATTAACCATTGAATTAACAACCGAATTAACCATTGAATTACCATTGAATCAACAACCGAATTAACCATTGAATTTACCACCGAATCACACAATGACCTTTCTCCACTCCAACTATTCCCTCCGCTACGGAACACTCTCCATCGAGTCCTTAATTACTGAAGCCGCTGCTGCGGGATGGGAAACTATTGCACTAACCGACATCAACAATACAACAGGAATTCCCGATTTTACGGAAGCGTGTGAGAAGGTAGGATTGAAGCCTGTTGCCGGAGCTGAAATACGTAATGGTAACGATCACGCCTATACGCTGATTGCACGAAACAATGCCGGCTTCCGCGAGATCAATGAATTTATTACGCTGCACAATACTAACGGAGAAGATTATCCCGACCGCGCTCCGGTATTTAAACAATGCTATGTGATTTATCCACTGCAGCGTTTTCCTGTGGGCCGGCTCCGTGATCATGAGTTTGCCGGTGTGGC
Source organism: Bacteroidia bacterium (assembly GCA_038211525.1). Classification (GTDB taxonomy): domain Bacteria; phylum Bacteroidota; class Bacteroidia; order AKYH767-A; family OLB10; genus JADKJB01. Next base: position 10,717 of record JBBQVM010000068.1, read on the forward strand.
TATTCGCGATTTGAATAAACTGAAAGCTTCCGCGAAAAGCACGTATGTGTCAGAGCATGGCGTTATTTTACAACCCGTCACTTTTTTGAACGACGAAGGCTATCAATTGCACCGACATCTTCGTGCCATCGATAACAACATTCTCCTGTCACAACTCGAACCGGAGATGCTTGCTCATCCTTCCGAAACCTTCATCCCTGCCTCGCCGACAGGCAGGAGCGAAAGCAACATGATGAAAAATTATGAGGCATTTCCACAGCTAATTCGCAATACAAAAAACCTTTTGAGCGATTGCACTTTTACCTTCGATTTTAAAACGATCAAGAATAAAAAAACTTTTACAGGAAGTGCTTATGATGATCGCCTGCTACTGGAAAAACTGGCCCAGGATGGTCTCTTTTATCGCTATGGGAAAAATAATAAGGAGGCCATGCGACGTATCAAACACGAGCTGGAAATTATTGATAACCTCGGTTTCTCTTCGTATTTTTTGATCACCTGGGACATTATCCGATACAGCATGTCGCGCGGATTTTACCACGTAGGGCGGGGGAGTGGTGCCAATAGTATAGTGGCTTATTGTCTGCGCATCACCGATGTGGATCCGATCGAACTCGATCTCTATTTCGAACGGTTTTTAAATCCTAAACGCAAGTCGCCTCCCGATTTCGACATCGACTACTCCTGGAAGGAACGCATTGATGTGACCGAGTATATTTTTAAACGCTACGGTCGTCAACATACTGCTTTGCTTGGCGCGATGTCGACCTTCAAAGGAAAATCAATCATTCGTGAAATGGGAAAAGTGTACGGTTTGCCGAAGGGTGAAATTGACGCGTTGGTAGAATCACGTAAAACTACGATGCAACTCGATGGTATCACAAAGCCCTTATTCCACTATGGTAAAATGCTGAGCGAGTTCCCGAACCTCCGCACCATTCATGCCTGCGGAGTTTTGATATCGGAGGAGCCCATTACCTGCTACACAGCACTCGATCTTCCCCCGAAAGGATACCCAACCACCCAATGGGATATGTACGTGGCAGAAGCCATAGGATTCGAAAAATTAGATATACTTAGTCAAAGGGGAATTGGTCACATTAAAGATGCTTCGGAATTGGTACTTCGTAACCGACGCATCAAAATTGATGTGCACGATGTGCCAATGTTTAAACGCGATGAACTGGTGAAAGAACAACTGAAGTCGGGCGATACCATTGGTTGTTTTTATATTGAGAGCCCTGCCATGCGCGGATTGCTTAAAAAATTACACTGCTCTGAGTATGTGAGTCTGGTAGCTGCCAGTTCCATCATTCGTCCTGGTGTGGCGAAGAGTGGTATGATGAAGGAGTACATTAATCGTTTTCATAACCCTGATGGATTTTCCTATCTGCACAGTGTTATGAAGGAACAACTGGAAGAAACCTACGGCGTAATGGTGTATCAGGAAGATGTGATTAAAGTTTGTCACCATTTTGCGGGCCTCGATTTATCCGATGCCGATGTGCTACGTCGTGCCATGAGTGGGAAAACACGCAGTAAACGGGAACTGGAATTGATTGTAGATAAGTTCTTCGCTAATTGCAAAGCAAAAGGTTACCCTGATGAACTTACCAAAGAGGTATGGCGGCAAATTGAATCCTTTGCGGGATATTCCTTTTCGAAAGCACACTCCGCTTCTTATGCGGTGGAGAGTTACCAGAGCCTCTATTTAAAAACCTATTTTCCGCACGAATTTCATGTGGCCGTTATTAATAATTTCGGTGGGTTTTACAGCACGTGGGTGTATGTGAACGAAGCGAAAAAGTGGGGCGCAAAGATCCATCTTCCTTGCGTGAATAAGAGTGAATACAATACCACTATTTATGGCACCGATATTTACCTGGGATTTAATCTCATCCAGAGTTTTGAATCCACTT
>JBBQVM010000069.1:0-12610 GCA_038211525.1 Bacteroidia bacterium
AAAAAACAGATATGCAATTCACCATTATCTCCGTAAGGGCCAAAGTCTTTATTTTTAATCAGACTTTCTAATTTAGGATCCACAACATATTCTTCATTAGCATTATCTTCTTTTTCCAATATCCCCTTACCGGTAGTATAATAATTATAATACACGCCATCCATAGGATAATAATCTTTTACCTGTCCGTAACTCAACCTCATAGTACTATTGGCATCGGGAGCAAATTTTTTGTCAGGATTCATTTCATGCAAACCGGCAATATGTTTTCTATTCAACTCATTTTGAGTATTGGTGATTGCAGTAATGGCAGGCTTCGAGATGGTAGTATAACTTTCCATAATAGATTTCATGGTACGAAACGCGGGATCTTTTTCGAGTTTTTTTGCGGAAGGGTTATCAAGAAATTTCAAATAGGTATCCTTGCTTGCAACGAATGAATTTTTGTAAACGTAATCAGCAAACTTTTCAAAATCGCCTTTAAATTTCATTTCCACTTCTTTAAAAATAGGCGGATGTTGGTCTTTAGGTACATTATCGTAAGACATTTTCAGTAATGCAGCAAATAATTTCTGATCGGTAGGTGCATTAAACTCTTCGTAAAATGCATCAGCTTTCGCTTTCAATTTTTCAGTGGCTGCAGTTATGTCTGCCGGTTGCGCGCTTTTGTCGTTGAGCAAACCTAACAAAGTATTCATTCCATAAGCAAATTGCAATATTTCAGGACCTCTTGTAATGGCTTCATTCAGATAGGTTCGGGCAAGCGCATACTTACTCATTTCCTCATAACTCTTTTTCAATCCGGGAATTACCATTCCATACTTTGCTTTACGTTCCGGATTGGCATTAGCCCAACTCACAAACTTAGCTTCATCTGCTTCACGTTGTTCAACAACTCTCATTCTAGTAAGTCCTTTTGTTTGACCAATAAAATACTTCCAGTAATTAGCTGTTTGAGCATATTTAGCAGCGTACATAATTTTCACTTTAGGATCAGCATCCATATCTGCTTTAAGCACTTTCAATTTTTTATCGCGGATTTTCACAATTGCGGGGCTGGTAATATCGATGGCTTGTTTTACTCCAAAAGAGGTCAAGTAACGATCTGTTGCTCCCGGATAACCCATGGTCATGGTGAAATCATCTTTTTTAATTCCCTTCATGGAAATAGGTAAAAAATGTTTGGGTTGGTAGGGAACATTATCTTTTGAATATTCAGCAGGTTTTCCATTCTTATCACAATACACCCTGAACATAGAGAAATCACAGGTATGTCTTGGCCACATCCAGTTATCGGTATCGCCACCAAAATTTCCAATAGCAGTTGGCGGAGCTCCAACTAAACGAACATCTTTAAATACCTCATACACCATCATGTAATAGGCATTTCCTTTATCGAAAACTTTTACATCCGCTTGGTATTGGTTGTCGTTTGTTGCTTCTTTGGTTATAGCTGCAAATATTTTAGGAAGCAGGAGTGCTCTTGACGACTCTGAAATGGTATCTCCCAAGGCTTTGTTCACCTGATCGGTTACATCTTCCATTCGTACGAGAAACTTCACAAACAAACCCGGGTTTGGCAATTCCTGATCACGACTCATTGCCCAGAAACCATTTGTAATATAATCGTGCTCCACAGTGCTATTTGATTGAATCGCATCAAATCCACAATGGTGATTGGTAAGAATCAATCCATCGGCAGAGACTAGTTCCCCTGAACAGAAACCGCCAAAATGCACGATAGCATCTTTCAAACTGGAGTGATTCACACTGTAAATTTCTTCAGCAGATAGTTTCAGTCCCAAACTTTGCATATCAGATTCATTCAGCTTCTTCAATAAAGAAGGCAGCCACATTCCCTCATCTGCTCTTGCGGTGGATCCGACAAGAATCAACAAGGAAACAAACAACAACGAAATTCTTTTAATCATTTGATTTATAGTTTTTTAAATTTTTTATTAAATTCGAACACAAGGTAAGATTTTTCTAAAAAGCGAGCTGCCAAATAATTTAGACGCTACATTAAAATGTGTTTTATAGTAGCAGCAGGTACACAAAAGCAGTGACAATCAATATCCCTGCAATATTTAATAAAAACCCGGCTCGGGCCATATCAGAAACGGCTATTTTTTTACTTCCGAAAACAATGGTATTAGGCGCAGTGGCAACGGGCATCATAAATCCGAGAGAGGCGGCGAGGGTAGCAGGCACCATTAATAGCAATGGTGGCAAATCGAGTTCTTTTTGAAAGGCAATTAATATTGGAATCACTAATTGGATGCTTGCTACATTCGATGCAAATTCACTAATGATACAAACTATTAATGCAATACTTGCAATCATAACCACCGGGCTCGTACCTTTAAAAACTTTTAGTTGTCCTGCCAGCCAGTCACTGAGACCCGATGTTTCAAAACCTTTGGCTAGTGCAAAACCACTTCCGAAAAGTAAAATAATATCCAAGGGCAATTTGGTTGCTTCTTTCCAACTTAACAGTGCTGAACCCTTTTCGTTTTTAGAAGGGAAAATAAATAAAACCAATGCCATAAAAACTGCAACCGTACTATCTTGAATATATTCAGGAAAGGGAAATAAATTATTCCAACCGCTAAGTTTAACAAATCCCAAATCAAGATCGGCACGTGTAAACCAAAGTAATGCCGTTGATGCAAACACTACAGAAACAACTTTCTGCTCGTAAGAAAATTTTCCTAACTTTCGGTAGGCGTCTGTAAAATAATTTTTAGTGAGGCCTGCTGTTTTATGACTTTTAATAAACATAAATTTAAGAATAAAAAAAGAGACCAACAGCATAGTAACAGCAACAGGAAAACCGATGGAGAACCATTTGGCAAAATTCATTTCAGTATTGCCGGGATAGGCCTCATTATAAGCTCGAATAAACACCATGTTAGGAGGAGTTCCCACAAGAGTGGCCATCCCTCCTATTGTGGCGGAATAAGCGAGGCCGATCAGTAAGGCTTTTGAAAAATCTTTTTGCTGTTTAGTGTCACCCGAAAGTTGTTCGGTCATGTAAATAATTGCCAGTACTGCCGAAATAAGCATCATTACGGTAGCCGTATTTGAAATCCACATGGAGATAAAAAAAGAGGTAAGCATAACACCCATTAGAATGCTATCGTTTCGTGTACCAACGGTCATCAGAATTTTCAATGCGATTCGTTCATGAAGGCCCCATCGTTCAATGGCAAATGAGATCAAAAAACCGCCAATAAAAAGAAAAATAATTTGATCCATATATTGAAAGGCAACTATTTTAGGCTCTGCAATTCCAAGCATGGGTAAAAACACAAATGGGATGAGGGCAGTAACTGCCAGGTGAACCGCTTCCGACAACCACCATATTGCCATCCAGACTGTTATTGCCGCCATTCTTGTAACGAGCGGATTGCCGGGATCCAGATCGGTGAAAAAGAGAATCAAGAGGGCACAAATAGGACCGGCTACTAATTTTAATGTTTTCATCAGGGCTAAAGTAAAAAAAGTAATGAGAAATGCAGCTAGTGCAGAATTTCCCTCTAATTAATGGTTTCAAATTGATGACAATACTGAATAAATAGTTAGAACCCTTTGGAGAATAACCAAAGAATTACTTATCTTCACTACCAATTTTATATTCTCTTAAGCAAATTAGCAATACCTTAAATCATCGTCTATGAAAAAATCTATACTAAAACTAGGAGTGCTAATTCTCTTATTAAATTCCGGAAACGTATTTAGCCAGGCAAATGAATACTTGCTTCACAACCCTGTTTGGAATGTTCATTCCACTTGTGGTATTCTTTACCCATGTGTAAGATATGAAATCACTAACTATTTTACAGCCGGTGATACTACCATTGATGGATACGTGTATAAACAAATTTTTAAAAAGGGTGTTGGTAATATCCAATGGTTCGCCCCTCCACCTGTTGACCCCTCATGCATGCTTGGTAACTATGCGTATGGCAGTATCACTGCGAATGTTTATCTTAGATCTGATGGAAAACAGATGTACCTCCGACAAGCTCTGGATTCGTTAGAATATTTATTGTACAACTTCAATTTAAATGTAGGAGACACGGTTCCTCTTTCGTATGTGAATAATGCAACAGATGTGGTAGTAACAGGAGTTGATAGTTTTTATACTGCGTATGGATACAGAGATATTTTTACGATAACCGGATCTACCTGGTCGCAAACTTTAATTGAAGGCGTTGGTCATTCCAATGGTTTTTTGGAATCCATTAATGTTGGTTTTGATTGCGGTTTTACGTTGGATTGTTTTAGTTTGAATGACACCTCCTACTATCCTACCATCGGTTTAAACTGTGACATTTCAAGTGGAATACCTGAAGCAGATCAGTCGCCTGTTTTAACTTTAAATCCTAATCCCTTTAGGGAAAAAACCATTTTGCAAATAAATAATGTCAGCAGTCCGGTGGAAGTTAGCATACTTAATAATTTAGGAGCTTTGATAAAAAGTAAATGGACGAATGAAACCGGATATCTTGAAATAGACAATAAAAAAATGGCTCCGGGAATGTATTATCTTTCCTTTAAAAAGAATGAAACTGCCAGTTATTTGAAACTAGTATTACTGAAAGAATAAATTAAAAAATACACTAAAAGCAATTTATTTCTTCTTGTAAACCGGAACCGTTGAACAGGGTTCGCCGTACATGATACTTTTCACCACCGGCTTGAGTTTGCGGGTGAGTTCCATGTAGGCTGATACCGGAATGGATAAATCACCGCAACCCTTAATCACGATCCGCTGGTCTCTGTATTCTTCCACATTTAGTGTGGCTAACTGCTCTAAAAAAAGCGCGGTTTCAAGATCGTTGAGCGAACCAAAAATAATTTTTTTTGCGAACGGCTGTAGTGCCGAAGCTAAAAGCATATAGGCCCAAACCGGTATAATGGCATCATTAGAACAGGTGATGGCTACGAATTTATTGGTGTAGTTTTCCCAATTGTTCGATTTTACATATTCGCGAAAATCTTTTTCTTTTAATAAAAATTCCTCTATCAAAAGTGGTTTTAAATCCAGGAGCTCTCTTTCTCCTTCCATATAAAAGTTGGCAGGATCAATGGTAAGAATTCCACTTTCGGCTACTTTATTGGTGATAGATTCCATTTTTGATTTGGTGAATTATTGAATCATTATATCTTACAAACAAGAAATTAAAAAATTAAAAAACTAAAAAACAAAGAAACTAACAAACTAAAAAACTAAAAAACTAAAAAACCAAAAATCCAGTGTCACCACATTCCCAATTCCAATTTAGCTTCTTCACTCATCATCTCTTTATCCCATGGAGGATCAAAGGTAATTTCCACCCTGGCACTGTTCACATCGGGCAATTCTTTAATTTTATTTTCAACATCGGGAGGCAAAGTTTCTGCAACAGGACAAGCCGGTGAGGTGAGTGTCATTCGTACATGAACATCATTTCCTTCATTTACTTTAACTTCATAAATTAAACCCAAATCATAAATATTAACAGGAATTTCGGGATCGAAACATGTTTTCAAAACATCAACTACTCTTTCTTCCAATGATTTTACCTCTTCCATTATTGAATTTATGTTTCCCTGAATCAATTTGAGTTTGTACTATCGGCCGATTGCAACCCAATTGCATACAGCTTCATTTGTTTAATCATCGATGCTAAACCATTTGCCCTTGTAACAGCTACGTGTTGTCTAAGTCCAATTTTGTCGATAAACGTCAAGTCTGTTTTAATAATTTCAGCTGCATCCCTGCCTGATAAAACGCGTATTAATAAGGCGATTTCTCCTTTTACGAACGTAGAATCGGAATCAGCTTCAAAATAAATTTTTCCATTTTCATGAAATGCATGCAACCAAACACTACTCTGACAACCTTTTATTTTGTTCTCATCTAATTTATAACGAACATCAAGTGCCGGAAGTTTTTGACCGATCTCAATAATGTATTGGTATTTATCTGCCCAATCGTCGAAAAGCTCAAACTCTTCCACCAGCTCCAATTCTTCTTTTTCAATTGACTCCATCAGAGAGCAAAGGTACAACATTTTTATTTATACTAATTCAAAATAACAACTATTAGTATTGTATATCAATAATATACGAATTTGTTTTACGGTTAATGTTGGCATCTGTTCAGCTACAAATAATCAATTGGTGCAGGAAACCGGAATAATCCCAAAAACCAATTAAATAAAGTGGAACGCCCGTTCCTCAAGGATCATAGGGGCATTCACGAGGTTCTTCCCTATCTTTGTAAACTGAGTAAGCAGCATGAACCGCAATTTAAAAGACTCCATTAATCTCATTTCTCACCTGACATTCAAAAGGTTATGGAACTTTAGTGCGGTTACTTCGAGTTATTTGTTGTCAAAATGGACCGGTAAAAATCTGCATCGTGGCATGCCGGTTGCCATCTCTTTTGAACCCACTACCTCGTGCAATTTACGTTGCCCGGAATGCCCCAGCGGATTGCGTTCCTTCACCCGGCCCACAGGTATGTTAGATCCGGGCTTTTTCAAAAGCGTAATTGATGAGATTCATGAACAACTTCTTTACCTGATATTTTATTTTCAAGGGGAACCCTACTTAAACCCTTCGTTTTTGGATTTGGTGAAGTATGCAACTACGAAAGGAATCTATACAGCCACTTCAACCAATGCTCATTATTTGAACGACATCAACGCACGAAAAACTGTTGAATCAGGATTGGACCGATTAATAATTTCAATTGATGGCACCACACAAGAAACTTATGAAAGTTATCGCATTGGCGGAAATTTAGATAAGGTAATGGAGGGTGCGAAAAATATGGTTAAGTGGAAGAAAGAATTGAAGTCCGCCACACCACATATTATTTTTCAGTTTTTGGTTGTGAAACCCAATGAACATCAGGTAGAAGATGTAAAAAAATTAGCAAAAGAAATTGGAATTGATGAAGTAGCATTTAAAACAGCACAGATATACGATTACGAAAACGGGAGTGAATTAATTCCTACCATTGATAAGTATTCAAGGTATAAGACTGACGGCAATGGTAAGTATGTTATAAAAAATAATCTGATAAATCATTGCTGGAAGCTCTGGCACTCCTGTGTTATTACCTGGGATGGCAAAGTAGTTCCTTGCTGTTTTGATAAGGATGCTTCGTATGAAATGGGGCATCTGCAAAAAAATAATTTCAAACAAGTATGGAATAACTCCGCCTATTTTGATTTCAGGTCGTCGGTGTTGCGTTCAAGAAGTGAAATAGAGATGTGTAAGAATTGCACGGAAGGAACCAAAGTTTGGGCATAATTAAATTGCCTTGGCTGAGATATGTTTTAGCACCATATTGGTTTTTTTTAATGCCAATAAACCATCACGGATATGGAATACTTTTTTGAATCCATTTGCTTTTAATATCGACGCTGCCACCATCGATCGGTAACCGGACGAACAATAGATATAAACTACTTTTTCATGGTCAATTTCAGGTAGTCTATTTTTCAATTCCGAAATCGAAATCAACTTTGTACCGGCAACAAAACCGGATATCCATTCGTTCTCATTTCTAACATCTATTAAAATAGCCACATTATAACGATATTGTTCTTCAAATTCAGTTGCTGAAACAGATGAAATAGTATCAGGATTTATTTTTGAATTTGTCGCCCAATTCTCAAATCCTCCACTTAGGTAACCAACAACATGATCATAGCCAATATTTGCAAGATTAACTATAGTTTCTTTTTCAAATCCTGCTTCACATACAACTATAATTTTTTCGGTTGGAACAATTACATCACCTACTGTCCTTGAAAAAGGGCCGTTTAGTGCAAAGCTAAATGAGCCGGGAATGAACGCTTTTTCAAAATCTTTAATTGGTCTTGAATCAATTATTGTACATTTATTAGTATTCCTGAATTTTTCAAAATCTACCAAATTAATTGAACGCAAATTGCGCTCTAGAATATCATTAAAATATACATGAACCTGTCTGTTAGTTCTATTAATGAAATCAAAATTGGCGGCTACTTCATTAAAATTATCCTTCACCAATTTAATAAAATTTTCCATACTTTTTAACTTAAACACTGAATTAAGCTGTTTCTGAATTCCAATGGTAGAATGCAATTTAAAAGCTGTTGAACTACTAAGTAAGTCCGCATTTGCATGACCGGGATACAGCACTACATAATTTGGTAAAGGTTTAATTTTTAATTGAATCGATTCAAATAAATCTCCCAAAAGGTTTTCAAGTTTATTTATGTAATCAATTCTGATTTCCGGCATTCCAACATCATTTACCAGCAGCGTGTCACCCGAAAAGAGGGAATGTGGATTTTTATTTTCATCTAATAACAGAAAACAGCATGCTTCAGGAGTAAGTCCGGGAGTATGCAATAATTTGAGTACGTTATTTCCCAATTTGAATTCTTCGTCATCTTTACCACTATAAAATTCAAAACTTGCATTTGCGTTTGGACCCAATATAATTTTAGCTGCTGTTTCTCTGGTAATATCGAGATCTCCACTGATAAAATCGGAAGGAATATGTGTTTCCAGAACATACTTAATAGTGGCTCCCCGTTTTTTAGCTAGTTGCATATAGGGTTCAGTATTACGAACCGGATCAATGATAGCAACTTCTCCATGGGATTCAATATAATATGCATATTGCGACAAGCATTTTGTATAAAACTGCTCTATAAACATGACCATTAAATGAAATCTAGCCGCTAAAATATTAAGATTGAGTCCAATTTAATATGATTAATATCATAACTTCCCATTTCTAGTAGTACCAGTATAAAATAAACTGAGGCAGAACGAAATTTTAATACTTCTTTAAATTTAAAATGCCGTCAGGACAATTGATTGAGAAAGGAAATTGCTTATGTTTGCAGCTATGAAAACTAAGAATAAAAGGGATAAAGTTGATTCAGCAATCCTGGTTGGAACGATACTTTTTATACTTACGATTTATATTTTCGACTATTTGTTGCCTGATCCGATTTCAATTTCTTCGCTATACGTAGTTTCAGTACTGCTAACACTATTTTTGAGAGGAAAAAAAATCACCTTTTATATAGCCATTTTGGCAACTCTTACCTCCTTGGCAGGATTTTTAATTTCAAGTCAATCAACTTCTATCTTCCTCAACCTGCTGGTGTCGAGCATCGGAATCTGGACCGGATTAATATTTGTTGTCAAATATAAGAATCACACACTTTCCGATTTAAAAAACAAGGAACGCTTAAGGGCACTGTTCGAATATGCCACTGAAGGAATCTTGATTGCTAATAATACAGGTGAAATTGTGATGATTAACCCAATTGCTGAAAAACAATTCGGATATGAAAACGGTGAGTTATTAGGCAAGCAAATTGAAATACTAATACCATCCAGAATGTCGGAGCGGCATGTAAAACATCGAGAAAAATATGTTCAAAATCCATATCCAAGAAATATGGGACAAGGCATTGAACTTTTTGCTCTAAAAAAGGATGGAAATGAATTTCCTGTTGAAATAAGTTTAAGTAATTTCGAAACAGATGAGGGCCAATTTGTAATTGCTTTTGTTATTGATGTAACCAACAGGAAACAATCGGAATTACTTTTAAGAAAAGAAAAGGAAGTCGCCCAAATGTATCTTGACATAGCTCCGGTTATTTTCATGGTGATTGATAAAGAACAAAAAATTTCATTGATTAACCAGAATGGCTCGCGAATTTTAGGATATGTGGAACAAGACTTAATTGGCAAAAATTGGTTCGATTTAATCTCTTCTGATACGGAAAGGTTAGAATCACGTTCTGTGTTCAACAAATTGCTTGAAGGTGAAATAAGTTCAATGGGAATTTTTGAGAGTGCTGTCGTAACTTCAAGCGGTGAAAATAAATTGATATCATGGAAAAATACCATCATCAGGGATGAAAAAGGAATTCCTGTTTCATTACTCAGTGCAGGTGAAGATGTGACTGAAAAAAAGAGACAAGAGCTTCTAATTGATAAGGCCAATGCCGAACTAAAAAAATATTCGGATGAGATCCTTCAACTGAATGCTGATTTGGAGCAACGAGTAAAAATAAGAACTGAAGAGCTTGCCGAGGTGATTAGCAAACTTGAAAATACTAATTCGGAGCTAGCCGTCGAAATACGAGAGCGACGTCAAACTGAAGAGCTACTAGAAAAAAACAGGACTGAATTACGTGCCGCACTCGATAAAGAAAAAGATCTGAGTGAATTGAAATCACGATTTGTGACTATGGCTTCCCACGAATTCAGAACACCTCTTAGTACCATTCTTACTTCCGTTTCACTTATTGCAAAATACAATGAACCTACTGAGATTGATAAAAGATTCAAGCACATTGAACGTATAAAGTCTGCGGTCACTAATCTCACTTCCATTCTCAACGATTTTTTATCTATTGGCAAACTCGAAGAGGGGATGGTGCAATGCAATCCATCAGCATTTGATTTGAATTTACTGGTAGTGGATTTAATTTCAGAGATGAGAGAAGTTACTAAGAGCGTACAAACCATAACCTATGAAAAACAGAGTGGTGAAATAAAAGTAGTGCTTGATAAAAATTTAACCCGAAACATTTTGCTCAATCTTTTTTCTAATGCGATTAAATACTCTAACGAGGGAACTGCCATAATTATTAAAACTTTTAACAAAGGGGAAGAACTGTTAATTGAAATCAAAGATCATGGAATCGGAATTCCACCAACTGAACAGCATCATATTTCCGAAAGATTTTTTAGGGCTAAAAATGCTGTGAATATTCAGGGGACAGGATTGGGACTGAACATTGTAAAAAAATATGTTGCACTCATGAAAGGCGAACTAAGTTTTGAAAGCGAAATGGGATTAGGAACTACTTTTAAGATAAAGTTGCCGACTGAGCTCATCTTATAAGCTATCTTATTGAATTTCAATTATTACCATTTGCAATATATAAAATCATTCCTAAAGGAATTTGATTATTTTTGTAATTATTAAATCATTTACCCAAACAAAATAAATCAGGTATGAAAAATATTCTGTTGATTGAAGATAATTTAGAGATGAGGGAGAATACGACGGAAATATTGGAGTTAGCCGGGTATAAGGTTGAATCGGCTGAAAATGGCAAAATCGGAGTTGATTTGGCACTTAAGCACCCTTACGATTTAATTATTTGCGATGTTATGATGCCTGAGTTGGATGGTTATGGGGTGCTGCATATCTTAAGTAAAAATTCTAAAACTGCAGGTGTCCCATTTATTTTTCTGACTGCAAAATCCGAAAAAGATGATTTCAGAAAAGGGATGAATTTAGGTGCTGATGATTATATCACCAAACCCTTCAACGACGTAGAGTTACTGGATGCTATTGAGACACGATTTAGAAAGACGGAGCTCTTGCGAAAAGAATTCTCCAGAGATATTGATGGACTGAATGATTTTATAAACAGAGCCGAATCATTTGATGAGTTAATAAAATTAACCGGGGACCGCAAATGTAAAGTTTACAAAAAGAAAGAAGTTATTTTCATGGAAGCGAATCTTCCCGGTGGCGTCTATTTTATTAACTCCGGAAAAGTTAAAACTTTTAAATCGAATGAGGATGGCAAAGAATACATAACCGGACTCTATAAAGAGGGAGATTTTATTGGTTACACTGCGGTACTGGAAGACAGTAAGTTTACCGAATCGGCATCTGCTTTAGAGGAATCCGAAATTTGTTTGATCCAACGACAGGATTTTCTAACATTACTTTATTCTAATAGAGAAGTTTCTAATAAATTTATTAAACTCCTCACCGACGATTTAGTTGAAAAAGAGGAACGTTTATTAAGCCTTGCCTACAATTCGGTTAGAAAGCGTGTAGCCGAAGCATTGCTCATGTTACGTGCACGGTACAAAGAGGAAAACAAGGAAGATTTTAGCATTCATATTTCCAGAGAAGACCTTTCCAACATTGTTGGAACCGCCACCGAATCCCTAATACGAACCCTCTCCGATTTTAAAGAAGAAGGATTGATTGAGCTAAAAGCCGGACAGGTGAAGATTGTTGATGCCAGAAAACTGGAGCACATGAAATTTTAGTGGGGTTTGCTCAGATAATCTTAGGAGATGTGAAAGAAGGAATTACAATCTTATTTGGCCACATGCTTAAAATCCTACTTCCTTAAGGAAAAGAATTAATAATTGGATGGGGTTTTTTATAGCAATTGCTTTCTACCAATGCAAGTTATCTCACTAAACAGACATAAGATTGCTCTCCACTTACCTGTCAACTAACAAAAACATAGTAGCCCAACAGTAAACTAGTTGTTTTTCTCCTAAACTCTTCCTATCTTTATTTCCAATTCAAGGAATGAAAAGAAATGAAAATTTCAATTACCGGTAAAAAGCAGTTTCAAATCAGGGTGGAGAAGTTCTCTAATTTGAAAGTATTTTATTTCTTACTGATACTTTCTACTTTGAGCAATACTCTTTTTGCTCAAAGCACAAATAACAACATTGATTTTGAAGATGGCACTTTCGTGGGATGGACGGGAGCTACCGGAATATGTTGTCCTGTTTACGCGCCTAACTCTGGAATTGATCCTGTCAGGCA
>JBBQVM010000070.1:0-12575 GCA_038211525.1 Bacteroidia bacterium
TCAGGAGGAACCTATCCGGTTACTTTAATTGTTACCAATCAAGGTAACCGGATAGGCTCCTCCTGAAGCATAATTTCCATTTATATCAGGTGGAACCTATCCGGTTACTTTAATTGTTACCAATCAAGGTGGTTGTTCAGATACTGCTACCAGTACTATTGTGACTTACGATGAGCCGGTAGCAACTGCATCAACTATTGATACTGTAGGATGTGCACCTTATAATGTTGTGTTTACGAATACTTCTGTTAATGGTGCAAATTATTTATGGAACTTTGGTGATGGTTCAACTTCAACACAACAAACTCCTTCACATACATATAGCACAGCAGGCAGTTTCATTGTTACACTGGTGGTAAATGGAGCAGGTACTTGTACCGATACTTTAATATTTGCATATCCTATTCATGTTAAAGCAACTCCTAACGCAAGTTTTGGGCCTGCAACAGCAACGGGTTGTACTCCTTTGAATGTTACTTTTAACAATACCTCATCAGGATTAGTTGGTGCGTCGTATAACTGGAATTTTGGAAATGGAACTAATTCAATCGTTAAAGACCCTATAGTTACCTATCTGCAAGGTGGTAATTTTGGAGTAGTGCTGGTGGTTACTAATAACGAGGGTTGCACTGACACTGCTACCGCAGCAATCACGGCGAATCTATCGCCGGTTGCTCAAGCGCTCCCAATTGATACCTCAGGTTGTGCTCCTCATCAAGTGATCTTCAACAACACTTCGTTGTTTGCTTCATCAATTCTTTGGAGCTTCGGTGATGGTACAACTTCATCGGCACCCAATGTTCCTTACACGTACTCGAATGCCGGAACGTATGCTCCAATTTTGATTGCAACATCTCCTGAGGGATGTACTGATACGTTGGTGTTTCCTCATGTACATGTGAATCCTGTTCCAACGGCACAATTTACTGCCGGACAAACACAAAGTTGTTCAGGTGCTACTTTCCAATTCCAGAATAATTCAACACCTTCATCAGGTTTAACCTATAACTGGAATATTGGTGGAAGTATTTATACAATCCAAAATCCTTCAGTTCCAATTTTCATTCCCGGGTTTTATAACGTAACATTGGTTGTTACCAACCAATTTGGCTGCAGTGATACCTTGGATGAGCCGAACTACATCCAGGTATATGATACATTGCCTCCTCCGGTAAGTCCAATTTTGAGTGTTTCGGTTTTAAATAACACTTCCGTGGAAATCACCTGGCAAAACTCATCTGTATTAGATCTTGGTGCGTATGTTCTCTATCGCTTGAATACAGTGTCTGGAATTTATGATGAAATTTATCGTGATAATACACCAAACAATTCATCCATGAGTGTAACCTCTACCTATGTAGATAATGGATTGAATACGTTGCAAAAAGTTTATACTTACAAATTATTAACGATCGATAGATGTTCCTATGCATTACCATTGTCGGCATTAACTCCTCATACTACTATCAATGTAACTGCAACTCCTGTAGGTGCAAATGTTCGTGTAGACTGGAGCCGTTACCTTGGATGTTCGGTATCTACTTACGAAATTAATAGGGTAAACCTTGCCGATGGAACCTCCTCACTGATTGCAACGGTTCCTCCAAATACGCTTACTTATGTTGATCAGGGATTCTATTGTCCTGATGAATTTTCCTACAGAATTACTGCTACTTCATTGTGTGGTAACATGTATACTTCATTAAGTGATACCTCCATTGCTCAACCTGCAAATCCTTTAGCAGGACAAAAAGTAGAGATAGTGCGATCTACAGTTATTGACGATAAAGATGTATTAACTGAATGGTTGCCTCCGGTGATTGCGCCTAACAGAGTTATGCAATATACAGTGCTTCGATCAACAGATAATGCTAACTTTAGCGAGATCGCTACATTGCCATCATCGGCTCTGAGTTATATCGACTACAATACCGACGTTCACCATCAAGATTATTTTTACCGTATTGATGTGGTAAGTGACTGTCAACTAACCGGTACTCCAAGCAACAATGGTTCTTCAATACTTCTGAAATCAGATTGGGAACATGAAAAGACCAAGTTATGGTGGACGCCTTATACCGATTGGAATACTAATGTTGATTATTACATTATTGAACAGGAAGATCCTTTCGGACAATGGGTTCCGGTTAAATCGGTGGGAGGAACGGTGCTGGATACCATTTTAGACCAATAAAGTTGATTAAACGAAAATAAATATAGTTCTCCCTTTAATTCCAATGTTGAAGGTTAACCGCAGATTCATACCTGCGGTTTTCCTTTTTTAGGACTTTCTATATATTGCTGAAATTTATTATTTTTACATCTAGAAATTTTATGGAATGCGCCCATTACTCTTATTCTATCTTCTGGTAATTTATGTTTTACTTCAGTTTTCGTGGTGGGCATTTCTGCTGGTGGAGTTAAACAAAGAAGTCTATATTCAGAAAATTGAACTGCTTGGGGCTCGTGGAGTAGATTCTATTGAAACAAAAGAGGAACAATTTTCCAAGCAATTAAAAGAGCGTTGGCTAATGGTTGCCGGTGAGGGATTTGTGTTTTTAATGATTTTATTTTTTGGCATTTATAAAACCCGTGAAGGCTTCCGTAAAGAATTTGCACTGGCACGACAACAGAAAAATTTCCTGTTGTCGATCACCCATGAATTTAAATCACCTCTAGCTGCGGTTAAACTTAATTTACAAACAATTCAAAAACGAGATTTAGATAAGTCGCAACAAAAAATTCTCATTTCAAAAGCATTGACTGAAACGGATCGCATCAATGATCTTATTGAAAATGCCCTGCTTGCAGCACGAATTGAAAGTCATAGTTTTGCGATGCAAAAGGAGGAATTTAATTTAACGGACTGTGTTTTATCTACCATTCAAAGTCGTACCATTCCCGGAGCTGGTGCATGCAATATTATTTCTCACGTGGATGGTGAAGTATATATGAAAGGCGATGGGTTGGCTATTTCATCGCTCATTAATAACTTGCTTGAAAATGCTGAAAAATATAGTCCTGAAAAAACCGAAATCGTGATATCCCTGAGTCAGGTTAAATCGCATGCCATTCTCACTGTTGCCGATTCAGGTGTGGGTATTGCAGAATACGAAAAAAATAAGATTTTTGATAAATTTTATAGAGTAGGTAATGAAGAAACCCGAAACGCAAAAGGTACCGGATTGGGTTTGTTTATAGTAAAGCATATTGTCGATTTTCATAAGGGCGAAATAAAAGTTGAAAATAATCATCCTAAAGGCACAGTTTTTAAAGTAACTTTGCCTCTCGAATAGTTAATTTGAATTATCTTTAAATGTGTCCCGTTAATAAAAAAGTTGCTTTAATTATTATGGATGGTTGGGGTGAAGCCTCCACCTCCAAAAAGAATGCTATTTCGCAGGCAAAAGTGCCATTTATTGATAGCCTCTATCAAAAATATCCCCACTGTCGGCTACTAACCTCAGGAGAAAATGTAGGATTGCCCGAAGGACAGATGGGAAACTCGGAGGTGGGGCACCTTAATATTGGTGCCGGCAGAGTTGTATATCAGGAATTGGCGCTTATTAATAAGGCGATTCGCGAAAAGACCATCGACACTAATCCCGAATTGATCAAAACATTTGAGTATTGTAAATCGAATTCAAAGGATCTGCATTTTATCGGATTGGTTTCCGATGGTGGTGTGCACTCGCATATCAATCACCTGGTTCATTTGTGCAAAATGGCCAATGCTTACGGTTTAAATAGGATTTTCATACACGTTTTCACGGATGGTCGTGATACTGATCCGAAGGGAGGTGCCGGCTACATAAATACTCTTGAAAAAGAAATTGCATGTACCGGAGCAAAGATAGCATCGGTTATTGGTCGCTACTATGCCATGGATCGTGATAAGAGATGGGAAAGAATTAAACTCGCTTACGATTTATTGGTGAATGGCGAGGGTTCCATTTTTAATTCCGCCTTAGAAGGGATTAATTCCTCCTACGCAAATGAAGTTACTGATGAATTTATAAAACCAATTTCAATTCATGAAAACAGTCAGCCGGTGGCAATAATTAAAAATGATGATGCCGTTATTAGTTTTAATTTCAGGACAGATCGTTGCAGAGAAATAACAGAGGTTTTAACCCAACAGGATATGCACGAATTTAATATGCATACGTTGAAACTCTATTATGTTACTATGACCAACTATGATAATAGTTTTAGAAATGTTAATGTAGTTTACGAGAAAGATAATCTGATTAATACACTTGGTGAGGTACTCTCGGCAAATGGTAAAACCCAGTTGCGAATTGCAGAAACGGAAAAATATCCTCATGTTACTTTTTTCTTTTCCGGCGGAAGAGAAGAGGTGTTTCCCGGTGAATCACGGGTGATGATTCCTTCTCCTAAAGTGGCTACCTATGATTTGCAACCATCAATGAGTGCCAATGAGGTTACAAATGCACTCGTGGAAAAAATGAAAAATGAAACTCCCGATTTTGTTTGCCTCAATTTCGCCAATGCCGATATGGTAGGACATACCGGCGTGTTTAATGCTGCCATTGAAGCAATTGAAACCGTTGACAACTGTGTGAAAAAAGTAGTGGAAACGGGGCTTTCTTTAGGCTATTCGTTTCTCATTACCGCCGATCATGGCAATGCTGAGATGATGGTGAATGACGATGGTACTCCAAATACTGCTCACACCACCAACCCGGTACCCTGCTTTCTGGTGCAAAACAATGGTGAAAACGAAACTATTCACAATGGTAAACTGGCCGATCTGGCACCCACCATACTTAAACTTATGGGAATACCAATACCTGCTGAAATGACCGGTGAAATTCTGGTTTCCACGAAAGTGATTAACCAACATTAATTTATTGTGGTTATTAACTTTGGATTTTTGATAAGTGTTTTATTAATCTCACTTTAGCTTGTTTAACCCGTTTACTTTTGCATCACTTTTGATCACAATTTAAAAAATAGCAGTGAAGAGATCCTTATTCGTAAAAGTTATTTTGCCGGTAACTTTATTTTTTTTGACTTATCTCCAAGTCCATGGTCAATCAAATTTTTCATTCGGAACAGGTACCGGCGTCATGTATTATAATGGCGATTTAAGTGATAATAGTTATATTCCTTCAACCAAAATCCTAAAATTTTTTTATGGTGCCGAGGTTTCTATGTTTCTAGTGGATCGGGTTGATCTTTCTGTTCGATATTTGCGAGGCTCCGTGAAAGGTGATGATGCCATCTCAAAAGAGAATGATAATGTGGCCCGAAATCTCTCCTTTCATAGCCGAATTGATGAGGTAAGCGGATTGTTACGACTTCGCTTATTCAGTGTACGTAGTCAAAGAGTAGTGAACCCTTATGGCACGTTTGGATTGGGATATTTTTGGTTCAATCCCCAAGCTGAACTAAATGGAATAACTTATGATTTACAACCACTAGGAACCGAAGGTCAGTTTATACCAGGAGGTGGTTATGCGGCTCCGTATAAACTGCAAAGTTCATCGCTCACTTTTGGGTTAGGTGCTTTTTTTAGGCTCAATAATAATTTTCAGCTTCGTTTGGAATTTGCACCTCAATTAACTTTCACCGATTACCTGGATGATGTGAGTACCATTTATCCTGACTCCTCTCTCCTTTCCGCTACTCCTAATGGCAATATCGCTGTGTTATTATCGAGCCGACGGCCAAGAGGTTTTCCGAAAGAGGGTAGAAGCAGAGGAAACCCGAATCGAGGTGATGTAATTGTAACCTTTGGTGCTTCACTCGTTTATACGCCTCCCGGTAAAAATAAGAGTCAGCGAAATAAACCTGGAGTTTTTAGTCAGTTTTTTAAAGGAAGAAAAGGTTGGTGGGGGATGACCCCCAACTGATGAACTGAATTATTTCATCAATTTTTCAATTTCATCGGCTTCAATAGGAATGTTAGCCATTAAATCGGTCTGACCCTTTTCAGTGATCAGAATGTCGTTTTCGAGACGAATTCCAAGGCCCTCTTCAGGAATATAAATACCCGGTTCGCACGTAAATACCATTCCTACTGCCATTGGCTTATAACGATCGCCGATATCATGCACATCAAGACCCAAAAAATGAGAAGTGCCATGCATGAAATATTTTTTATACGCTGGAAAGTTAGGATCCTGTTTACTCACGTCCGATTTACTAATCAATCCAAGATCAATAAGTTCACTTTCCATAATTTTACCAACTTCCACATGATACTTCTCGATGGTATTTCCCGGAACCAACATTTTAGTGGCGGCTTTCATCACTCGTAAAACAGCATTGTAAACATCCTTTTGGCGTGGTGTAAATTTGCCGTTTACCGGAATGCAACGCGTTAAATCCGCAGCATAATTAGCGTATTCGGCACCAAAATCCATCAAAATCACCTCTCCATCTTTACATTCCTGGTTGTTTTCGTTGTAATGAAGTACGCAGGCGTTTTTACCGGAAGCTATAATAGGATTGTAGGCGTGTCCGTTGGCCCGATTACGTATGAATTCATGAATTATTTCAGCTTCAATTTCATATTCATTCACGCCCGGCTTTGTGAAGGCAAGCACCCTGCGAAAAGCTTTTTCAGTAATATCGGCAGCTATTTGCATCTGCTTAATCTCTTCAGCCGATTTTATCGATCTTAACTCAGCCATTATAGGTGCTGAGCGATCGTATTGATGAGAAGGATATTTCGATTTAAGGTCATTCGCAAACCGCAGCTCCCGGTAAGGAACCACAGAAGAAAATCGGTCATTTTCGTTCAGGTTCAGGTACACCACAGCGCAATGATTCATAATAACAGTTAAAACAGCGTCCATTTCATCCACCCAAATAACTGTTTTAATTCCTGAAACCTGGAACGCCTCTTCTTTGTTGTACTTGTGACCTTCCCAAATAGCTATAGTTTCACTGGTCCGTCTTAAAAATAAAACTTCGCGATATTGGGGCAATGGGCTATCGGGAAAGATTACGAGCAACGATTGTTCCTGATCAATTCCCGATAAATAGAACAAATCGGAGTGTTGACGGAACGGAAAATTACCATCTCCGTTTCTCGGCAACTCATCATTGGAGTTAAAAAATGCCACAGCACCTTTTTTTAACTTCGATGCAAGGCGATTTCGGTTTTCAACAAAAAGATCTTTGTTAATTGGTAAGTATTTCATGTTTAAAGGATTGAGACGATAAAAAAAATAATAAATGCATTTTGAGAGTCGTAAAATTACACTTCAGGCTACGAAGGTGCAAGGTTAACAGATAAAATTTGTTATTTATTTGAATAAGAACTTTCAACAACATAAATTTGTCCCACAATAATAATTACAAAATGAGTTCTAAAGTTCACTTTCTAGATTCTTCCATAGGCCGAAAAGTGTTGATGTCACTTACCGGCCTTTTTCTTTGTCTGTTTCTGATAGTTCACGCTACCGGTAACACACAATTGTTTTACCATGATGATGGTTTGGCGTTCAACCAATACTCTGTTTTCATGACCACCTTCACCCCGATTAAAGTGGTGTCTTACCTTCTTTACATCACTATACTGGTGCATGTGCTAAATGGTTTCAGACTAGCTTTACAGAATAACAAGGCGAGGAAAATTGGTTACGAAGCCCGAAAAGACCCGCGTTCATCTACCTGGGCATCAAAAAACATGGCTCTTCTTGGAACCATCGTACTCATTTTCCTGGTTACTCACATGGCCAACTTTTGGTTTCAATATAAATTTGGCGATGTTTCATGGGTGGAATATAAGGTAGATTTAAACTCGGGTCACGTTTTAGGAACACCAATGAAAGTTGACGCTGTTGCTGATATGAAACCGCATGAGTTTATTGCTGCTGATGCCGAAGGAAATCCGATTAAAATTGTTGTGCTGAAAGATTTATACATGGTGGTGAAATTGGCTTTCCAGGAAATGTGGATCGTGGCACTTTACCTTTTGGGGATGTTGGCTTTGGCTTATCACCTGGTTCATGGTTTCCAAAGTGCCTTCCAAACGTTAGGGATTCGACACAAGCTATACACTCCCATTATTGTGGGAATTGGTGTGTGGTTCTTTGGAATTATTATACCTCTTGTTTTTGCCGCTATGCCGGTTTATTTCTTCTTCTTCAAATCCTGATTACTGTTTAAAAAATTAGTGTGATGTCATTAAATTCCAAAGTACCTGCAGGTTCCCTCTCTGAAAAATGGGATAACCATAAGTTTCACCTCAAGTTGGTTAATCCATCCAACAAAAGAAAATACGATGTTATTATTGTAGGAACCGGACTGGCTGGTGCTTCTGCGGCAGCTTCACTAGCTGAATTAGGCTATAACGTTAAAACCTTCTGCTTTCAGGATTCTCCGCGAAGAGCGCACAGTATTGCTGCGCAAGGTGGAATCAATGCGGCTAAAAATTATCGCAACGACGGTGATAGCGTACAGCGATTATTTTACGATACTATTAAAGGTGGTGATTACCGTTCCCGGGAAGCAAACGTTTATCGCTTGGCGCAAGTGAGTGTGAATATCATCGACCAGTGTGTTGCACAGGGAGTTCCCTTTGCACGTGAATATGGAGGGTTGCTCGACAATCGTTCTTTTGGTGGTGCTCAGGTGTCTCGTACTTTTTATGCTAAAGGACAAACAGGTCAGCAATTGCTTTTAGGTGCTTACAGTGCTTTGAACAGACAAATTGGTGCAGGAACAGTTCAAAGTTATACCCGTCATGAAATGTTGGATGTGGTAGTGGTTGATGGAAAAGCCAGAGGAATTATTGCCCGCGATCTGGTATCAGGAAAAATTGAAAAACACAGTGCACATGCGGTAATTCTATGTACCGGTGGTTATGGTAATGTGTTTTATCTTACCACTTATGCAAGAGGCTCTAACGCTACTGCCATCTGGAGAGCTCATAAGCAAGGGGCCTATTTCGGGAATCCCTGCTTTACGCAGATTCACCCTACCTGTATTCCGGTTTCAGGCGACCACCAGAGTAAGCTCACCCTTATGAGCGAAAGTTTACGAAATGATGGCCGTATTTGGGTGCCTTTGAAAAAAGGTGATAATCGTAAACCGGAAGCTATTCCTGAAAGTGAAAGAGATTATTACCTCGAAAGAATTTATCCCTCCTTTGGAAATCTTGTGCCACGTGATATTGCATCGCGCAAAGCAAAAGAAATGTGTGACCAGGGACGCGGAGTTGGTGCCAGTGGGTTATCTGTTTACCTTGATTTTGCCGATGCTATTAAGCGTTTGGGTAAAGATCAGGTGGAGGCTCGTTATGGTAACCTTTTCGATATGTACAAACAAATTACCGGTGAAGATCCTTACACTTCGCCCATGCGTATTTACCCTGCTGTGCATTATACTATGGGCGGATTGTGGGTTGATTATAATTTAATGACTACCATTCCGGGGCTATACGCTGCGGGCGAAGCCAATTTTTCTGATCATGGTGCTAACAGGTTAGGCGCAAGTGCTTTGATGCAGGGGCTAGCCGATGGTTATTTTGTTTTACCTGCTACTATTGGCGATTACCTTGCCGGTGAAGAGCGTAAGCCAATCTCCACAGATGCGCCTGAATTTGCTGCCGCAGAAGCAAGAGTGAAAGAGGGAATTAATAAATTACTTTCTGTTAATGGCAATAAAACTTCACATGAGTTTCAACGTGAACTGGGATTAATTATGTGGAACCATTGCGGAATGGCACGTTACGAAGCAGGTTTGAAAGAGGGGATTGAAAAAATTAAAAATCTCAGAAAAGAATTTTGGGCAGATATTAAAGTTCCCGGTACCGGTGAAGAACTAAATCAGAACCTGGAAAAAGCCGGTCGTGTTGCTGACTACCTTGAATTGGGTGAATTGATGATGTTGGATGCCCTTACGCGACGTGAGAGTTGCGGTGGCCATTTCAGAGAAGAGTTTCAAACTCCTGAAGGCGAAGCATTACGTGATGATGAACATTTCGCATTTGTGTCGGCATGGGAATATAAAGGTGCTCAGCAAGCAGAAGAATTACACAAGGAAGAATTGCATTATGAGAATGTGAAATTGTCGCAACGTTCTTATAAATAATTCAGAAAATTAATAATTGAAATTGCACTTTACCGATCCTCGCGGATCAACAAAAAAATATTATTATGAGTGGACAAATGAATCTGAACCTAAAAGTATGGCGTCAGAAAAATAAACAGACCGAAGGAGCTTTTGAAAATTATCAGGCTAAAGATGTTTCTCCTGATATGTCGTTCCTCGAAATGCTTGATGTAGTAAATGAGGATCTGATTAAAGGCGGAAAAGATCCTATCGCTTTTGATCACGATTGTCGTGAAGGTATTTGTGGTACCTGTAGCATGTATATTAACGGTAGAGCACATGGGCCGTTGAAAGGTGTTACCACCTGTCAGTTGCACATGCGAAGTTTTAACAACGGCGATACTATTCTTATTGAACCATGGCGTGCATCATCGTTCCCGGTTTTAAAAGACCTGATTGTTGATCGCACTGCCTTCGACAGAATACAACAGGCCGGTGGTTTCGTTTCTGTTAATACCGGGTCGGTGCCCGATGCCAATGCCATTCCGGTGCCTAAAGATGTTGCCGATGAGGCATTTCTTTCAGCAGCTTGTATTGGTTGTGGTGCTTGTGTTGCTGCTTGCAAAAACTCTTCAGCAATGTTGTTTGTATCGGCAAAGGTTTCTCAGTATGCCATACTGCCACAGGGTAAAGTGGAGCATACCCAACGAGTTATTAGCATGGTGGAACAAATGGATGAGGAGGGGTTTGGAAACTGCACTAACACCTTTGCTTGCGAAGCTGAATGTCCGAAGGAAATTAGTGTAAGCAACATAGCGCGTATGAACAGGGAATACCTTAAGGCAAAATTGTTTTCATAATCAACGAAATTAAGATAGTAACGTAGCACGCATTAGGGAACATCAGTTGGATGTTCCCTTTTTCATTTCTGCAAATTAATACCTGCTTCCTTTTCGACGAAAGTCACCAACTCGGGAAAGAAAATATTAAAATCGTGCAAGTAGTCGGAATAATTTTCCCTCAATTCGGCAGCACCATTTTCCATTCCTGAAACAAATGGTGTTCGGCGCGACATGCCACCCAAAGTTTTGCCAATTCCTTCAATGGTGGTATAGCTCACCAGCCAGTTTCCTGAAATCATGTAGGGCAGCATGCTAAGTGTCCTTGCGGGAAGCATATTTGAGTGAGCAGTAATTTCCTGATAGAAATCTGATGCATACTTTTCAAGCGTGATACTAGAGAATTGATCCCATTGCACAGCCAGAAAGTGATCGTAAAAAACATCGGCTACCACGCCGGAATATTTCCTGAAATGAGGTCGGAGTAATTCCTTTGTGTGTGTTACTATGGGATGATGATCAGTGAAATCGTCAATTTTTCGATGCAACAAAATTCCTTCAATTATATTTTCGGGGAATGTATCGATGGCCTTTCCTTTAACATGATCGGCAATAAAATTTCCTATTCGAAGGGGTTGGTTGTGACCGGATAAAAATAGATGTGCCAAAAAGTTCATTAGCCTTTATCAATCCTCCCAGCGCAGGCCCATAGTCACTGAAAAGCCATTTTGAACGGTAGTGATGTAGGATGGATAGGCTGTTTGGGGTTGTGCCGGATCGGGGAATTCGCCGAGTGTAAAGTTAACGGTGCCCATCAAAGTGGAATCGGGTAAATCATAATCATAGATGTTCACATCAATGGACGAACCGAAGGGATCAACAAAATAGGGATTAAGCAGGTAATAATAAACAGTATCTGTTTCGCCTACATTATTGAAATGCGAATTCTGACTCCAGAAAACCGGAGGGTTAGGAGAGGGGTCGGTGAGGTTAAAAAATACATCGGGCAAACCAAGAGTGTCAAAGGTGGCCACATTAACTGTGTCCCATAAATCGCCGGAAGGAGTTACCGGAGGGTAGGAATTTAGCTGTATCGCAGTAATGTAGACTTTTGATTTAGGAGTGACTACTGCTTCGCCGTTCACAGTGGGCTCCAAATAAGGGTCTTTTTGACATGAATTAATAAACAGCCCTAAAAGAGCAACCACCACCAGATAAAAAGCACCAATTCTTTTATTTACAATAGGTTTCATCATTTTATTAACTACTTTTTGTGGTCGTTAGTACTTCCTGCAAGGCAAAATTAATGAAAAATGGGTGTAATTGGAGCTTATTACAGAGGTATTTGAAAATCATTTGAATAAAAAAGAGATTTTTTTTTGAGTATCCTCTTTTAGTTGATTAATTAATTATTTTTACTTCAAATTTCCATAAATCTGGATCGCCATGGCAACCCGTACTTCTAAGAAAAACAAATCATCAAAACCGGCAAAAAAAGCTGCCTCTTCAAAGGCAAAATCGAAGCCCGCTACAAAGAAAAAGATGACTAAAACTGCTCCTAAAAAGAGTGCTTCTAAAAGCAAAGCAGCACCTAAAAAGGTTGCGAAGGCAAAAGCTAAACCTGCTAAAAAAGCCGTTGCAAAAAAGGATCCGGAAAAAAACGCGGCTGAAAAAAAAGTAGCAGCTAAGAAATCTCCGGCTAAA
>JBBQVM010000071.1:0-12434 GCA_038211525.1 Bacteroidia bacterium
GGAAAAGCCGTGATTGGCTCAGATAAAGGAGGTATTCCTGAATATATTATCCCAGGTGAAACTGGTTATATTTTCCCATCACACGATCATCTGGCACTTGCCGAAAAAATTAAACAACTTTGGTACGATCCTGAGTTGGCTGCTAAAATGGGCAAAAAAGCTAAGGAATTAGCTGATATACAGTTCAATGACGAGACTTTCTACAAACGATTATCCGATATCTACCAAAAAATTTCAGGAAAAGTCATTAAAAAACACGAATTTTCGGCCTGAAAACGGGGAATTGCTCCCGAGCTAAATGAAATCAACCGATTCTAAAAATCTTGCTAATCTTATTATTGCCGGCGTAAATAAGGCTGGTTCTACCTCACTTTTTTATTATTTGTCGGAACACCCTGATATTTGTGGTTCAGTTGATAAGGAAACTTGTTATTTTTTACCACTGCTTTACAATGAACCCCTTGCACCTATCGGCGAATACGAAAAACAATTTATTCAATGCACCCATTCAAAATATCGAATGGAAGCTACACCCGCTTATATTTTTGGTGGCGAAAAAATTGCTAATGCAATACATGAAACACTCGGCCCAGTAAAAATTATTATTATACTCAAAGATCCTGTTGACAGATTGATCTCCTTCTATCAACGTAAAAAAGCTACCTTTCAATTACCCGCCGATATTGATCTCCGTGAGTATGTGAAGATATGCCTCTCAAAAACATCCGAAGAACTTGACCAACATGAAAATCAGGTTTACACCGGAATTTCATTAGGCCTATATGCTCAGTATCTTCAACCATGGCTGCAACTTTACGGAAGCTCAATTAAAATTTTATTTTTCGATGATCTTAAAAAAGATACCCGATCATTCATGCAGGGAATAGCAAGCTGGCTGGAAATAGATAGTACCTTTTACAACGATTTTGAATTTGATGTAAAAAACAAATCGTTGAATTATAAAAATCGATTCCTCCATCGGATGGCTGTTACTGCAAATAATGCAGGTCAACGACTCTGGCGCTCCAATCCCGATATCAAGAAAAAAATTCTTGGACTCTATTACAAATTTAATGGTTCGGCTTTCGATCAAAAAGATAGCGATGCCGAAACAATTAAATTCCTTAGAAATTATTTCAAACCATATAATACGCATCTTCAACAATTGTTGCTTGCCTATAATATCGAAAATTTACCAGACTGGATGCAGTCAACAACTGTATCAGCATGATTGCACAATTAAATAAAGAATATATCTGCAGCAAACCATCCAAAGTGGTTCCTCGTTTACTTGCCTACTTTTTTTATGAGGGCCGGCCTGCCACCACTCGAGGACAATGGTTCAACCCAATAACATTCAAATCCCTTAAAAGTGCATCTCGCACCAAACTTATTCCATGTGCTGAGTCACCTATTTTTATTATCGGAACAGGTCGTAGCGGTTCTACCATATTAGGGCTGGTGCTTTCCATGCATCCGGATATTGGTTTCTTAAATGAGCCTAAAGCGTTATGG
Organism: Bacteroidia bacterium; assembly: GCA_038211525.1. Lineage (GTDB taxonomy): Bacteria > Bacteroidota > Bacteroidia > AKYH767-A > OLB10 > JADKJB01. The sequence goes on from JBBQVM010000071.1 coordinate 1,516, forward strand.
TATTTTGTTAATCCGCAAGATGATTTGATTGGAAGCTATTCAATGGCTTCGGCCAAATATTTAATGAACAAGGGAGATGCTAGCCCGTCAATAATTCAATCGGCGAAAGCCATTTACTCCTCTTATTTAAAAAAATCCTCTTCGCAAAGAGTGCTTGATAAGTTTCCTGAAATGATTTTCAGACTTGAATACCTGAATACCATTTTCCAAAACCCTAAATATATTTTTCTATTCAGGAATCCCTGGTCCACCATTGCATCTACCGCCGCATGGTCCGAAAATCATACTAACGAACAATTGCACGAAGACTGGTGGGGAGTTAATAACCGCAAATGGAATTTATTAGTCGATCAGGTGGTAATACAAGATCCACATTTGGGAAAATATGTGGATGAGATAAAAAAATTCACTAAACAAATCGATAAATCTGCGGTAGAATGGATAGTTACGATGAATAAGGGTTTAAAAATGAAAAAATTATTCCCCGAACGTATATTCCAACTGCGTTATGAAGATCTGGCTACCAATCCTGAAAATTATCTTAACAAAATTTGTGAGTTTGCAAATCTTACCAAATCAGAATTATTAATTTCATTTGGTAAAAAAACGATACATCCTGCCGCAACCCCGCCAAAAATTTCCATTAACCCGTTGCTCAATGATGCTATCGCCGATTTATCTACTCAGCTAGGCTATTCTCATCACTCTCCTTCAATGAGTGTTACCGAATAAGCAGGCAAGGTAATTCTTTCACCCGTTCCATTTAATTTTCGCAAATCACTGCTCTGTGATATCTGTTTTTGAGGACTTGCCGACAGTTGTGTATAAGTGATTGCTCCTTTTACAACTTCCGCAAAGGAAGCATTAACAGGTTGCGATGATAAATTAGTGACAATAATTTTATTCCCTTTCATGCTTTTAAAAACCCATCCATTTAACGATGGATATTTTTGTCCTCTGTTGGCACTGAGTAAAACGTTATTACTAAAAGCTAACTTTACTGCCACTCCACCGGCTTGCATGGCAGTTCCCGAGAGCGCCAAACATTCTCCAGCAGCAGAATATTCAAAAGGCTTATTATCTATTTTTTTGTAGGCCTTTGAAAACCCCTGGTCGTTGTTAAAAATTGCAGCAAATTGTGCTGAAGTAGTGAGATTATGATAACAAATTAATTCAGTAGTCGAGTTTTCTAGAAACAACAACGTTTGCGACAAAGCATACAATCCGTGTGCCCAGGTACCGGCAAGCACGCCCTCTTTTTCAAATAAATTATATTCAGTAATCCAGGCCTTCATTCCTTTTGGAAGAATTTTATAATCGTAAGTATTTGCATTGTTCCAACGCATAAAAGGCGAACCCAAAACAAATTGAATCGATTCAGATTTATCAAAAACATTTTGTAATGACGCTATGTTGTCACCTGCACTATCCTCATCATCTTCCTTCGCAGCTTTGTTGGCCAAAAAATTCAACCCACTTCCACCATAAACATGAAAGGTAACGGCATCAGCGCCTTGAATTTCAGCCAACACTTCTCGATTCCAATTATTGGTTCGTTCCGCAAATTTTTTCTCTTTCCGTGCTGCACCTTCTTTAACTGAACTGCCCACCACAGCGATGCGCACATCAGGAAATTTCTTTTTAATTGCGCTGATCCACTTATTTGCCTCTGCAGCATAATCTTTCCCTGAAGGAAATTTGTTTACATAAAATTTTTCTCCTAAATAAATTTCATTATCCAGTTCTATATACTTCACTTTTAAACCAATCTTTTCAGCTTGACTCAACATCTCTATCTGATAATTAACGTTGCTATTCATCATATTCAAAACATAAAGTGGCTGGGCACCTGTTTGATCGCAAGCGAACTTAATATCTTCAAGTAAAATTGGGCTTTTAGGAATATTTTTCCATTCCGGTTTCATTTCAATTCCATCCATCAGCCATCCCGTTTTCCAATCCCAGTAGCTGGCAACAGTACCACCTGGATAACGAATTAATTTAGGATGTAACCCTTTTACTTTATCTGCAAAACCGGGTGTCTGCCATTTAGGACCCCGCATCATCTGGGCATTAAAACCATTGAAATCAGGTGAAAGCGTTACTACTTTGCTCCCGTCTTCTGTCACTTTAACGAGCGTATTTAACTTAACCGGTTGCGATGTAGCTTTTCGTCCCTGCCCACTGCAACCGGTGGTGCCTAGTGCAATAAATAAAATTCCGGTAACTATCTTTTTAAAAATCATATATGCTAAGGTTTACAGTATTGAGGTTCAAATATATGAAATTATTTCTCGGTATGGTAGATACTTAATAATAGAATTGTCGTGTAGAAGTGTTGTTTTAAGAAAGTATTTTTCTTTTTCAGAGGCAATTCCTGTCAGGATTACTATTTTTACCATTCTTAATACAGGATTGGTTGTGTACTACAATCATCTTTTCATCAGTCAAAATAAATTGAAAGACAGCATCAATGCCCATTTACATCACAGGTAATAGCCGTTCGGGTACCACCATGTTGTCGAGGATTCTTGGCAATCACGAGTCTATATTTACTTTTCAGGAGTTACATTTCTTTGATGAATTATTGCCCGGGGGCGATGTAAATGTTGTTTTAAAAAAAGAAGATGCGATTAAGTTGTATGCTAAATTATGCAGCATTCAGCGGAATGGTTATTTTGGGAACCAAAACCCTGAACCCTTTTTAAATGATGCAGAGATAGCATTAAAAGAGCTCAACACGTTACCTGCCATTTCGATTTATCAAAAATTTATGGTTGATGAAACCAAACGCAATGGTAAAACTATTCCTTGCAAACAAACACCACAAAATATATTTTCAATTCATGAAATTCTTGAATTAATTCCGGGAAGTAAAATAATTGTGATGGTTCGTGATCCCAGGTCCGTTTTGCTTTCGCAGAAGAACAAGTGGAAGCGGCGAAAGTTATCTGGTGGAAAAATTCCATTGCTCGAAGCCATTCGCTCCAGAATTAATTATCATCCCATTACTATTAGCAAAATTTGGCGAGCTGCTGTTGAACAAGGCTTGAAGTACAGCAATGATAAAAGAGTACTGCATGTCCAATATGAACATCTGGTTGCACATCCTGAAAAAGTGATTGAACAAGTTTGTAAGCATGCAGGAACCACCTATACCCATCAACTTCTCGATATTCCCATAATTGGATCCTCCAACAAACTCGACTCAACTAATCAAAGAGGTGTTGATAAAACTAAAACTAGTGAATGGAACAAAGGGGGATTGACTAAAACTGAGATAGCATTGTGTGAAGGCATAAATGCAAAATTAATGTCCCATTTTGGTTATAAATTATCAGGTATTAAATCAAATTTCTTTAATAAGCTTAGGTATCAATTCACTATGCCTATCCGCCTCTCTCTTTCGCTCCTTTTCAATTTAAAACGATTAAAAAATCCTAAAAAACTTTTAAAAAGATTCACTTCGTGATTTAAGTTTAATAGTTGAAGTTATTCCTTATCCTTCTTTTCCAAAATACCCAACGCTGCCACCTACCCAGGTTTTATTCAAATTAAACTTCACCCCTATCATTTCGCCTTTACTAAGTCGTGCCATGTTAATAATTAATTTTGGATCGGCGTCACCCGGTGTCCAACTGTAGAGCATTCTGATTTCTGTTTTCACCGGTCCGTCTGGAGAAGGAATTACGGGCTCGTATTTTACTTTGCGTTGAAGAATCCAGTTTTCAGGGTCAGTTACATTTTCGATGTCCTGTTTGGTAACGTGAAAAACCACACCGCTTCCCGAGAAGGAAAAAAGTGGTTTCAGGACATAATTCTCGAGATCAATGGGAAGTGAACTTACCTCATGTAAAAATTGTGTTTCGGGGACGAACGGATTTTTTAAAAAAGGCATCGTGAATTTACTAATGCGGAAAAACCAATTTGGGTGACCTGCCCATTCTACATCCACCTCTTCAGTAAGATTAAATTCACACTTAAGATCTTTCCTTTTCTGAAACTCATCGAATATAACGCGGTTGTATATACGTTTTATGGGTATGAGTTTTTCATCAAGCAGATAAAATAAATTTCTTCCTATCCTTTTAACTTTGCTGATACATACTGCTCTTATACCGGTATGTTTATACGTAGCGATAAAATCAACTCTGGTGTTTTGTTTTTCCGGCTCTACTTCCAATAGAATTACGTTATCCGGCGCATGACCATTTAAGAGTAACTTACTCATGTGTAACTCATACTCTTCGTTTGTCATACCGTTTAGATGACTTACCTCGTTGGAGACATCAAAGTAGTTGCGATATTTTTGACCTAACAAATGCTGATAATAAAACAGGGAGGGAAATCCTTGCATCTCAATTAACTGGGGATCGAGCTGCCAGTTCGCGTCACGACAAATGGCAAAATCAAATGCTAACCACATTGATTGCCCCTCATCACCCGGCACTTTTAATCCTGGAGGAATAGCCCGTTCAGTCATGGCGCTATAACCCGGCTGCTTAATTACTTTGATTATTTCTTCGCAGGCATGTTCCAATTTATGCTTTAATGAAGCCGGGATAAAAACGGGTGATTCAGCAATGCGAAAGGGGATTTTTTCTCCTGCATAATAGTTCAAATCCTGGTTAAAGAGTTCGTATTTCTTATCGGTGTAATGTCTGTTGTAGTGCTCACGCAGAAGTGGGATCATCAGTTTAAAAATTAAGAGTGAAGTTAAAAACGAAATGGATTCTATGTTTAGTTAAGCACATAAAATACAATTTAGAAAAGGTAAATATACAAAATTACGGAATTAAAAAATGGCGCAATTTCATCATCGATAGCTGTAAAAAACCCGGGAGTATGGTGCTGTAGGTAAGATGAATCTTGTTTTTATCTTTCAGGTACCCTATCATCTGATGGTATTTTTTCTCTCCATAGGTATCAATCACCTGCTTCTTTTTATCGGGGCGCTGAAAATAGAGGTTCATACCAAACTCATCGGCTTCAGGATGAAACTGAAAACCTATTATCTCATCAGAAAACCTGATACCCATGGTGGCTCTCTCCAAGGGAACATGAGCCCGTTTTTTCTCCACACACAAAAGCTTCGCTCCCATCTTTTCAATTGCCTCCATATCCGGTTGCACCACCTGCCAGTCGCGGGAATCAACAGCGTAAAAGGGTTCGGGCAATTGCCCAAAAAGTGGCTCTTCTTCGCCTTGCTTCGTTTTATGGATTGGGAAAATACCAAAGGCGGTCGATTTGCGCATGGCTATTTCTGCTAGTTTCAAATGACGCACCATCATCTGAAATGAATGACAAATCAGAAATACATATTTCTTGTCGACTCCCTCTTTCCGGTTATGGCTCCATATTTCATCCATCAGTGTGGTCCACTTTTGATCCCATTCCTCGCCCTCACTCAACGGACTTCCGGGGCCACCCGATGAAATAAAAATATCGTAACTCATATCCGGCATTTCGTTCTTACCACGAACATCAAAAACTTTCCACTCGTGTGGGAATACCTGCTCTTCTACAATTTGTTTAATACCTCGCATGCCCTGGTTGGGGTGGTTGTGGTACATGTCTAAAATGGCAATACGAACGGGTTCTTCTCTTAACGGAAAATCTTTAAATTGTTCTCGAAATGGCATGTATATTAAATGTGTGTCGCTATTAAATCACTGCAAAAATAGTGAAAAAATAGATCTTGATTAAAATTGGGTTCTTCAATAATATTTGAAAGCGGAGGTGCAGAGGAGGTTGAACGCAGAGGCGCGGAGGCGCAGAGTTTCGGAGGCGCAGAGGGGGTTAAATTCCTCTGTTTGTTTCTTGAACGATATAATCAACCACTGCTTTCAGGTCGCCGGTTTTTTCAAAGACTGCTAATTGTCGGTCGGCACCGGTTCCTTCTTTCATCATCGTTTTAATATAATTGATCTCTTCTCTGCTATCCAGTTCATCCACCACATCATCAACAAATAATAGAAGCTCATCGGTAAGTTCTGATATAGGGACCTCTTTTTCTTTTCCGAAATCAATCAGTTTTCCTTCCATACCATAACGTGCAGCGCGCCACCTGTTCTCCATGATGAGTGAACGTCCGTACTGACGAAAATCAAGATTTTGCTCCATTAGCTTTACCAATTTGGCAATGATAGCCTGCATTAACGCAGCGAGGGCGATGGTCTCCTCAACACGCATTGGAATATCACACATTCTGAATTCGAGTGTATTAAAAAATGGATGAAGTCGGATATCGTACCATATTTTTTTTCCATTATCGATACACTTTGTTTTAACAAGAAGGCTGATGTAACGATCATACTCTTCGGCACTTGAGAAAAAATCGGGGATACCTGTTCTTGGAAATTTATCGAACACCTTTACGCGATACGATTTAAATCCTGTATTTCGTCCCTCCCAAAAAGGAGAGTTGGTGGAGAGTGCAAAAATGTGAGGAAGAAAATAACGTGCAGAGTTCATCAACTTTATACCTTGTTCGCGATTTTGAATTCCTACGTGAACATGCAATCCGAAAATTAAGTTTGAACGTGCGGCATCCTGCATTTCATTCACAATTTCGTGGTAACGCGGGTTGTCAGTAATCAACTGATCCTGCCACATCGAAAACGGATGCGTTCCGGCTGCAGCAATTACCAGTCCTTGTTGTTTTGCCAATTCAGCAACCATTTTGCGAAGGTAAATCACCTCCTCTTTAGCCTCTTTTATATTAAAGCAAATATTAGTGCCTACTTCCACAACCGATTGATGCATCTCTGATTTAACCTGCTCTTTGAGCAATGTTTTACCGCCCTCAACAATCTGATGCATGTGCGAACGCAGTTGTCGTGTTTCAGGATCGATCACTTGAAATTCTTCTTCAATACCCAAAGTGAAGGGAGGCAGATTGAGTTGATTTTGCTCTGTAGCTTCTAGTACAGGTTTATTCTTGACTAACGGTGTGAGAATAGGTTCAGACATAATATACTATTGATGATAAATGGTAGTTCTGATAATGTGATTCTATTTGACTCTTTAACTAACTACTTGCAAAGTTTTTTAAAGAACTGCGGAGTGCAAGTTGTGTACTTGTTTACCTTGTGTGGCGTTACGGAGAAAGGATCCCCAATTCAAATTATTTTTTCCGGGAACGTGTTCTTGGGCTCTGCGTATAACCATATCCGTTACAGCTTTTAAGAGCCAGTCAAAATTCTGTTGTCCAACTGAAGCAGGGTTAGCATCGGGTGCCGGATTAGTGAAATCGATTGCATAAGGAATGCCGTCACGGATAGCGAATTCAATGGTGTTAATGTCATATCCAAGAGCATGGTTTAGTTGGAGAACATAATCATGCATCTGTTGTTTCATCTCTTCGGTAACGTGTGGAAAATCGGCAACATATCTTTCGTGATGTGGATTGCGTGGCTCATAAGGCATAATATGTACATCGGTACCACCAATACAATAGCATCTAAAATAGGCATCAAAGACAATTTCTTCTTGCAGTAGCATCACCAAAGTTCCGGTCTCCTGATGTTTAGCGTAAAGCTCTTCAGGAGTTCTCAATTTATATACATTTTTCCAGCCACCACCGGAGTAGGGTTTCATGTAGGCAGGAAAACCAATGTGTGCAAAAATAGCTTCCCAGTCGAGAGGCATCATCATATTACGAAACGAATTTTCGTTAGTATCGGGAGGGTGTTGATTAGTTGGAAGAAGCACTGTTTTAGGAACTGGAATCCCCAATTGTTGGGCTACTACGTTTGCAATCAATTTCTCTTCAGTATCGAGCCAATAAGGATTATTTAGTACTGCCGTTCCAAATGCTGCGGCACTCTTAACCCAAGCACGGTAAAATGGCACATCATGCGAAATTCGGTCTACCAACACTGCATAACCCGATGGTTCACCTTGAATAAATTTATCAATCTTAACCAACTCGGCAACAATACCAGGTTCGTTTCTTGAATTTACACTATCCATAAGTGCTTGAGGAAAGACATTCTCCTGTCCAAAAATAATTCCTATTTTTTTCATTATACTTTGTATTTATAGCTATTCAATAATTTTGTTATTAGTCACTTAAACTGCTCACTATTCACTAACAACTTGCAGCCTATTTATTTCACTTCAGCAACATAGTCAAATATTTCGGAAACATTTCCCTCCATACCGGCCAATCGTGTGCTGCATCGGGAATCACATCAAGGTAATGATTAATTCGTTTTTCTTTCATCATTTCCGCCATTATAATATTGGCATCCATACACATATCATTGGTACCGGTGCCCAAAATAAAACTGATGTCATTCACACGTGAATCCTGCAATCCCGGAAGGTAATCAGGTGGATTATTAAAATAAACATTGTCATCATAAAAACCTTTCACTCTATCTTTAATATCAAATGCACCACCCATATTAATAACGAAACCGGTTAATTCAGGATGACGTAATCCAAAATTAGTAGCGTGATAGGCACCAAAACTACATCCTGCGAAGGCAGCTTTGTGATGCCCTGTTTCATGCAAAGCCGGCAGCACCACTTCTTCTGTTATAAATCGATCATATAATACATGATTGCGTGCCTTGTCGGAGGGATGAATTTTATCGTTATACCACGAATCGTTATCGATACTCGCAGGTGTATAAATTTTCACCAACCCGTTATCCACGAACCAAGAAACCGAATCGATTAAATGAAAATCTTTGTTTTGCGTGTAACTACCCATAGAAGTCGGGAAAACTATTAACGGATATCCTCTGTCGCCAAAAATCAACATGTCCATTTCTTTGTTCAGAATAGGAGAATGCCATCGTTTATGTTGTTCAATCACTGTATTTTACTTTTTTTCAAATATACTAAAAAGGTATATTCTTACAATGTTGAAAAGTTTATTCTCTTTTTTCCCTCCTTTTGGAGAATAATCGGATCTTTCGCAGGTGAAAAGGAAAATTGAAGTTGCTGATTATCAAAGGGTAGAAAAATCTATAACCCGCCAAATTTTTTCAATCTATTCCGGTTTCCTTAAAAGAGTAGTTCAAGTGCAACTACTTGCTTATGAGGATGGTAGAAAAAACGAACCTAAAGGACTGTTGTTACTCAATGATGGCCAGGATCTGGAAAAGCTGGAGTTGGAGCAAACACTTCATCAGATAAGTACATCCGGTAAAACCATACCTTTTATAATAGTGGCCATTTCTGCCGGTGAACGCAAAAGTGAATATGGGGTTTCCGGTACTCCCGACTACCTCGGTCGTGGCGCTAAGGCTCATTTGTACCAGGACTTTATCATTCATGAAATGATGCCTTGGATTCAGGCGAAAACCGGTCATTTTTTTTCTCCCGAATTAACGGCTTTCGCAGGATGCTCACTAGGCGGGTTGTCGGCACTTGATGTGGCTATTTCTAATCCGGGTTATTTTGGTATGGCCGGAGTCTTTAGCGGTTCCATCTGGTGGAGAAGTAAAGCGTATGAAGAAGGTTATACCGATAACGATCGCATTATACTTAATAAGTTAAAGGAGGTGCATTTGTCTGATTACTTTCGCTGTTGGCTGATGGCAGGAACCAACGATGAAAAAAATGATAGAAACCGAAGTGGAATTATAGATGCAGTAGAAGACACACTCGATTTGTATGAATTGTTGAATAACAAAATGCGATCTCCATCTAATAATCTTACGTTGCGCATCATCAATGGAGGGTATCATCATCCCAGCACATGGGCTAACCAATTCCCTGATTTTTTATACACAGCATTCCGAAAATAAATTAATTTAGTGGAAAACAATAAACGTATTTGCTTACTGATTCACAACATATAAATTTCTCGCCCGACAATCTTTTCATTCTGAATGCTTGTCTTGCTTTAATTATGTTCGGTGTTTCATTAAACATTCACGTGTCGCATTTCACACAATTGATAGGCCAAAAAAAAGCAATTTTTACAGGACTATTTTCTCAATTAATCCTCTTACCGGCCATAACCTGTTTACTTGCCGCTACACTTCCTATTAGTACAGGAATAGCTATGGGAATGATTCTTGTTGCAGCTTGTCCCGGAGGAAATGTTTCTAATTTTTTCTCTATGTTAGCCGGAGGAAATGTGGCACTTTCCGTGACTCTTACTGCAATTTCATCGGTACTTGCATTTATAGTTACACCCTTAAGTTTTTTCTTTTGGGCTTCACTTATTCCTTCGCTTTCCGCAGAAATGCGAACCTTAGAAGTTAACTTTTTTCAGTTGCTGGAAAATATGTTATTAATATTGTTTCTTCCGTTGGTAGTTGGAATGTGGATAGCTCATAAGTTTGAAGCTTTCGCAGAAAAAATAGGAAAGCCGATCAGGATTCTATCTATGTTGATTTTAACTGGCTTTATTACAATGGCATTTGCAAAAAACAGTGAAGCGTTTTCAATCAATATCGCTTCTATATTTTGGGTAGTTTTATTTCATAACGGTCTGGCCCTGTTGGTTCCCTACTTTTTTAGCAGGTGGTTGGGAAATAGTGAAACGGTGAACCGGACCGTAGCAATTGAAACCGGCATTCAGAATTCAGGGTTGGGACTGGTAATAATTTTTACTTTTTTTAATGGAAATTTTTCCATGGCTTTGGTAGCTGCATGGTGGGGAATTTGGCACCTGTTGGCAGGATTTTCCTTCGCAGCTTTCTTTCGAATCAAAAGTCATTTTACAAAAATTCCTGTATGACACCAATTGTTTACAGGATATTAAAAATTTATTCAAAAGTAGCCTTATGGTTTTACTTTCAGAAATGGCAGGTAGAAGGCAAAGAAAATATTCCTGATGGTCCGGTGATTTTTATTCCGAATCATCGAAACGCCTTTCTTGATGCGGTACTCGTAATTTGCAGCTCTAAAAAAAATCCCTGGTCGGTGGCTCGTGCCGAAGCTTTTAAAAATAA
>JBBQVM010000072.1:0-12427 GCA_038211525.1 Bacteroidia bacterium
GGGGTTCGTGATGCTAAAGCGCCTTGCAATACAAGAGCAACACTGATGGAAGAATAATATAAAAATTTGAGGTTCCAGGATAAGTTATAAAATTTCCTTAACAATTTATCTAGTAATATTAACACTGCAATTCCCAAAAACAAGGAAGCGTAAGTAGGATGAATCTGAGTAATTTTTTCAAACTCTGTTCTTATCAAGTAGGCGAAAGAGGGATCATTAAACATGGCTGATGAGGACTTCCAGAACTTGTTTTCGCCAACATTTTCCATTATTTTTAAAATCACTTTAAAGCATCCGTAAAACACAATTAAAAAAGTGGATAGAATAAAAACCGTATTTATAGTGCCTCGTTTTTTGTGATCAATTTCAACCGGATTAAAGAAAAAAGCTACCGGAAACGCCAATAAACTCATGGATACCTCCAAGTAAAAAAGGGCCTCCGGTGAACGATCCATGATAAATGTTCGGGTAAAAATTAATAGAAATGGGAATAGCAAAATTATCAACTCCTTAAACCTCGATTTATCCAGATTTTTAAAGTTCCATATTAGTCCTGAAATAATACTTATGCTGGTGAAAAGAATAATAAATTTAACCGTGGCTTTCATACCTAACATAGGAAAGCATGCAACCAGGCAGAGTAGTATAAAATTAACTTTGTATGTTCTTTCCTGCCAGATATTCATTCACACAATTTTTAAAATTAATACGGAAATTTTCGATAGAAAATCCCGACACGTTTTTTATAAAATCTTCCTTACTGAAATTATTTTCTAATTTTTCAAAACGAAGGATGGCATCTTTTAAGCTTGCTATAGTTTGTTCTTTGAAAAACAAACCTGTCTTTCCGTCAATTACAGTTTCAAGGTATCCTCCTTTTTTGTAAGCGATAACAGGAGTGCAGCAACATTGTGCTTCTAAACTTGTAATACCAAAATCTTCTTCAGCAGCTAAAACAAAAGCCTTTGCTTTCTGCATGTAATTTATCAAGCTATCACGACTCACATAGCCGACAAATTCAATGTTGTTTTTAGCAAGTGATTTCATTTTTTCTAAATCGGGACCCTCGCCGGCAATAATCAATCTTTTATCGGAGAGCTCATTAAATGTGGAGATAATAAGATCCAATTTTTTATAAGGAACAATTCTTAATGAAGTAAAATAATAATTTTCTTTTTGTTCTACCGGAGTAAAACTGTTAGTGTCAACAGGAGGATAAATTACATGTGATTTTCGATGATAAATTCGTTCTATTCGTTCAGCAATATTTTTAGAATTGGCGATAAAAAAATCAACCCTCGATGTGGAGTTAAGATCCCAGTTGCGAATGTATTTCAATATAAAGCGAGAGATAATTTTTTTCGACCACGAGAGATCCGATAAGTATTCTTCCTGAAGGTCCCATGCATATCGGGCAGGTGAATGACAATAACAGATATGAATTTGATTGGAATTTTTCTTTATTCCTTTCGCTACTGCAGAGGAAGATGAAATAATAAGATCAAATCCGGATAGGTCAAGACTCTCAATGGCTGTTGGAAATAGCGGGAGATAACTTCGGTAATTTTTTCGCGCACCGGGAATATTTTGCAGAAAAGAGGTTGTTGCTCTTTTGCCATTAAGGATGTATTCACGATCAGCATCATCCAAAAAATCAATGAGCGAAAACACTTTTAATTCGGGATACAAATTAATTATTTCACGAACCACTTTTTCAGCGCCCCCATTAACTACAAACCAATCCTGTACCAGGGCGACTTTCATTGTGTCAAGGCTTTTAGTATTATGGATGATCTGTTGGTTGACTGAAACTCATCAAAGATAACTTTTCCCATTGACACTTGCTCCTGCATGTAAAGTTTGTTATCAAGAAGGTTATTAAGAATATTCTTCAGCGATTCTTTGGAATTTACATCGAAGTAGTTTGCAGCATTACCACATATTTCGTGAAAAACCGGGATGTTGGAACACACCGTTTTACATCCTAATGCCATGGCCTCTAAGTTGGGAATGCCAAATCCTTCGTAAAGCGACGGATTAATAAAAGCAATAGCATTTTCATACAACCACTTCAATTCCGAATTGTTTACAAACCCAACATCCAAAACATGAATGGACTTTTTTAGTTCATTACTCGCATTCTTAAAATTACGATGGGTACTTCCGGCAATTACCAGTTTTTTTCCTCTGAAACCATTTGCAAACAGCTCCTCCACCATGCCAAAGTTTTTTCGGGGATCTCTGGATCCTACCATTAAAAAATAGTCATCCGTGCCAACGAAAAGTTGAGAAGGCTTTACGGATGAAGCTGTTAAAAGTGGCTCACTAACCTTATTCCCAGCTACCAAAATTTTTGTTTCTGAAACCTTTAAAAGGGCAGCGATTTCACTCTTAATGGTGTTCGAAACTGTTAGAATGGCTCGGCTGTTTTTACTGATTTTAGGAATGAGAAAACGATAATACCAACTAAATACAGGATGAAACCAATCGGGATTATGAATAAATGCCAGGTCATGAATTGTTATCACCTGATTGCGAACTTTTAAAGGCGCAGTGTTACATAAATTCAATAAAACGATTCCGGGATTTTTACGGAGGTAGGCCGGCAATTCAAACTGTTCCCACAAATGCCCTTTTTGTTTTCCGTAAAGAACAAGGTGCTTTTCAAATTCATGATCTATCGGTTTTTCGTTAGTTGGTACTATTATTTGAATTGGTCCAACAGTGAGCAATTCGCGACAAATTGATCGTGCAAACGACTGAACACCTGATAGTTGCTGAGTTAGAAAGCGACCATTTATGAAAACGGGTGGAGTGTTCGATGGCAATTTCATGGCGGTCAAAATTACGCAAAGTGAGGCTAGCAGCAACATTTCATTCCTGTTCCGTAATTGCTCTTCACCAATAGTTCACTTTCAAATCCCTTGAAAAACAAAGCAGTTTTACCACCTTTTAAAATCGTGTGTACCAATTTTGCAAGTAAACTTGTGGTCGGAATCGTTGAGTTTTGGATGCGAAGATTTGTGAATTTATTAGAATGCTAGTAAAAAATAAGCGGAGTAGTTCCTGTTAAATGGTATCTTAGCAAGCCCAAACCATTGTTAGCTTATGAAATTCAAAATTACATTAGTGCTATTGATAATGAATACAGCGCTTTTTGCTCAATCATTACCACATCGTATCACTCCTGCAGAAATTAATGCAATGCCCAGTTACCTGCAATCCAGAAATGCAGCAGCTACCGGAATCATAACACCACCTACTTCACCTGTAAGAACAATTGGTGAGTGGGAAGAGTTACAGGGTTTTCTTATAACATGGACTTCCTACCAAAGCATGCTAAAAGAAATTGTGCGTTACGCAAAAGAAGAAACACGGGTCTATATTGTATGTAGCAACTCAACAACTGTAATTAATTACCTGGCAGCAAATAATATTGATACGGTTAATATAACTTTTATGCAGGTGCCATTTAATAGTGTCTGGAGTCGTGATTATGGCCCATGGAGTGCTTATACCAATGAAGTTGACACTTTAATCACCGTTGATTGGATTTATAACCGCCCCCGACCATTGGATGATGCCATTCCGGGACTCGTCGCCAGTCAGTTGAACACTCCCTTTTATGAAACAACTACTGCCCCCTGGAACCTCATACATACCGGTGGTAATTTCATGACCGATGGCTTCGGAACCGGCTTCTCCTCTAAATTGGTACTAATTGAAAATCCGTCTAAAACCGAAGCTGAAATTGATTCTATCATGAACCGGTTTATGGGAATAAACAGGTATATAAAAATGGATCCATTACCCTATGATGTGATTCACCATATTGATATGCATATTAAATTATTGGATGAGGAAACCTTATTGATTGGTGAATATCCCGCCGGTGTTGCCGATGGGCCACAAATAGAAGCGAACCTGTTGTACGTGCTTAATAATTTCAATTCAATTTATGGGACTCCTTATAAAATCATCAGAATACCCATGCCGCCCGACAATGGCCAGTATCCCAATACAAATGGAGATTATTTTACTTATACCAATTCCTCCTTCATTAATAAAACTATTATTGTTCCTACTTATAACATATCTCAGGACACCACTGCCCTAAGAATTTATAGGGACGCCTTGCCAGGTTATAATGTGGTAGGCATAAATTCCACAGCAAGTATTGGCGCTTTGGGTGCTTTACATTGCATCACCAAGGAACTGGGAACCAGCGATCCTTTGTTGATAAGCCACCAGCCATTGCCGGATACTTATGATGATAGCAACCCATACAGTGTTTCTGCCTATATGAAACACCGCACGGGAATAAATGCCGGCACCCTCTACTACCGAACAGATACCTTGCAACCTTATCAGGCAGTCGCAATGAGCCAAGGATTTAATCCTGATTATTGGTTAGCCGATATCCCCCCTCAGTCTGTAGGTACTACCATCTATTATTATGTACATGCAGAGGCGGTATCCGGCAAACAACAAGTGCGTCCAATGCCCGCTCCAATGGGTTATTGGAAATTTAAGGTTTTGGGCTCCACCGGATTGAATTCAAATGAAGCGGCACTTGAGTTGTCGGCAGCGTTTCCAAATCCATCAAAAGGCATTACTTGTATGCCTGTAATAAGTAGTGAAAAACAATTTATCACATTAATCTTGAGTGATGTAACCGGCAGAAAAATTGAAACAATTTATGAAGGAATGGCACCTGGTGGCGAAAGCAGGTATTTTATTGATACCCAAAACATCACTTCCGGTATTTATATGATTCAAATTAAATATGACACCAAATCGGCTTACCAAAAGCTGGTGATCAGATAAAAATCATAATTCGAATAGTTTTTAAGGCTGAAATGTGGCTCAATAACAGTTTTAAATTATTGATATTCAAAGTTATAGTCCAATTTTATTAGGATAATTTCTATGACAGTTCTTCAATTACACTCTTTTACCTACCTTTGCCCACTTTCTCTAAGCTAAAAAATTATAAACCGGAAAGGTGGATCGTCTTGCAAAATACTCGATACCATTTGCTGGAATGGCAAAGGGGAATCACCAGTTTGAATACGAAATAGGTGACCAGTTCTTTGAATCGTTTGAAAACTCGGTAATTGAAAAAGCTAACGTGCATGTGGAACTTGATTTTCACAAAGCAGAAAATGTTTTAACGCTTACCTTTCACTTCAAGGGTACCATACATCAGGTATGTGATCGTTGTTTGGAAGAGTTCGATATTCCGATTGATACCAAACAAATTCTGTTGGTTCGATTTGGTGATGCCGGAGTTGGAGAAACAGATGATATTATTGTGATCGGTCATAGTGATTCTATAATAAATGTAGCACAACACATTTATGATTATTTGAGCTTATCGGTACCAATGCGGGTAGTTCACCCTGATGATGCCGATGGAAACCCGACTTGTAATCCGGAGTTCCTGCAAAAGCTATCGGATCAAGCAGATGAAGCAGCCGAACATCCGATAGATCCCCGATGGGAAGCCTTGTTGAAGCTAGGCAATAGAAAAAATTGAATTCTTGTATTAACCCTATAAAAAAAGAGTACTAAAATGCCAAATCCTAAACACAAACATTCCAAATCGAGGAGTGCGAAAAGGAGAACCCACTACAAAGCTACGGCTCCCACAGTAGCAATTTGCGCCACCACAGGCGAATCGCATCTTTACCACCGCGCTTACTGGCACGATGGTAAAATGTATTATAAAGGTAAAGTAGTGATGGAGCAAGCTGTAGCTTAATGCACAGTTGTTATCTTATTTCAATTTAAACTTATAATCAGCCGTTGATGAGAATTGGCATTGATATAATGGGCGGTGATTTCGCTCCTCTGGAAACAACTTTAGGGGCGATACAAGCCAGGAAAGAACTTGATCCCGCCCATGCCCTTGTTCTTATAGGTAATGAATCGGTAATACGCGATATTTTTCGTCAGCAAGGCGCTGATGAATCCGGTTTTGAATTTGTGAATACTACGGAGGTTATTGGAATGGCCGATAATCCTACAAAAGCATTTTCGCAAAAACCTAATTCAAGCATCACCGTTGGTTTTCATTTGCTGAAAGAGAAAAAGCTCGACGCATTTGCAAGTGCCGGCAATACCGGAGCCATGTTAGTTGGTTCCATGATTGCACTAAAGCCCATTCAAGGAATTATTCGCCCTGCAATTTGTTCTATCATCCCTAAAGAAGATGGTGGCATGGGAATTATTCTTGATGTTGGTATTAATGCCGATTGTAAGCCGGAAATGATGCAGCAGTTTGCTGTACTTGGTTCTATTTTTGTCGAAAATGTTTACCATATAAATAATCCTAAGGTTGGTTTAATTAGTATTGGTGAAGAAGATGAGAAAGGAAATCTTCTTACCAAAGAAACCAACCAGATATTGAAATTAACCCCTCACCTTAATTTTGTAGGTAATCTGGAGGGTCGTGATATGTTTAATAACAAAGCGGATGTTTTGGTTTGTGATGGCTTCACCGGTAATGTGATGCTGAAGCTGGCTGAATCGTTTTATTCATTGCTTCGCAAAAGAAATATTCACGATGAGTATTTTGATCGTTTTGATTTTGAAAACTATGGTGGAACACCTATTCTGGGTGTTAACTCCACTGTAATAATTGCACACGGAATTTCTAATTCTAAAGCAATTAAAAATATGATTTTACTTACACGTGGCGTGGTCGAAGCCGGCCTTCCCGAAAAAATTTCCAGGGCACTGTCCGAAATACCTGTTAGCGAGCAGATCCCTAAATAAACTTCTTATGGAAAAAATCAGAGCCGCAATAACTGCAGTGAACGGTTGGGTTCCTGAATATGTACTTTCCAACAAAGAACTTGAAAAACTTGTTGATACTACCGATGAATGGATCGTTTCCAGAACCGGTATCAATGAGCGCCGTATCCTGAAAGGTGAGGGCATGGGCTCATCCGAAATGGCTACTCATGCTGTAAACGGACTTTTAAAAAAACGAGGTATCGGTCCTGAAGAAATCGAAATCGTTATTTGTGCCACCACCACTCCCGACTTAATATTTCCAGCCACAGCTAATATTGTGAGCGATAAGGTAGGAATGAAAAACGCATTCGGTTTTGATTTGAATGCCGCTTGTTCCGGATTTTTATATGCATTGGTTACGGGTTCAAAATTTATTGAATCTGGTCAATATAAAAAAGTAGTAGTAATTGGCGTTGATAAAATGTCGTCGATAATAGATTATACCGACCGTGCCACCTGTGTGATTTTTGGAGATGGCGGAGGAGCTGTTTTGCTGGAACCTGATACTTCCGGTAATGGCATTGTTGATGCTATTCTTCACAGTGACGGTTCAGGCAGGGTTCATCTTCATCAAAAAGCCGGGGGAAGTGCATTGCCACCCTCCCACGAAACCGTGGATGCCCGTCAGCATTTTGTATATCAGGAAGGGCAAGCGGTTTTCAAATTTGCCGTGACTAAAATGGCCGATGTTTCAGCTGAAATTATGGAACGGAATCATCTTACAGCCGATGATGTTGCATGGCTGGTACCACATCAGGCCAACAAAAGAATTATTGATGCAACAGCAAAAAGAATGGGTATTGGTAGTGAAAAAGTGATGCTGAATATTCAAAAATTCGGCAATACCACCAATGGCACTATTCCTCTATGCCTTTGGGAATGGGAGAATCAACTTCATAAAGGGGATATTCTTATTCTTGCAGCATTTGGTGGCGGTTTTACCTGGGGTTCCATCTACATTAAGTGGGCCTATGATGGTAATAAGTAATTATTTTATATATTTGGTTCTAAATACCTCATCCCGATGAACAAGAAAGAAATTGAAGAGCTGATACGGTTTGTTTCCAAAGCCGGAGTTAGCGAGGTTAGCCTCGAACAAAAAGACTTTAAAATAACTATTAAAAATAGTGTTAAATACGTTGAACATGTTACTGCGGCTCCTGCTCCGGTAATGCATGCCGCTCCTGCCGCTGTTGCACCCGCTCCTGCTGCTGCTGCACCTGCTGCTCCTTTAGAGGATACTGCGAAATTTCATACTGTAAAATCACCCATGATAGGAACTTTTTACCGATCTCCTTCACCTGATAAACCCAATTTTGTAAATGTGGGTGATGAAATAAAACAGGGTCAGGTAATTTGCATTATCGAAGCCATGAAGTTATTCAACGAAATAGAAAGTGATATTTCCGGACGTATTGTAAAAGTATTGGTAGATAATTCTTCACCTGTTGAATACGACCAGCCTTTATTTCTGGTTGAACCAGCTTGATCTTTCCCTTTAAATCCTTAATTTATGTTTAAGAAGATCCTTATAGCAAACAGAGGTGAAATAGCTTTGCGTATTATTCGTACCTGCAAAGAAATGGATATCAGAACTGTTGCAGTTTATTCAACAGCCGATAAGGAAAGTCTGCATGTGCGTTTCGCCGATGAGGCCGTTTGTATTGGTCCGCCACCCAGTCGTGATTCTTATTTGCACATTGCAAATTTAATTTCTGCTGCCGAAATTACCAACGCCGATGCGATTCATCCGGGCTACGGTTTTTTATCTGAGAATGCTAAATTTTCAGGCATCTGCGCCAAGCACGACATTAAATTTATAGGAGCCTCTCCCGAAATGATTGATTCGATGGGTGACAAATCCAATGCGAAAGCTACCATGAAAAAAGCCGGTGTGCCTACTATTCCGGGTTCAGATGGTTTGTTAAATAGTTTTGCTGAAGGTCAGAAGGTGGCCAAAAAAATTGGTTACCCCGTTATCTTGAAAGCAACTGCCGGTGGTGGTGGAAGAGGTATGCGGATTGTTTGGAAATCAGAAGAGTTTGAAGCAGCATGGGATTCGGCACGACAAGAGGCAGGTGCCGCTTTTGGTAACGATGGCATGTATCTTGAAAAATATATTGAAGAACCCCGACATATAGAAATTCAAATTGCCGGTGATCAATACGGAAAAGCTTGTCACCTTTCTGAACGTGATTGCTCTATACAACGCCGCCATCAAAAACTGGTTGAGGAAACTCCTTCCCCTTTTATGACACATGAGTTGCGTGAGCGCATGGGCGAGGCCGCTATTAAAGCAGCATTAGCAGTGCAATATGAGGGCGTGGGAACAGTGGAATTTTTGGTTGATAAACACCGCAATTTTTACTTTATGGAAATGAACACCCGTATTCAGGTGGAGCATCCAATTACAGAAGAGGTGATTAATTACGATCTTATTAAAGAGCAAATAAAAATTGCAGCAGGTATCGAAATTTCAGGAATGAATCATTTTCCTGCACTGCACGCTATCGAGTGTCGAATTAATGCGGAGGATCCTTATAATAATTTTAGACCCTCGCCGGGGAAAATTACGAATCTCCACGTTCCGGGTGGTCATGGTGTTCGTGTTGATTCACACGTTTATGCCGGTTATACCATTCCATCGAATTACGACTCTATGATTTCTAAATTGATTACCATCGCTCAAACAAGAGATGAGGCCATCAATACCATGTCGAGAGCTTTAAGTGAATATGTAATTGAAGGTGTTAAAACGACAATTCCTTTTCATGTTCAACTAATGCAAAACCCCGACTTCATTAAAGGAAATTATACTACTAAGTTTATGGAAACATTTAAATTGCTTTAAGAAAAGTAGTTTAATGTCTATTGAATCTTATTCTGTCACACTACAAATGTTTAAGATGGAAGGGTGGCAGAAAAATAATAGAGTAGCAGGTAGTTGCTGAGAAAATTTTTAAGTTTGGTTTTAATTAAAATTCATGGAGCTACATTTTAAAGATATCATTACTGTTTCCATGATTCTTTTCGCAGTGATTGATATCATCGGGTCTATTCCGGCAATCATTCAAATTCGTCAACAGGCAGGAAGCATACATCCCGAAAAGGCAACCTTTGTTTCTTTTTTAATAATGATGTTGTTTTTATTTTTGGGAGAAAGTATTCTTACCTTTTTAGGACTCGATCTCTCTTCCTTTGCAATTGCAGGATCCTTTGTTTTGTTTTTTCTGGCTCTGGAAATGATTCTGGGAATTAAAATTTATAAAGATGAAATGCCCGCTACTGCTTCTATTGTACCCATTGCATTTCCCTTAATTGCAGGAGCAGGAACCATGACCACACTCTTGTCATTGCGTGCGCAATACGAGGCACTAACCATTATTATTGGAGTTGTACTTAATCTTGTTCTCGTTTACCTTTGTCTGAAAAACCTCCGTTTTCTTGAAAACTTATTAGGTCCCGTAGGTATTGGAGTGGTGAGAAAAGTTTTTGGTTTTATACTTTTGGCCATTGCCGTTAAACTGTTTCGCTCCAATATGGGAGTTTGAGAAATGGAAAAATTTAATTAAAGTAAATATTCATTGAATTTATAGTATGATCAACATTTTTACGGATGGCTCTTCCCGAGGAAATCCCGGTCCGGGTGGCTACGGTACCATTTTGATTTCCGGTCCGCACAGAAAAGAATTATCGGAAGGGTTTCGTCTTACCACCAACAACCGAATGGAGTTACTAAGCGTGATCATTGGACTGGAATCGCTAAAGAAAAAAGAAGAGCAGGTAACCGTATTTTCGGATAGTAAATATGTAGTCGACTCTGTGGAGAAAGGTTGGGTGTTTGGTTGGGTAAAGAAAAATTTTCATGGCAAGAAAAATGCTGATCTCTGGAAACGCTTTCTACTTATCTATAATGAGCATCAGGTAAAATTTAAATGGATCAAAGGCCATAACAATCATCCCGAAAATGAACGCTGTGATGAACTGGCCGTCGCCGCAGCAACTTCCTCCCAATTGCAAATAGATGAGGGATTTGAATCGAAAAAATACAACTAAGATAAAGACGGGTTAGGAGAAAAGTTAGTGCATCTGCCTTACAAAGTGTTTGCTTGTGCGATTACAACGACTGATTAGTGGGACAAAATAAAATGTTCAATTTCCCGAATTCGAAAACTTGAATTTAATCCTATCCAAAAGGACAGTTGGCGTTGTTCATTTAGAAAGTGGGATTTAACACCCGGTCTTTGGCTGCTGATGCCACTAAAAAGTATTTATGCCTTAAAATCAATCAGTTAACAGCACCATTTCAACTTTTTTCTCGTTCCTGGCCTATCTTTGTACTACATCTAAGATAGCATGAAGATATTAAAGTGGGTTTTTGGATTAGTGATAGTTTTCGGTTCAGTAATAATTCCGCTTCAGGTATTAAATGGTAAGGTGGTGTTCACCGATGTGGAATCAGGAACTTTCGGGCCTGAGCAATTATACAGAGATCTTCAGCTTAAAGAATTGGGCCTTGATTTCAACGTATTTAAAATTGCGATGGAAGGTCATAACAAACTTGTTCAGCAAAATAAATTGGAAGCCGCTAACCTAGTAACAATTGTTGATTTAGCCCAACCATCCATCAACAAAAGATTATATGTTGTTGATCTATTAAAACACAAAGTATTATTTAATACATATGTTTCTCACGGTAAAAATTCTGGTGAATTGTATGCAACTCATTTTTCTAATAGAGCCAGCTCACTTCAAAGTAGTTTAGGATTTTATATAACCGGTCCTATTTATAACGGTAAACATGGAATGTCGTTAAAGTTGATAGGTCAAGAACAGGGTTTCAACGACCAGGCGCTCGAACGAGCCATTGTTTTACATGGTGCAGATTATGTAAGTGAAAATTTTATTAAAGCCACCGGAAGATTGGGAAGAAGTTTTGGTTGTCCCGCAGTTGCAACTGAACTCGCTGCTCCTATCATAAAAACAATACAGGATGGTTCATGCCTTTTTGTTTATTATCCGGATGCTTCCTACCTAAAAAAATCAGTATTCGCTTGTGCGGCAAAAAGTGGAAATAATAATTAAGAATCAAATTACCACCTACACCTAATTATTGATTTGTGATTGCTATTTCATTCACTCACTCTTGAAGTGATTTCCGTAAAGCCTCATACGCATCTCTTAAATTATTTCCGTACTCTTCCACCTTTTGAGCCGATTCATCTTTCATGGTTTCGAGCAACTGATCAAATTCCTTTTTGAATTTTTGTTTTTTAGTTTCTACATTATCTTTTAAATCGAGGCGCCCTAGTTCATAACGAATTTGCAAGACCTCCATTTTCAAACGAAACTTCTCGAGCTCATTTTGAATTTTAATTTTCGCATCGTGCGATATATTATTTCTCGCATCGCGTATATCTGCTTCTAATTTTGTGATGGATTTATTTATTTTTTCTTTTTGCTCCTCATACGCTTCCAGTGCTTCAGCTTTACCTAACGACAAATGTTTTTGCAACGAAGAGATATTGGTTTTTACTATTTCAGTTACCTCTTTTCCCTCTTCACTTAATTCATGACTGATAGCATGAAATGAATCTCCCAATTCTTTTTTCATGTCCTCAAACAA
>JBBQVM010000073.1:0-12297 GCA_038211525.1 Bacteroidia bacterium
TCCTGAAAAGTATTTAAATGGAATATTAAACTGTTTCATTTTATTGATGAGCAATTTGCGCGGTTTAGGTTTTTCCCGGAACAAAAAACCGGAACAAGGAATTCTGTGATTCAACACCAGCGACCAAACTGTTACATCTTCATCTTCATGAATTAGCGTTCCGTTGTAATTCTTTACAGGATGAAAAATTAAATTGTATCGCAAGATGGTATGAGATAACCTTAATTGCAATTCAATAATATCCATTAGCTCCTGCTGACCGAATAAATGTAATTCGTTCGTCCTACCCTGCAAATGCATAGTAGATATCAACCCCATTAATCCTAAATAGTGATCGCCATGGAGGTGACTAATAAAAATATGACTAATGCGATTATACTTTATCTTATAGCGAACCAACTGCGTTTGAGTTCCTTCACCACAATCAATTAAAAAAAACCGCTCACGGATATTTAATACCTGAGCGGTTGGATGACGATTATATGTTGGAGTGGCGGAACTACTTCCTAAAATAGTTAATTCAAACGGCATTACTTACGTGAAACAATCATTCTTTTGGTAACAATTGATTTTCCATTTTCGAGCGAAATCATATACACACCAGGAGTAAAATCATCCAATAAAATGCGAGTAGTATTTAATCCGGCCTGACCGCGCAGCGTTTGTTTGAAAACTTCTTTACCTATCATGTTAAACATTTTAACAGTAAAGTCTCCTCCAATAGGTGATGTAAATGAAACATCAGTGTAATTGCTTGCCGGATTAGGATTATTCTGAAGCAAATCAAATTTAATAGTTGACAAATCACCTGGCAAACCAACAGTACCTATATTAATAACATAATAATCGATCGACTGAGTGACAGCTGGCACAGGTATTCCAAACACAGTTCCGTTGATACTTAGATCCACATTAATGTTATACATTCCTGCAAAAGTTGGGGTTCCAGACAATAAAATGCAACCGTTTGAACCACCCGGAAATACACAATTAGCAGGATTACAGGCATAGGTTAATCCGGGAGGAAGACCTGTTACTCCCGTAATAGTTATGTTGGTAATAACTGCAGGAAAACCATTTGAAACGGTATCGGTAAGTACCCGTGCTTGTATTACTTCGCTATAGCCAACTCCTACTAAACCGCCAGGCAAACCGGTCGCGCTATCAGGGTATATACCCGGTACCGTTAGTGTAACATCAGGGATGCATTGGGCAACAACTTTTGTTGCAGAGTAGGTAAAAATACTTATTACAAGAATTAATGCACGTAAACGATTATTCATGTTGAATTTGATTTAATTGGAAGAAATTAAAATTAGGGTTTTTCTATCTCGTCAGTAAAAATGATTTCAATGGCCTGATCAAGTGTTGGAGTAATTACAAGCACCTGTTCTAATTGAGAAATAGCAATAAGTTTTTTAATGGGCTCGCTCAATCCGGTGAGGATAAAAGATCCTCCGGCATTTCTGCAAACACGATTGCCCACCAACACAGCACTTAAACCCGACGAATCACAAAACTGAGTATCACTAAGGTCGAGAATAATGTTCACATAACCCTGACTATTAATGATCAGTAATTCAGATTTTAGCTCAGCAGAAATTAGGGTGTTCAACTTCTGTTCATGCAATCTAACAACAGCATACTTCTCGGATTTATCTAAAGAATAGTGCATAGGTGAGGCGTTAAGGAATTAACAAATTTAACAAAATTAAAATCGAAATAACAAATAACTGCAAAAAGCTTTCAATCCGTCCGTCCGGCAAGTAAATAAAGAACCGCCATCCTTACTGCCACGCCGTTCTCAACTTGTTGCAATATAATCGATTGGCGAGAATCGGCCGCGTCGCTCGTCAATTCCACCCCCCTATTTATTGGACCGGGATGCATCACAATAATATCCTTTTTGAGGTTATCAAGAATTTTCCTGGTGATTCCGTAAAGCATCACATATTCTCTCAGTGAAGGGAAGTATTTAATATCCTGACGTTCCAATTGGATCCGAAGTACATTGGCAACATCGCACCAGTTGAGCGCCTTTTGAAGGTTATTTTCTACAATAACTCCTAAAGCCTCAATGTGTCGTGGAATCAAGGTCACCGGCCCGCAAACCATCACTTCCGCGCCAAGCTTCTTCAAACAAAAAATATTGGAAAGCGCTACCCTTGAATGTAAAATATCACCAATAATAACCACCTTAACCCCTTTTAAAGTGCCTAATTTTTCATGAATGGAAAAGGCATCCAGCAGCGCCTGTGTGGGGTGTTCATGGGTGCCATCACCGGCAT
Organism: Bacteroidia bacterium; assembly: GCA_038211525.1. Classification (GTDB taxonomy): domain Bacteria; phylum Bacteroidota; class Bacteroidia; order AKYH767-A; family OLB10; genus JADKJB01. Next base: position 2,289 of record JBBQVM010000073.1, read on the forward strand.
TTATTATTTTGGCTTTTACATGCTTTGCCAGGAAAACGGCCGCGCCCGGCTTGGGGTGCCTCATCACAATCATATCCACCTTCATGGCGAGTATGTTGTTAACAGTGTCAATTAGCGTTTCTCCTTTGCTAACTGAAGAGGAGGATGCGGAGAAATTAATGATGTCAGCAGATAATCTCTTTTCAGCAAGTTCAAACGATAAACGGGTTCTTGTGGAATTTTCGAAAAATAGGTTCGCAACAGTGGTATCCCGCAGCGACGGTACTTTTTTAATAGGCCTGTTGATTACATCCTTAAAATTAGATGCCGTAGCAAAAATCTGGTTGATATCCTCAACATTCAGGTCTTTGATTCCAAGAAGATGTTTTACACTCAGCTGTTGTGTCATTCTACTTAATCCTTTGTAAATAACCAAACCTCATCCTTACCCTCTGTTTCTTTCCACAATACTCTCACTTTATCCGACATAATGGTATCAATTGCTTTGCCGATATAATTTGGTTCAATTGGCACATCTCTGCTGAATTTCCGATTAATAAGAGTTACCAATTCTACTTTGGAGGGGCGCCCAAATGCAAGTATAGCGTCTAAAGCAGCCCTTATAGTTCTTCCGGTATACAGCACGTCATCAACAAGTATCACCTTCTTGTTTTCGATTATAAAATCTATTTGGGTAGAAGAGGGAACTATCACATTTTCTCTTCTTCTAAAGTCATCTCTGAAAAAGGTAATATCCAGATTGCCCGATAAAATTTCCTTGTCGGGAAGGAAATGCCGCAACTGGTTTACGATTCTGTTGGCGAGGTAAATTCCCCTGGGTTGTAACCCGATGATTACCGATTGTGAAAAATCATCGTGGTTCTCAATAAGTTCAAAACATAACCTGTTGACGGTTATTTCAAAATTCTGTTGGTTAAGAATGAGCCTGGACGACATGTCTGACATAATGCGTACAAAAGTACAAGATTTTATGAGGTCAAAAAAAATCCCCCGCGATATGCGGAGGATTTTTTTAATTATTCAGGACTTTCGGTTTCTGATTCTTCACTGTCTTTCTCTTTGGTAGCCTTGGCTTTCTTCACCTTTTTAGCTCCCTCTTCAACATCAGCACCTTTGCTTGCGTCACTTGTTTTCTTTTCGGATGTTTCGAGTTCCGACTTCAATGCGCTCAGTACACCGAGATCGCCAAGAGTAGATTTCTCAACACCTTCTTTCACTTTTTTCATGCTTTTAGATGTAGAATCTTCTGCTTTTTCGTTAGCTTCAGATTTGGCAACATTTTTCGCATCTTCATAAGTGCGTGTATGTGAAACAATAATCTTTCTGTTTTCTTTAGAGAATTCAATCACCTTCACTTCTATTTTCTCATCGGTTTTTGCAGTAGCACCATTCTCTCTTAACAGGTGACGATAAGGAGCAAATCCTTCAACACCATAAGGTAACGTTACAACAGCACCTTTATCAGTAACCTTTCCAACAATACCTTCGTGAAGTGAATCTACCTTAAAGATAGTCTCATAACTCTCCCATGGATTGTCTTCTATTTGTTTGTGACCCAGGCTCAAACGACGATTTTCTGCATCTACTTCAAGTACAATTACTTCAATTTCTTCACCTATTTTAGTGAATTCAGATGGATGCTTGATTTTTTTCGACCATGATAAATCAGAAATGTGAATCAATCCGTCAATTCCTTCTTCAAGTTCTACAAACACACCAAAATTGGTGAAATTACGAACCTTTGCATTGTGCTTGGAACCAACAGGATATTTAGAAGTAATTTCTCCCCAAGGATCAGGCATTAACTGCTTTAATCCAAGAGACATTTTGCGCTCTTCACGATCAAGTGTAAGAATAACCGCTTCTATTTCATCACCCACTTTAAGGAAGTCCTGAGGGCTGCGCAGGTGTTGAGACCATGACATTTCAGAAACGTGAATCAATCCCTCTACTCCGGGAATAATTTCAACAAAAGCACCGTAATCAGCAATAACAACCACTTTACCTTTCACCTTGTCACCTACTTTAAGTTCGGTATCTAAAGCATCCCATGGTTGAGCGGTAAGTTGCTTTAATCCAAGCGCAATTCTCTTTTTCTCATCATCAAAATCAAGAATTACCACATTGATCTTCTGATCTAATTGCAATACTTCTTCAGGATGATTGATACGTCCCCATGAAATATCAGTGATGTGAAGTAATCCATCAACACCACCAAGATCCATAAACACACCGTAGGAAGTAATATTTTTAACAGTACCTTCAAGTACTTGTCCTTTTTCAAGTTTAGAAATAATTTCAGCTTTCTGACTTTCTAGTTCTTCTTCGATAAGTACCTTGTGAGAAACTACTACGTTTTTAAATTCATTGTTGATTTTAACAACTTTGAATTCCATAGTCTTTCCAACAAAAACATCGTAATCACGAATAGGCTTCACGTCAATTTGTGAACCGGGAAGGAAAGCTTCGATACCAAAAACATCAACGATAAGTCCGCCTTTAGTACGGCATTTCACAAATCCTTGAATAATTTCATCACGCTCTAAAGCGCCGTTTACATTCTCCCATGATTTAAGGGCACGTGCTTTTTTATGTGATAAAATCAGTTGGCCGAGTCTGTCTTCCTGTGTTTCCACATAAACCTCCACCTCATCACCTATTTTAAGGTCCGGCATGTGTCTGAATTCCGATAATGGAATCAAACCATCTGATTTAAATCCGATGTTCACAACAGCCTCTTTGCTGGTAAGTCCGATAATTTTGCCCATAACAACATCATGCGCCGCTACCGAACTAAGGGTTTGGTCATACATCTTCTCAAAAGACTCCCGCTCATCTGCTTTGTAGATGTCGGCACTCTTTCCAACATTATCCCAATCAAAGTCTGATCCTGTAGGCTCTGCCCTGTTGATAGTGATGACGTGAGAAGATTTCTGATTCATTTTTACGTTTTCCGTTTCTGTAATCATTTTAATAATAAGGGTTAACTTTTCCTTTCTTTCCGAAAAGGAGCGCAAATGTACCAAAACTTCTTTTACAAAAAAAAGAAATACAGGTTTTTATCGCACAATTGAGTGTTTATATCGCGAAAAATTTAGCTGAGAGACGTCTCAGGCATTTTTAACAGGCTGATATGAGCCAAAACATCCTCCATCAACCACATAGGAGTAGAAGTGGCGCCACAAATGCCTACCGTTGCTATATTAGTAAACCAATCGGTTTGAATTTCAGATATTTCCGAAATAAAATGGGTTCTTGGATTGACCGATTCGCATACCCCGAACAAGGCTTTTCCGTTAGAACTTTTTTTACCGCTCACAAAGATAATCACCTCATGCTGTCTCGCAAATTTCTGCAATTGAGGCTCTCTGTTTGAAACCTGGCGGCATATTGTATCATTTGCATTGAAGTCGGCGGGATCGATAACTCCTTTAAAATTAGCTACTTTCTGTTCTATTACCTTTTTAATATGGTTGAACCCTGCAGTACTTTTGGTGGTTTGAGAAAAAAGGTAAACCGGTCGATCGAAATCTATTTTGTGAAGATCATCCTCTCCGGTAACGATGATTGCTTTCCCCCTGGTTTGACCTACCAGACCATTAACTTCTGCATGACCGGTTTCACCATAAATAACAATCTGTCCATCAATTTCATCAACTGTCTCAAAGCTAGACCTTACCCGATTTTGCAATTTCAGCACCACCGGGCAGGAGGCGTCAATCAATTCAATATTATTCTGAACTGCAATCTGATAAGTCTCAGGAGGTTCACCATGAGCTCGTATAAGCACCTTGCAATCGCGAAGTTCTCTTAACTGTTCATGATTAATTATTTTAAGTCCTTTTTTAGTGAGGCGTTCCACCTCCATATTATTATGAACAATATCACCCAAGCAATAGAGCGAACCACTTTCATCTAGCTCAGCTTCAGCCATTTGAATGGCGAAAACCACTCCAAAGCAAAAGCCCGATTCGTGATCAATTGTAATTTTCATAGTATCAAGTTATAGCTTAAACAGCTCAAATCTCAAATGGTTTTTTAAGTAGGCAATCAATAATTTCATCACTTACCTGCTACGGAAAGCCTTCTCAATCGCTCAATTACAAAATCAACCTGTTCATCAAAATTGAGCCGGGTGTTATCCAATTCAATGGCATCTGCAGCTTTTCGCAGCGGACTCTCCTCTCGATGGGTATCTTCGTAATCGCGACCGTTAATATTATTCCTCACCTCATCCAACGAAACACTTATTGGGGTTTGTTGTAATTCCTTAAATCTTCTAATAGCCCGTACTTCAGGATCGGCAGTCATGAAAATTTTCAAATCCGCTTCCGGGAAAACCGTAGTTCCAATATCTCTTCCATCCATCACCAAACCACCATCCAACTTCATCTTTTTCTGTAATTCCACCATCCTCTTTCGTACTTCGCGGATGGCACTCACATGACTCACATTCTCAGAAACCTCCATGGTCCGGATCTCCTTTTCAATGGCAACACCATTCAAATAAATTTCTGAAAGTCCGGATTGCGATGTGACCTTAAAGGTGATGTGAATTTGATCGAGAATAGGATTGTAATTGACATCGGTATGTTCTCCGGCAGCGGGAAAAGGAATATTGTTTTGAAGAAAATAGAGCGTCACTGCCCGGTACATAGCTCCTGAATCAATATATCTGATTCCTAATTTACGAGCTAATGCCTTTGCCACAGTGCTTTTCCCACAAGAAGAATAACCATCAATTGCAATTATCGGGTGATCGAGTGCCATAACCTCATTCATACTTTGCAAATTTAACCATTTTCGAGTTAAATGCCTAAAAAAGTAGATAATATAAGAGGGAAGAACCCGACGCTGTTTCCTGCTATGGCATTTAAAAATACAATCCTGACTTCTTCCATCAATAACCTGTTATGGCTAGATTGGTTCGGTCAAAATATACTTAGCAAACTTATTAGATTCACAAACAAAATTGCCTCATTTGCGAGTAAAAAGATCGCCCAAATTGGTCGACAATGAAAAATGGTTGGAGGCTCCTGCCAAATGATAGGTGGCTCTGCCATAACTAAGATGAAACTTTGAAATGCGAAAACCCACTCCCCAACTTAAACCTACGGTCGACATTTTAGTAGGAATACCCAATTCATTTCTCCGTTGGAAATTGTAAGCCGCCCGCACATGAAAGTTTTTCGAAATAATTAATTCAGACCCTATAATAAAATGTCTTAATACCTTATCACCAAAAGTGATTTTATCTACTTTGTTCTCTCCGGTAATAGGATCAATTTCATTTGCTTTCGAAGGATCGCTATAGGTTAAATCGAACTTCTGTAAATGATGCATTATTAATGAAAACCTAAAAGGTGCTTTAGCCAGTTTTTTAGATAATCCAAATTGAATATCCAAAGGTAAGGGTTCATTATTTTCAGAGGTGTAATATTTAAATTGTCTTCCAAAATTTTTAAAAACCAACGATACATCTACCAATGATTTATCATTATAATAATTAGCACCTAAATCAACTGCCATTCCAACAGAGGTATAACTTTCCAGTGAAGAATAAATAGTTTTCAAAGTGGCACCTACTGAAAAGGCACTATCAACAAGTGGTTTGGCCCACGATAAGTTCAAGGCATATTCAGCAGCTTTAAAACTTCCTATCTCCTGACCGGTTTCATCCGTTTCAGTAAAATCACCATAATTTACGTAGTGCATTCCTACCGCAAAAGTTCCCAGATTTTTGTAATCACTTGCATAGGCTACATCTCCATATTTGATATCAGCAAAATAACTAACACCACTAAATGCCAACTGTTTGCTCATTTCAGAGTTAAGAAGTGCGGGATTGCAAAATACCAGATTTAAATCATTGTCTTTTACAGGAACCATCTTCCCTCCCATGGCGGCAACCCGCGCCGATGATGATAAATTTAAAAACTCATAGGTGTTACCACCTCCGATTTGTGCATTCGAAATTAAATGGGCAAACATCAGAAATGACAAAAAAACAATCAGTCGCATTAGCAGAAATAACGCTTAAAATTTTAAATCAGTGGTAACCTGAAGTCGATGCAGGTTCAATAACCATCATCAACGCAAACAAATTCAATTTATTATATTAATAGAGTGGGAATTTTTTCATGAATTCATGAACCTCTTTTTTGACTTCACGAATCACCTTTTTGTCTTTATGGTTCATCAACACCTTATTAATTAATCCTACAATGGTAACCATATCACTTTCACCTAATCCTCTTGAAGTAACTGCGGCAGTTCCTACCCGAATTCCTGAGGTCACAAAGGGAGATTTATCATCGAAAGGAACCATATTTTTATTAATGGTAATTTCAGCAGCTACCAATGCATTTTCAGCTTCCTTGCCGGTAATATTTTTAGATCTCAGATCTATGAGCATCATGTGGTTGTCAGTTCCTCCCGAAATCACCTGATATCCTAAATTCATAAATTCCTGCGCCATTTTTCGCGCATTTTTTACGACTTCAATGCAATAACCAAAATACTCATCACTAAGTGCTTCATTAAAGGCAACCGCTTTAGCAGCAATAACATGTTCCAATGGTCCTCCTTGCGTTCCCGGAAACACTGCGCTGTCAAGAATAGCTGACATCATTCTAATTTCTCCCTTCGGTGTAGTTAAACCCCATGGATTTGGGAAGTCCTTGCCCATTAAAATCATTCCACCTCTTGGCCCACGCAATGTTTTGTGAGTAGTTGTGGTAATAATATGACAATGAGGAAGCGGATCGTTTAACAGGCCACGGGCAATTAATCCAGAAGGGTGAGAAATATCTGCCAATAAAAGAGCTCCTGTTTTATCTGCAATCTCTCTCAATCGAATGTAATTCCAATCACGTGAATAAGCCGAAGCTCCGCAAATGATTAGTTTTGGCATTTCTTTAAGAGCAATCTCCTCTACTTGATCATAATTTATTACTCCTGTTTCCCTTTCAACTCCATAAAAGGAGGGTGAATATAATTTACCCGAAAAATTCACCGGCGAACCATGAGTAAGATGACCGCCATGAGATAAATCGAAACCCAGAATTTTATCACCCGGCTTCAGCACACCCAACATCACCGCAGCATTTGCCTGAGCTCCTGAATGTGGCTGAACGTTTACCCATTCTGCATTGAACAACATTTTTGCACGATCAATTGCTAACTGCTCAATCTCATCTACCACCTCGCATCCACCATAATATCTTTTTCCGGGTAAACCCTCAGCATATTTATTGGTGAGGCAAGAACCCATTGCATCCATGACCTGTTTGCTAACAAAATTTTCAGAAGCTATAAGTTCAATTCCGTTGCGCTGACGCTTCAGTTCTTTACGAATCAAACTAAACACTTCGGTATCTTTTTCTAAACTTCCTTGAATTAATTCTGTTGGTATAGTTTCCATATTAGGTTTTTACATTAACTAAAATCTATTTCTGTACTGTCGCCAATGTTCAAGCTTTGGCTTAATCCTTTTAAGTAGGCATCGCTTCCAACAACCGACTGATGTAAAACAGCAGTTTCCAATTGTGAGAAGGAACCAATTATTGAATTTCTTATTATCGAGGATCTGATAATAGTCCTTTCACCAATAGAAACATTTGGACCGATTATAGAATCGCTGATATCGCAATTATTTCCAATGCTCACCGGATCAATAATAATAGTATTGATGAATTCATATTTTACTTTGTGATCAGAAAATCGCTTTAAGAGCACAGCATTGGTTTCCAGCAAGTTGGTTTTTCCACCGCAATCATACCAGTTTCCCACCTGAAAAGTAGCTATACGAGCCCCTTTGTCAATCATTTTCATAATAGCTTCGGTGAGGTTATATTCATCCCGGGTTTTCTGCCCGTTTTTAACCATATGGCCAAGAATTTCCATCAGTTTCTCCGATTCTTTGATAAGATACACCCCCACAAGTGCCATATTAGATTTGGGAATATTGGGCTTTTCGGATAACCTGGTTATGAAACCCTCCTGATCAACCTCAACCACTCCAAAATTCCGCGGATCTTCAACTCGTTTCACACCTAATAGTGAATGTGGACTGTTAATAATTGATTTAAGATCAAAATCAACAATGGTATCACCAAGAACAATTAAAATTTCTTCATTATTAGAAATAAATTTATTTGCCAGCCATACCGCATGTCCGGTTCCTTCCCGGGGTTCCTGAACCACAAATGCCGATTTAATTTTAGGGTATTTCTCAGTAATAAACGATTCAATTTTATCACCCAGGTATCCAATGATAAAAACAAAATCATCAAAACCTGAATTGATTAACGAATCAACAATATGAGCGAGTATAGGTTTTCCGGCAACGGGAACAAGTGCCTTAGGCTGAGTGTGCGTATGAGGCCGGAGTTTAGTTCCGATACCGGCAACCGGTATAATAATTTTCATTTTATTTTGTTTTGAAGGGTTCTTAACATGAAGCCTTACCTTGCAAAAATACAAGATATTGTAATACACTTGCCTTTAACCCCCTGTTCCTAATCAAGTATTCTGTTTATTTGCATCCTATTTCCCTGTATGTCACTAAAGAAATTGTTGTTCCGTGTGTTAATTGTGCTGGTATCCACTCCGGTACTGGTACTTATGTTCATTTATTTGAACTTTCACATGATCTCATTTTTTTCGCACAGCCGGATCTATAACAATGTTGCGGATCTGCCTAAAAGAGATATGACCTTGGTAATGGGTGCCGGAAATTATGAGCCCGATTTATGGGTGAACTATGCATTTAACTCCCGTATGGAGGCTACCTTCAAACTTTTCTCGGGCGACAAAACCGGAAAAATACTTGTGAGCGGTATCAGCGTTGCAAACGAATTTAGCGAACCGGAGGAGATGAAAGAAAAGTTAATACATTACGGAATCCCGGATTCTGTAATATTGACTGATAGTTTAGGTGTTAGAACATGGGTTTCAATTCTTAGAGTAAAAGACTATTTTAAAGCCAATCACATTATAATAGTTAGTCAGAAGGGGCAGTTGGAAAGAGCCTTGTTTATTGCCTCATGTATTGGGATTGATGCTGTTGGTTTAGTGGCTTCACCTAATCCAACAAACTACCATTTCTGGATTATTCGGGAATATCTGGCCCGTGTAAAATGTATTGCTGATGTAGTTGCCTACTATCTGAAAATATCTTAATATCGCCGGGTATGAACAATCGCATTTGTAAACTGTTTCACATTGATTATCCGATCATTCAGGCTGGTATGATTTGGTGTAGTGGCTGGCATCTGGCTGCTGCAGTAAGTAACGCCGGAGGCTTAGGGATAATTGGCTCAGGATCCATGTACCCGGAAGTGTTGAGGGAACACATCAGAGATTGTAAAAATGCCACTTCAAAACCCTTTGCCGTAAATGTTCCCTTACTTTATCCGGATATTGAAAAACTGATGGGAATAATTGTGGAAGAGGGTGTTAAGATCGTTTTTACCTCTGCCGGCAATCCTGCAACATGGACCTCCCATCTCAAAAATCATGGTATTACCGTGGTGCATGTTATTGCGAATTCTAAATTTGCGCTTAAAGCGGAAGCTGCCGGTGTGGATGCCATTGTTGCAGAGGGATTTGAGGCCGGTGGACATAATGGAAGGGAAGAAACTACTACCATGTGCTTGATTCCTTTGATAAGGAAGGTGGTAAAAAATATTCCCGTAATTGCCGCCGGCGGAATTGGCTCAGGTAAGGCCATGGTAGCTGCTTTTGCGCTGGGCGCGGAAGCCGTACAGGTGGGATCACGGTTTGTGCTTTCTGAAGAATCATCAGCACACCTGAACTTCAAAAAAAGAATTCTGGAAAGTAAAGAGGGTGATACAGTACTTACTTTGAAATTATTGACCCCGGTTCGACTGATCAAAAACGAATTTTATTCTCAAATTCAGGAAGCAGAAAATAAAGGTGCGCAAATAGATGAACTTAAAACTTTATTGGGAAGAGCACGCGCCAAAAAAGGAATGTTTGAAGGGGA
>JBBQVM010000074.1:0-12282 GCA_038211525.1 Bacteroidia bacterium
GCCCAAACCCTTTTATTGATCGTTTGGTAATTCAGTGCTCCGATGATTTCAATAATAACAATCATACGTGGATCATTACTGATGTAAGCGGGAAAGTAGTTTTCAAAAAAACTTTCACAGGACGTGTATGTGAACTGCCGGTTCAAATTTTATCAGGAATGTATGTTGTTGAAGTGCGGTCTGAAAAAGAAATCATATTGCATGAAAAATTAATTCATTCTAAAAATTAATTTTTAAAAGTTGTCATTCAAATGGAATAACTTCCGGTTTATCGAATGCATAATCCCGATATTTAAAATTCCAAACGTCAACGGGATTAAAGCGCAACCTACTACTGTTAATATCCGGATAAAAGCCAATGAGAATTTCAAAATTTGATTGAATAAGAAATACGTTGGTTACAGCCACTCCTGCACCAAAACCTTTATAAACTTTTGCATTGTAAAGAGGTGTTGCTTCATCACCCACCATACCCATTGCGGCAAAAAGTACGGGAGTAAAACGAAAACCCAGCCATTCGAGTCGGTTAAAAAATAGAACACGCACGTTCAGCGAAAAGCGAGTATTGCCATAAGGTTCCTCAGCTCTGAAACCCGGCACCCCATTTCCCGTTCGCAGGTAAATGAACTCTCCGCTATTTCGATTGAGGCCATAGGTAAAATTCGAATACCCAAACCATCTTATCTTCGCTTGGTGGAATTGAAACAATCGCGAAAACGCGAAAAAATCTGCTTTAATTATTCCTTGAGTAAAACCACGGTTAGATATAAAAGTACTGAAGCTAAATCGTGATGAAAGATACCCTGAATTACCAATGTAACTAGAACTTCCAATGCTGGCATCAAAATAGTTTCTGCCCACCACCCCTCTCTCCTCATAACCGGTAGTTAATTCTAGCAGTCGTCCGGTGGGAACATCTTCTTTCTCACCAAAACCAAAAATATACCTGTCGGTAAAGTATTTTCTATTGGTTAATCCAACACTAATAAGATATAAATTTACCGGAACAAAATAGGAAACTAAATTAGGTGAACGTGGCTCCAGGCTGCTATAACGGGTGCGGGTATACCCCAATGAAACAACGCCCTTCGTCTCCTTCTCTTCCATGGTTGAACCCTTCTTTATCACAAAGCTTCTTCCTAACCAAGCATTTGAAATCCATGAACTGTATTTATAGTTTTCGAAACCGGTTTCTTTAAATTCGATGGAATCTTTTATGGTTCTATTGAAAACCGAAGTGCCTCCCGCCCAATTGGTAAGCGTGGAATAAAAGGGGCGGCTGAAGGCAATTCCTTTGAGGTTATCATTCTCCAGAAACCGGTATACTACCTCTGATGAAATATAAGTGTTAGCGATGTTATTTATCAGGTACGATCCTTCGGTATAGATTGGCTCAGTAGACGGATGACTGTAGTTATAAACTAGGTTGTTACTTAACCGATGGCCAATACCTAAAAAGTTGTATTCGGTAAACCGGAATTTAATCCGTGAACCGGTGATGGTAAGACTGGGCGAGAAGGTCCATAAATCCTGAGTGGAAACAAGTACATCCACTGAATCGGAGGAACCACTTACCGGTATCACTTTAATTTTAGCATCCCTGATAAATTCGGATTGTCGAAGCAACCGTTCCGATTCCACTACCTGGAGCCGGTTAAGTTGATCACCCTCTTTAAAGAGTAATTTATTTCGAACTACTCTTCGTTGTGTTTCAATATGAAGGGTATTTCCCGCCCTTTGCACAAAACTATGAGCATGTTGCGACGTATCAGTTAATGAATTACCAAAAGGCTCTAGTGTTTGGATGGAAATAGATCGGATCACTCGTCCCTCCAGCTTTTTACTAAATGATTTATCCTCCGATCTTTTATCCAACTTGGCATTTACAGGATCTTTCGGCACGTTAAAAATAGCCTTGTACAATTTATAAGTAAACTTACGCTCCTTACTGTAACGGTACAAATCTTTATAAAATTTGGCCGTATCCTCAGGAGCTGTAACCTCCTGTGCCGCAGCTAGCAAGGGTACAAAAAATAAAATAATGAGCACCGGAAATAATCTCATACGCAAAGTTAAGAATAGAAAGGCGATAATAGTCGACAATTTAGGTACAAATGACCTATATTCAATAAATTAGTGAAACCCTCCCCCCTTACCAAATTGCTTGTTATCTTTGCAACTTCAAAATTATGAGCACACCCTCTTTCGACGATATTTACATGGAACTGGCCGGCAAGCTGGCTCAAAAATCACATTGCGTAAAAATAAAGGTAGGAGCAGTACTTGCTCAGGAAACAAGAATTATATCGCTTGGTTACAATGGTCCACCGGCCGGAACCCACAATTGCGATCAGGAATGGCCCGATCATGGCTGCGCACGCGATCGTAAAGGCGGTTGCTCACTGGCGATTCATGCCGAAGAAAATGCCATTTTGTATGCCGCTAAAAATAACGCTACCATTGAAGGCGCTACTCTTTATGTAACACTTTCTCCCTGCCTTGCGTGTGCAAGGGTAATTTTTACAACCGGTATTAAAAAAGTTATTTTTTTAAAATCGTATGCGCAGTATAAAGGAATTGAAATTGATGAGGGTGTTGAATTTCTTCGCCGCTTTAAAGTTGACGTACAACAATACCAACCTCAACCCTGAGTTGAATAAGGGTTAATAAAATATGGAAAACGAAAAATCAACCGGAAAAAGATATTATCTGCCCATTATGTTTGCACTGGTGCTTGGCGGCGGTTTGTATCTGGGAAACATGTTGCACGTTCCGTTTACTCAGGAGCGTTCCATCTTCTCCACCAACACCGGACAGTTCAATAAATTTTCAGATGTGCTCAGTTATATTCAACAGGAATATGTGGATACGGTTGATCGGAACCAGTTAGTGAATGTATCCATCGAAAAAATGTTGCAGTCACTCGATCCTCATTCAGCATATATTCCTGCTGAAGATTTGAAAGCAGCTAACGAACCTCTCGAAGGTAATTTTGAAGGTATTGGCGTGGAGTTTCATCTGCAGGCTGATACTATTATGGTGGTGGCGGCCATTTCCGGTGGCCCTTCCGAGATGGTTGGGATAAAAGCAGGCGATCGTATTGTAATGGTGGAAGATACTGTTGTTGCCGGAATGAACATCACCAACTCTGAAGTAATGCAAAAGCTAAGAGGACCGGGAGGCACCAAAGTGAAAGTGAAAATTCTTCGTCGTGGCGTTACCGATCTGCTCGACTTCACCATTACTCGTGGTAAAATTCCGATTTATTCGCTCGACGCATCGTTTATGGTGAACGACAGTACCGGCTATTTTAAAATTAGTCGTTTCGCTGCTACCACTTACGATGAGTTTATTCAGGCATCGGGTAATTTAAAAAAACTAGGTATGAAACAAATGATCATCGACCTAAGGGGCAACCCCGGTGGTTATCTGGATGCTGCCACCAAACTTGCCGATGAATTTTTGTCAGATAAAAAAACTGTTGTTTATACCGAAGGTAAAGCGCGACCACGAACTAATTATGAAACTACTTCAGATGGCGAGTTTGAAAATTCAAAAGTGGTAATTCTTATTGATGAGGGTTCTGCATCGGCCTCTGAAATTTTTGCAGGTGCTTTGCAGGATTGGGATCGTGCCACTATTGTGGGAAGAAGAAGTTTTGGAAAAGGATTGGTGCAGGAACAAACGGTGTTGCCCGATGGCTCTGCATTACGACTCACCATTGCCCGATACTATACGCCAACAGGCAGGAGTATTCAGAAACCGTACAAAGATGGTTACGATGAATACAACAATGAATTGAACACCCGTTTTGATCACAACGAATTACTGAATGCCGATTCCATCCATTTCCCTGACTCCTTAAAATATAAAACTCCGGGTGGTAAAATTGTTTATGGTGGCGGTGGTATTATGCCCGATGTATTTGTTCCCATAGACACCACCGGTAGGAACAATGAATTTCTGATTGATGTAATTAATAAAGGAGTGATTAGCGAGTTTGCGTTCGATTATGTGGATGCGCATCGTGCGGAGATGAAAAACTATCCTACATTGGATGATTACAGAAAAAATTTTCAGGTGAACAAAATGGTTTTTGATCAATTTATAAAAGCCACCATCAGTAAAAAAGTAAAGAAAAACGATAAGGATGTTGTTGAAGCAGAACCTTATCTTAAAAACCAGATAAAAGCATTTATTGGCCGACAGGTGTTTAAAAACGACGGCTTTTACCCTATTTTACTGGGTATTGATAAAACTTACCTCAAAGCAGTGGAAGTAATAAGTGCCAAACCGGCGAGCTAATGTTGAAGTTACAGGATAACAACAAAACGTTATACCTTTTAACACTGGTTTTGTTTTTAACCAGGTTGCCTTTTGTGTTTTCAGGGTACGGATCGGAAGAGGATGCGTGGGGATTGATTCTCACTGCACACAACATCTCACTGTCGGGCCTATACGAAGTCTCCCGTTTTCCCGGACATCCTGTTCAGGAGTTGCTCCTATCTTTGGTATGGCAACTTCCGGCGTGGGTACTTAATTCCTTAACCGCATTAGTTTCAGCGTTAGGGGTATTATTTTTCATGCTCACTTTACGGATGTTAAAAATTAAAAATGTGATTGCTGCAGGAGTAACTCTTGCCTTTGTTCCTGTTTATTATATCAACAGCACTAACATTATGGATTACATTTGGACCAACACACTAGTGATGCTGGCCATGTATTTGGTAGTGCGAAGAAATATATTTTTTGCAGCCATAATTTTAGGAATAGCTTGTGGTTTTCGAATTACTGCAGGAGCTATGGTGTTACCATTTGCTGTTTATATGTATTTAGTTGATCGTAAATTGTTGCAAGCAGTGGTACTGGGTGCCGTAACAACCCTTACCGCAATCATTTGTTTTTATCCCACTTATAAAACTTATGGCACCGCTTTTTTTATGTATTACGAGTATTTTCCCTATCCACCTTTTTTGAAAAATGTTTATAAAGCAACTTTGGGGGCTTGGGGGGTTGTTGGAGCGGTGGCGCTGGCGGCGGCAGCGGCGGTGGCTGTTGGCAGGGGCGGCGGCGGTTGGCAGGGGCGGTTGCCGGAGGCGGGCGGCAGGGGCGGCAGGGGCGGCGGCGGCGGCGGCAGGGGAAGCGGCGGCAGTAGCAGGGGCGGTTGGCTGGGGCGGTTGGCGGCGGCGATAGGCAGGGGCGGCGGCAGCAGTTGGCAGGGGCAGTTGGCAGGGGCAGCAGGAGTCGACAGCAGCAACAGACGCATCTCCTTTACAGCTATTACATGGCTGTGTGTTTTGACGATTATTTTATACACCTATTCCTTTTTAAAAATTCCACAGAAATCGGCTTTTGTTTTGCCGATGGTGCCATTTATAATTCTATTATTTGCGTTGTTGCTCACTAAAAAACAGTTAACCCGATTTGCGGTGGCTATGATTATTTCTTCGTTTTTTGCAGGAATAAATTTAGATAATCCCTTGCGGGGAAGCAGCACCTCTTCATTAGCATACCCTATTACAATCGGTAATACTCCCGTATCCTTTGATCTCTTATCGGGACCGGTGTTGGCAGATTACTCCAAGCGCAAGCAAAAAATATACTATGCCAAAACGCTAGTGGAAAGCTTTGACTCCATAAAACAAAAAACATTAATAATTGCAGGCTGGTGGGAAAATGAAATTAATTATTTTTCGTTGGCCAATAAAAATCCGTTGGTGACTTATGTTTATTATATCGATGAAAAGGAGCTCCTCGACTACCAACAAAAAAAATATACTATTTATTATTTACCCGAACAGGATTATAACAACGACCTTCGTTTCAAAGGAACGATTACTAGGCGGTTTGCTAAGGAATGGTAATTGATTTATTCGAATCAGTATTTGATTTATTCAATTGGGCTTTTAATAGAACACGGATTGGGGGGATTTAGCGGATAGAAGACGGATTTAACTTTCTAGTTGAATGTGAATTGTGGATATTTTATAAAATGGAAATATTCATTTTAATTTTTATTCATTTTTTACACCTGACAGGTGTAAAAACACTATTTAAAATTCCGACTCCCCTTCGACGGGCTCAGGGAGCGGTTATCACGCACCAGTGGATGAGCTACGTCGAAACCACCTTCGCGGAGATGGATTTTGTTCTTAGGAATCAACCTTCGGCAGGCTTGCATCGACAGGCTCAGCACGAGCAGGGACCGAGCTGGCTTTATTTTTCTGATGAATATTCCTAATAAACTAAAAAACCAATAAACTAAAAAACCAATAAACCAATAAACTAATCCTCCCCCACTACAGGTTTATCGTGTTTAAAAATCACCGACTGGAATAAAATGATCAGTGCTACACCGATGCTGATGGATGAATCGGCGATGTTGAAAACGGGGCGGAAGAAAATAAAATAATCTCCTCCCCATATTGGTACCCAGTCTGGGAAGTAGCCTTTCAAAATTGGAAAGTAAAACATATCTACTACTTTTCCGTGCAGGAAGGAAGCGTATCCACCATCAACAGGAAACAGTTGCGCAAGTTGAAATTCGCTTGATGAAAACAATACTCCGTAAAAGGTACTGTCGAGGATGTTACCCATGGCACCGGCAAAAATTAATGCGATGCTGGTAATTAACATGTAGTGTGCTTTTTGTTTTACCAAATGATAAAGGTACCACCCAATGCCACTCACTGCGATTATGCGAAAGAGGCTTAAAAAAAGTTTACCATAGCCCCCTGCAAATTCCATCCCGAAAGCCATGCCGTTGTTTTCGGTAAAATGAATAATAAACCAATCACCTGCAATATGAAATTCCTGACCAAGATACATGTTCGTCTTAATCCAAAACTTTACAGTTTGATCAATAAGCAGTACCAAAAAAATAATGAGGAGCGGGCGTTTCACGAATTAAAAAGTTACAAGTTGAAAGATACGAGTTGAATAATTATCAAGTTGACTATATTTAAATTTCCCGATTGCTTGGCAACCGGGAAATAAATTTTTTATTACGTTAAAACATTGAAAATTTATAATCTCCTACATGAGTTAGGTCTGTAATTTCCAACTAATAAACCAAGAAACTAAAAAACCAATAAACTAACAAACCAATAAACTAAAAAACTAATAAACCAATAAACTAATAAACTAACAAACTAATCTCAGTCTTTATGTTGTTGCAACTTCGCTTCAATACTTTGATTGGTATGTGGTTCTGCGCGTAAACGTTCTTTCGGAATTAGTTTTCCGGTAACGCGACAAATACCATACGTTTTATTTTCGATACGAATTAACGCATTCTCGAGCTGATCGATAAATTTTTTCTGTCGTGCTGCCAACTGTCCCGCTTCTTCTTTAGCGAGGGTATCCGATCCATCTTCCAGCACTTTAAAAGTATTTGCCGTATCGTCGGTACCATGTTCATTCGCACTGTTGAGCGCAGCTTGCAAATTCACGAGCTCCTTGCGGGCATCTTCGAGTTTTTGAATAATGATGTCTTTGAATTCTGAAAGTTCTTTGTCGCTGTAGTGCGATTTTTCTGTTTTGTCAGCTGCCATGGGTAAACTTGTTAATGCTGGTTAGTACTTGAATGTTGTCGTCAACGTCAATTAGTATACTTCCTTCTTCATCCAGATCATCGACCAGATTAAGTGAGGAGGCTAAAATTTCGTTGCAAATATAGTTTAAATTGTTACTTACAGGTTTTGTAATAAGAGCGTGATTTTTAATCTTAACCGTAATCTTGTCGGTCACTTCAAAGCCTTTGTCCTTGCGGATGTTCTGGATCCTGTTAACCAGTTCTCGTGCAATTCCCTCTTCTTTGAGATCGTCGGTAAGTGTAACATCTAAAGCCACGGTTAGTTTACCTTCACTGTTCACTTCCCATCCGGGGATATCCTCCGAAATTATTTCCACATCCTCCATGTTTACTTCAAACTGCTGGTTATCAGGATGCAGCATAAATACTCCTTTCGTTTCAAGAGCGGCTATATCCTGCTGACTCATAGCAGTAACTGCTTCTGAGAGTTGCTTCATGAGTGGACCGGCTTTCTTACCCAGCACTTTAAAATTGGGTCGTACTTTTTTAATAAGGATGCCGGTGGTATCGTTAATGTATTCTATTTCTTTAACATTCACCTCCGACAAAATCAGTCCTTTCACCGATTCCAGTTTTTCAACCAGCCCCGGTTCCATTGCCGGAATCATCATCCGTTGCAAAGGTTGCCGTACTCTTATGTTCACTTTTTTCCGCAAAGCAAGCACCATCGACGACACCTTCTGCGCAAGCTCCATCCGTTCCTCCAGCGATTTATCAATGAGCGCATCGTTCACTACCGGGAAATTGGATAAGTGAACAGAAGGGACCGCATGCCGGTTGGTGGAACCATTCAAGTCGGCAAATAACCGATCGGCAAAAAACGGTGCCACCGGCGACATTAGTTGCGCAATCACCTCCAAACAAGTGTACAAAGTTTGATACGCTGCAATTTTATCTGTAGTATAATCACCTTTCCAAAAACGACGACGACACAAGCGCACATACCAGTTACTCAAATGCTCATCAACAAAACTTTGTATGGCACGCGTGGCTTTGGTAGGTTCGTAGTCGGCATAACATTCATCCACTAAACGTATGAGAGAATTTAATTCCGATAAAATCCATCTGTCAATTTCGGGACGAGCGGCAACCGGAATTTCAGCTTCATTGTAAATAAATCCATCAATATTTGCATACAGCGAAAAGAAGGAATAGGTGTTGTAAAGTGTACCAAAAAATTTGCGTTGCACTTCTGTAATTCCATCCGCGTTAAAGCGAAGGTTATCCCAAGGCTGCGCATTTGAAATAAGGTACCAGCGTGTTGCATCGGCGCCATATTTTTCAATGGTACTAAATGGGTCAACGGCATTGCCTAAACGCTTCGACATTTTATTTCCGTTTTTATCGAGCACTAATCCGTTGGAAACAACATTTTTAAAGGCTACCGAATCAAACAACATCACAGCAATTGCATGTAGTGTAAAGAACCATCCGCGAGTTTGATCTACTCCTTCAGCAATAAAATCGGCGGGAAAAGATTTTGCGAACTCCTCCTTATTTTCAAACGGAAAATGCCATTGAGCGTAAGGCATGGCACCCGAATCGAACCACACATCAATCAAATCTGTTTCACGGAATAATTTTTTTCCTGAATCAGCAACCAATATAATTTCATCAACATAAGGTCGATGTAAATCGAAATCTTTTGAAGTGGTATCGAACTTATTTTCAATCCCTGCTTTTTTCGCTTTCGCAAGATGTTGATTCAGTTCCTCAATAGAACCGATACAAACCTGTTCACTTCGATCTTCCGATGTCCACACCGGTAGTGGTATTCCCCAAAAACGCGAGCGACTCAAATTCCAGTCTACGAGATTCTCAAGCCAGTTACCAAACCGACCCGTTCCGGTAGATTCAGGTTTCCAGTTAATAGTTTTATTAAGCGCTATGAGTCGATCCTTGCAGGCTGTTGTTTTAACGAACCAGGAATCGAGCGGATAATATAAAATGGGCTTATCGGTTCTCCAGCAATGCGGATATGAGTGTTCGTAACGCTCTACTTTAAAAGCTTTGTTTTCAGTTTTTAATTTTATTGAAATGCGCTCATCCACCGAAAGGTATTTGTCGCGACCCTGTTTTTGTTTTTCAATTTCTTTTTCCGCTTCGGTAAGATATTCTTCTTTCACATATTCTCCTGCAAAATCAGTTACCTCTTTAACAAACTTACCACGTTTATCTACTAACGGTACGAGCGCACCAGTTTCATCTTTCACCATGATGGAGCTGATACCGTTTGCGTTGGCAACACGAAAGTCATCCGCACCAAAAACAGATGCGGTGTGAACGATACCTGTACCATCTTCGGTAGTAACAAAATCACCAAGGATAACCGTCATTGCTTTGCCTTCAGGTTTCACATAAGGCATAAGCTGTTCGTAATTAATGCCGGGCAGTTCGCTTCCGCGGAATTCAGAAATAATTTTGTAAGGAATAATTTTATCTCCCGGTTTGTAATCTTCAAAAGTTGCTTCGTCCGCTTTCGCAGAAAAATATTTTGCAACCAACTCTTTCGCAAGAATAACCGTTACTGGCGAATAGGTATAGGGATTTAAAGTTTTTACCACCACGTAGGTAATCTTCTCACCAACGGCCAAAGCACAGTTAGCCGGAAGTGTCCAGGGAGTGGTAGTCCATGCCAAGAAATACAAATCGGTATCAACATCTTTAAACAAAAACTCTGAAACAGCTTCGCGTTTTATTTTAAACTGTGCTACCACCGAAGTATCTTTCACATTGCGATAGGTGCCGGGCTGATTGAGTTCGTGTGAACTTAAACCGGTACCGGCAGCAGGTGAATAAGGCTGAATAGAATATCCTTTGTAAAGTAATTGTTTATCGTATAACTTCTTTAACAGATTCCAAACAGACTCAATGTAGTTATTTTCGAAAGTGATATAAGGATGATCGAGATCGACCCAATAACCCATTTTGCGGGTAAGATCGTCCCAAACTTCTTTGTATTTCATCACCTCACGACGACAAGCTTTATTATACTCTTCAATAGAAATTTTTTTACCAATATCTTCTTTAGTGATGCCAAGTGTTTTTTCAACGCTCAGTTCAATCGGAAGACCATGTGTATCCCAACCACCTTTACGTTTCACCTGGAAACCTTTGAGAGTTTTATACCTGCAAAAAATATCTTTAATGGCACGGGCCATCACGTGATGGATTCCGGGCAAACCGTTAGCGGAGGGAGGTCCCTCATAAAAGGTAAATGCAGGTGCGCCTTCGCGGGATGAAATACTTTGGGCAAATACATCCTCCTTCAGCCACTTTTCCAGTACCTGTTTTCCCACCTCGGGAAGGTCTAATTTCTTATATTCAGGATAGCTCATTTTCAAAAAGAAGGTGCGAAGTTAGTGAAAAATGAGGGTTTTTTGAAGGTTGAAAATGCATCAATGACCACCGATAACAGCCTGAACAGCCAATGGGTTAATTGGCTTTTAGTAAGCAGCCGAATACCAAGCGATATTTTAAGTGGAGCGCCGACCGATTTCTTATTCTTAATTCTTAATTTTCAATTCTTTAATGGTAAAATAAAGTTGAATAATGAGTTAGTTCATTCGCAAACAAGCAATTAACAAGTCATCCTCAGAGATTTTGTGAACTTCCATGAAAATGAGGGCCCATTAACTAAAATATTGATTTACAAAAAATTACACCAATATTTAATGTTTTAAGGGCGTTTTCTTTGGGGATACGGCATGAGTTTTATTGTGCATATTTTCCACAATTTTCAAAATATCGAATGGTAACCCATTGTATTTCAAGTATTTTTCCTGAAAAAAGACCGGCAACTGCTCAAAACCAAGAATCACTTTGCGACACCCATTTCGCCCGCAATTGCAATGGAAGGTAAATTCATTCCCAACAAAAAGGGTGGAATAATCGATTGTGAGGGGTGTGCCGGGTAAAATTGGTTCAAAGAGCTGCAGTTTTCCGGAGATATGTACCAGGCAGTTTGGATAACAGGAGTGGCCAATTCCGGATCTTTTAGCATCATCAATATTCATATAAAAAGGATTTAAAAATTAAACATAAAAAATTTGATTTACAAAATTAGCAAATTGTCAATAGAATAAGCAATATGACAATAAAATAAAATTCACTTTCGCATGTATCATGCATTTAGGAAAAAAGATAAGGCATTATAGAGTGATTAAAGGCTGGTCGCAACAGAAATTAGCCGATCACATTCACAAAACACGTCCACTCATTTCGCACATTGAATCAACAGGCAAGGTGAATCATGAAACGTTGATGAGTATTTGCAAAGCATTAAAAGTAGCACCTGAATTATTACAATCTGCGTCCGACGAACCCTTACCGGAGTATTCTTTTCAATCGGCAGAAGTGCGATTATTGAAAGCTGAAATTGAAAAACTTTTGGCTGAATTAAAATTAAAAGATGAAATGATTGCGATTTTAAAAAATCACAACAAGGAACTTTCTACGAGAAGAAAAAAGTAAAGGTGATTTTGCTTTAAATCAATGAACTTTTTATGAAGAAGTCTCTTAAAACGAAAGAACTTAGCAGTAAATCAACTGTTTAGCTTTTGCACCGAGATTTTACTTTGATTATGCACTAATTTAGTGCTACTTTTAATCTTAAGTAAAATTAAATCGAAATGGAATCAAAATCATTTAAGGACAAATTAGGTAAATTGATCACCAAAGCAGAGACT
>JBBQVM010000075.1:0-12270 GCA_038211525.1 Bacteroidia bacterium
CTGATTGAAGTCTTTAACCAGCTCGCCAGTTTCACTATACAGCCCTGCTTTGAAAGATTCGTTTTGCGTGAGGTAGAGTGAAAAATAAAGTGTTTCACTGCCTGAATGATAACTTATTTCACAAGTTACTTCTCCTTGTGATAACGGTGCTGTAGGACCAATTTTATTTATAGAAAATGCATCTATGATTGTTCCTGTCAATGAAAGATATTTTACACTCAACAAATCATGGTCTACATCCAAAACCATAGAGCAGTTTGTTGTGTAATCATTAAAGTACATACAAGGCATAGGTGCATCTGCCTGTGGTGGACCGGATGTTTTTCCTGATGTTCCGCAAACAGCGTATAGGGTACCGCGGTAGGGAACCTTCTTTGTAAATTGCAAACTGTCGTTGCTCACCATCATGGAAGCATTAAAAGTATTGGAGTTCCCATAATAACCGTTGAGCAGATAACTTCTTTCATTTACATGCGAATGTCCACTTAATACCAGGTCGACATTAAAAGTTTCAAGCAACGGAATAATGTGAGTACGCATATCAATCAGCTCCACTTCTGTATCACTATTGTGAGTGCCTTTTGTATAGGGAGGATGATGAAAATATACTATTGTCCACCGTTGTGTGTTTGCTGAAAGATCATTTTGAATCCAGTTGTACATGGGACTTCCCGGACTGTTCAGCGCACCGTAACTATCGAGTGCAACAAAATGAATATTGGAATAATTGAATGAATAATATTTCGGTGTGCCGGATGCAATTCCACCCGATTCGCCTGCTTGTGGAACAGAAAAAATAGAATAGTAATCGAAATTTGTAGTGAGCGCTAACGCCGACTGATAACCTACATTTCCATAATCGTGATTACCGGGTACAGGGAACAACGGAAATTGTTTTAACTGTTCCGGATACACATCAAAAACGTAACTCTGGAATTCACTATCGGTACCTGATGAATAGGCATTATCACCCAACCAGATCCAGAGATTGGTAGGTTTATGGGAAAAGTTTTTATACGCATCTCTCACATTACGTTGAGCTTGTGTTCCAGTTCCAAAATCGCCTGTCACCCAAACGCGTGTAGGAGGAAAATTTCCGGGTTCAGGTGCGGTTATAAAGAAATTCATGGAATCACCCTGTAAAAGATAACCGGTAGTTTCAATGGTATAAAAATATCGGGTATTGGGCTCCAAAGCATCAATTTTTAGTTGATGTTCGGTGGTCGGATTGGCGGCATTCACTACCGATCCATAATTCAGTGTTTTTCCATAACGAATCTTTCCATCCGTTGCACTATCAGTTCTCCATCGAATTACAACCGAATGATTCGTTAACACTTGCAGGTAGGGTCCGCGAATCAGAGATGGGTTGGCTGAAGAAGAAGCCTCATTGGACGTGAACCCGCAAGAAACCAATGAGCTAATAAGAAAAATGAAAATATTGAATTGAAATGATTTCATAAGGGAGTTAGTCGGGAATGGGCGACTAAAATTAGTCAAAAAAAAGCAATGTGATATTTTTTATACCACATTGCTCACTTTAGTAACTACAGAACAAACTGCTATTTTGAATTTTTCAGCAGTTGTTTGGTCACAATTTCCTTTTCAGTGTATATTTTCACCAGGTACAATCCATCAGATAAATTAGAAATATCAACAGTTCCTGAAACGGTCATTTCTTTCATTTGAACCATCTTTCCCTGAAGATCAAAGATCTCCACTTTTTGTAGTTCGGAGCCTGTTACATAAAATTCGGTGGTTGCAGGGTTGGGAAATAGTTCAATTTCAGAAATGCTATTTGGTTCAATTTCTCTACACACAATAACATTAACCGTGGTGGCACCCGAGGTTTTAGAACAGCCATAAGAATTGGTGACTGTTACCTTATACGGACCTGATGATTGCGCCGACAGGGAAGATGCGGTTGCCCCGGTAATTGCGTTGCCATATTTTTTCCACGAATAGGTGTACCCCGAACCGGTATTGCTATTTAAAATAACACTATCACCAACACAAAAGGAGGTAGGACCCGCAGCAGAAATAATTGCTGATGGATTCGAAACAACAGTAACAATTTTTGTTCCTGAAGTTTTCGTACATCCATAGCCGTTAGTAACGCGCACTTTGTATTTACCGGTTGAATTTACTACTAATGTTCTGTTATTCGCACCACTAATTAAATTTCCATATTTGAACCACTCGTAGGTATATCCGGGACCTGTTGCTGTTTTAAGCGTAACAGAGGAACCGGAACAAACCTGTAGCGGTCCGGAGCTAGTTAGCCACGATGCAGGTGGTGAAGCATAAGCGACATTAACAGGAGTACTAAGTTGGGTGCATCCATAATAATTAGTGACCTGAACGGTATAATTTCCGGTGTCGCTTACAGAAATAATTCTGGTAGTAATTCCATTTAACAGATTGCCATTATTGAACCACTGATAGGTGTAGTAACCTCCGATATTTGCAGTTAAGGTGGTGCTATTGCCTTGGCAAATAAACTGAGTGGCAGAGGGAGTAATTGTAGCAAGCGGCAAGGAATAATTATACACATATTTTTCTTCAGAAAAAGCCGGACAACCTTGGGCATTTGATACCTTAACCCTATAGTATCCTGGAGTAGACACTGTGTAAACGGAATCTATTGCGCCTACTATAGAGCCAATAGAATTGTACCATTGGTAGGTAAAACCAGGGCCGGTATTAGCATAAAGATCAAGAGTGCTGCCCGCACAATATGTTAAAATGGAATTGGTTATATGTGCCGGCGGACCCACACATTCAATATTAAATCCTCCAGGAACATTTGCAAAATATCCAAATGGATACGCTACATCCCAAATTACTTCGTACTTTCCTGAATCAGCATTGGCAGGAATAGTCCATAAAACATTCAAGTGGTCATCGTCTATAACCGTTACCTGATCAGGGTAAATAGTTTGAGTGTTCTGAAGCATATAAAAGTCACCCCATGGAGAAGGAGAAGAACCCGATGTAAAATAAAAACCGGAGCTGGTTACTGTAGTCGATATGGTTTGACCCTTATTTCCAAAGTCAGGGCTAATTGAAATAAATTGTTGAGCAGATGCTCCAAAATTAAAGGTAATTATCAGGAGGCAAAGAAGAACTAGTTTTCTCATTGAGAGGGTTTTTAATCTAGGAGTAAAAGTAGTAAAAGACATCAGTAACAAAAATATAGGATGTTATTTAATACCAAAGTATTAGATAGCTTATCTAAATCAACTGATGCTTTGAAATAATTCCTCTTGTTTCATCTCAAATAAGAGTTTCAGCACCTGATATTTAAAAATTTCGCCGGAAGGCTTCTCTTTCAAGTATCCCTCTTTAATATATTGGGTGAGTTTCCTTGCGGGAAGGTCAAGCAGGCGCAAGGCTTCAGTTTGGGGAATTGTCGACATTCTTTTCCGCTCTGCTTGCACCTCAGCATACAATGCCTGCCATTCCAAAAGCAGTTTAAGAGTTTCCTTGGTAGGGAAGTTAGAGAAGAATTTGAGTTCGCCCTGGGACAATGGAAATTAAAAATTAAAAAGTAAAAATGATGGATAATGGATCATGAGTTAAATACGGTGCACTGAGCTTGTCGAAGTGCAATATTAAGTTATAGAAGAGCAAAAAACAAATAAGGTGGGCTTTGAGAATTTTAGATTGGATTTTAAAATATATTTTTATAGAGAGAAGTAAAAAAAACGGTCCGAAAAATTCGGACCGTTTCGAAAAATAAGACCTAACCACAAGTCTATTAATCTATTTTATCATCAGCTTTTTAGTAACTGTATTTTCGCCTATTCCCGCTTTAATAAAGTACACTCCTTTTGATAAGGAACGCACATCTAGAGTTGTAGTAGCATTAGGATTTTGTATATTCATAATTATTTTACCACTGATATCAGTAAGGTAAATGTAATTAACACTTTTGTTTCCTGAATAAGTAAAAGCTATATAATCAGATCCCGGCGAAGGGTAAATATCGACAAACTGACCCGGATCAATTTCAGAAAAACCTACAAAATTTGGGTCAATTACCACTACATCACCCGTAGTATTAAAGCTAACAGGAGTTTCGGAATAGGTAGTTGCAACAACATTGCTCGGAGCAACATTTAAAGAAACTTTCCCTGATACATTGTCGGTTGTTACTATAGTTACTCTTGCAACCGGCCCGGTGCCATTAATGTTTTGCTGATTGATTCTTGTTAATGCAATATCAACGTAACCGTTAAGTCCTACCGAGTGATCAATAGTAACCATATCCACAGCGGTAGTTCCAAATATGGTACCGGGATAGGTAACAGTGGCGGTTGTAATATCAACCAACGATGGTGCAAAATATAAACGGAAAGCTAAGCCATATAAACTATCAACAGGCGTAGTTATTGCCACATCAAAATTAACAGCCATCATGGTTCCTACTGTATCATAGTTGGCGGTAACGGTGAGATCGGAAACAGTTGCAGTATTTGGGTTTGAATTCCTTAATGGATGATTTAATCCATAGTTGGTGTTGATGGCTGTGATGTCATTTTGATTCACCGTACCATCGCCATCAGTATCGGCATGTTTGTGATTAATACCACTTATAAATGAGTTGTTCCAATCGGGACAGGGTTGTGCAATCCATGAATTGCTTGCGGATGGACGAACAGGTCCATTGTCATTAAAGGCTAACCCAACTGCAAGCAAATCGTAAAGGTTGGCAGTTCCATCTGAATTCGCATCACCCGGCCATACTTCATTCGTGTTACAACCATTTACATAAACCTGATACGCATAAGTTTGTGTTCCATAATAATCACAGTTGTCGTCATTAACATTAATGGTAAAAGTGTAGGGCTGACTGCTCACATTTGATGAATCCGGCACCCATGTAAATGTTCCAACAGGATATTGTCCGGAAGTAAAGCTCCATGAAGCTGTTGTGATGGAACTATTTGGTATTAATGACACATTTTGCCCTGCATCTATATCATTTGAAAACAGATCAAATTGGATGGTATCTCCAGGGCATCCATTGGTAATAAATGTATTCGTTCCATTTATGCCTGTTAAGGTTGGGGAATTATTTGTTTCGTTGATAACTGCAATTTGAAAATCACGATTCACTTCACCAATGAAAATTCCGTTTCTATATTCGGAAACTTTCATACACATCACTGCCACTTGCAAGGCATTTGGGGTTACTGTTACTTGCCCTGTTGCATAATTTAATGTAGTTGGAACTGATGCAAGAAAAGGTTGATCGAAAGTATAACCGGTATTGTAAGTTAAGTTCACAGGAACAACTCCGCTGATATCTCTTGCAGGGGTTAATTCATAGATCAGTGAATCTCCATCTACATCATAGGTATTCCAACTTAATTCGGTGGTGCTGTTTACGCCAATGATGTTTAAAGGAATAGTTCCGAACTGAACGGAATTATTAAAAGGCACATCCAGGTTGTTTAAGGTTGATGAAATGTAAATGCCATAATTACCAGAATTACTAAGGTTAGTGATGACCCCGTTACGACAGCATGAATTATAACTAAACACCCAATCGGAACAATTAAATGGTAGTGTTACCAAACCTTGAAAAGTATATTTTTCTACGCTATATAATACTCCACCATTGCATGCCGAATTCGGCAATGATGTAGCACAGATTGGAGAAACCTGAACAGTCGACCCAATTTGATTTAAGGTAAAAATGTTGGTACTTAAACAAGTCGCCGATTCCACCGTAATACTTGCAGAACTTCCAACTGCAATTCCCGAACAATCCCTGTAAAGAGCTAAGGTGACCAGGTAGTCATTACCCGAAACCCATTGGTAAGAAATTTCACCTCCAACAAGATGGGATGCATTCGCTTTTCCAACAAATAATAAACATATTCCCATCAGAAGAACTCCCATTCGAAGGGATTTTATAGTATCATTAAGAGGTGTTTTCATGGGTTTAAAATTTAGAGATAAGAAGAATAGCCTTTCTATCACAGTACAAACATAATTTATGAGTTTCAAGCAGAAAAATACACTATTTTAATTTTGTCGGATAAAAATTTATATAATTAAAAATTTAAATATTTAGCTATTAAATTATAATATATTGATAAACAATCATATATAATTTATTAATCATTTTACTAATTTGTTACATTTGTCGGATATGAATGATTTAACAAATACAAAATTATTCAACCTATTAAGCTGCCTTACCCGATTGGAATGGCGTAGTTTCAGGACTTTTATAGTTTCCGGAATTGCCGGCCCCATCGGTAAGTCGATTGCTTTTTATGATTTATTATCTGTCTATCATCCCCATTTTCATCACAAAGAGTTAACTCGTGAATTGCTTTTTAAGGCTTTATTTAAGGGATTGGAATTTGAAGATAAAAAACTTAGGTATGCAATGACTGACTTGTATTCGCAGGCATCAATGTTTTTGAAATTCAGGGCTTTACAACTACATCCCACCGAAGGTAAGTACCTCTTAATAACAGAACTTGCCGAAAGAAGTGCTGATAAAGCATTCCTTTCCGAGTATAATGCAGACGAAATTTCTCTTTCAAGGGATGCAGAATATTATTACAATTGTTATCGGGAGGATTTTATTTACCTGAACCAGTATTTTCCACGGCAAAAGCGGACCGGTGAGAATCCAATTGGTAAAGTGACCCGAAACCTGGATAACTTTTTTGTGACCAGGAAATTACAACTGCTTTGTGAAATGGTGAATGTTAGAAATGTAATGGCTGTTGAATATGATTTTATTTTAAAAGATGAAATCATTCGGATTTTAAAAGCAGGTGCTTTCGCAGATGTACCCATTGTGACAATTTATTTTCATATCCTGATGACGCTTACCGAACCCGAAAATAGCGTACATTTTGAAAAACTGGAACAACTGCTTGCAGAAAAAAAATCGCTATTTAAAAATAGTCAATTGCGTGATATGTATCAGTACTTGATGAATTTTTGTATTAAGAAAATTAATCAAGGGGAGCCCGATTTTGTGAAACGCCTTTTTAAAATTTATCAATTTATTATAGAAAATAGTATTTTATTTGTTGAAGGGGTTTTATCTCAATGGGATTATAAAAATATAGTGGTAATCGGTTTGCGTTCGGAGGAACCTATTTGGGTTTATAACTTTATTGAACAATATAAAATATTTTTGGCTGAGTCGGAACGTGACAATGCCTACACCTATAATTTAGCATATTACTATTTTGGTATTGGTGAATTCCGGAAATCGTTATCGCTGTTACGGCAGGTGGAATTTACCGATTTATATTATCAGTTGGATATGCGGGCAATTCTTCTCAAATGTTATTTCGAAACCGATGATCAGGAAGCCTTCTTTTATCATGCTTCCGCTTTCAGAGTTTTTTTAAACCGAAACAAACTGGTCTCCGATTACCAACGTATCATCTATCGGAATATGATTAAATATGCTACCCGATTAATGAAATCGGCACACAATAAAAAAAATCTGGAATTGCTTTTAACAGAAATTGAGGAGGTGAAACAAATTGCTGATATTAACTGGTTGAAGAAAAAGGTTATGGGAGAGGGCTTCCTTGAAAAGTAATTTGTTTACGGGAGCCAAGAATGATGAAAAAAACTATTCGATTAAATGGAGTTAAGAACTAGTTTTCACCTTTGACCCCCAATTCTTCGCAAGCTTTTCCTGCTGCTATTTGTTCTGCTTTCTTTTTCACATAGTCGGCACCGTTAGCTACTTCAATACCATCAATAAGTAAACGCACTTTAATGAGTTTGCCTCCTATACCTTCATCCACTGTTTCAAAAAGCAGTGCCTTGCGTTCGCGTTGAGCCCAATTAATAATGCGACTCTTGAAGTTAGAGTCCGACTGTTCTATATCATTAATATCAACATGATGTTTGATAATACGATCGACAACAAATCTTTCGGTATAGTCGTAACCTTTATCTAAATAGATGGCTCCTATAAGGGCTTCAAAAGCATCGCCATACATGGAGCGATACATCCCCGTTCCGGCATTGTTTTTAATGTATTTATCGAGGCCAATTTTGAGTGCAAGGCTTCTCAGGTGATCACGACTAACGATACGTGAACGCATCTCCGTCAAAAATCCCTCATCCCGAAAAGGGAAGCGACGAAAGAGCATATCAGCAACTATGGCACCTAATATAGCATCGCCCAAAAACTCCAAACGTTCGTTCGAAAGTTGCATGCCATTTACAGTGGAGGCGGCAACCGATTTATGTGAAAAGGCTAATTTATAAACTGCTAAATTTCCGGGATAAAAACCTAGAATATTTTTTAGCGAGCGCAGCAATTCCTTATCATCTGAAAAAAGAAGACGGTAAGGTAAAAGTAGATCCACGGGAAGGTATTTTAATTAATGGAATACAGGATGAGGTAAAGAAGTGTTGATGTAAACACCGTTGGGTAACTTAATAACTAAAAATCCGAAAGGGCTCAACTACGGTTTTACTTTACCAAATATAACAGAGGCATTATGTCCGCCAAAACCAAAAGTATTGCTCAGCGCCGCATTAATTACACGATGTTGTGCTTTGTTAAAAGTGAAATTAAAACGAGGATCAAATTCAGGATCATCGGTGAAGTGATTAATAGTTGGTGGAACAATATCATTCTTCACTGCAAGAATAGATGCTACTGCTTCAATAGCTCCCGCGGCACCCAACAGGTGACCCGTCATAGACTTGGTGGAACTAATGTTCAGCTTAAAGGCATGTTCACCAAACACACTAGAAATAGCTTTTACTTCACTAATATCACCCAGTGGAGTAGAGGTTCCATGAACATTTATATAATCAATTTCGGTAGCTTCCATTTCGGCATCATGCAAGGCATTTTTCATCACATTTAAGGCTCCTAAACCTTCAGGATGTGGAGCAGTAATATGATAAGCATCGGCCGACATACCGCCACCAAACATTTCAGCGTAAATTTTAGCACCTCGTGCAATGGCATGTTCGTATTCTTCGAGCACCACTGCGGCGGCACCTTCACCAATCACAAAACCATCACGACTTAAATCGAAGGGACGAGAGGCTGTTGTAGGGTCATCATTTCGTTCGGAAAGGGCATGCATAGCATTGAATCCGCCTAACGCAGGTTCATTAATGGATGACTCCGAACCACCTGCAACCATAGCATCAGCTTTTCCTAAGCGGATAAGCATAAATGCATCGTTGAGGGCATGGGTAGAAGAAGCACAAGCGGAAACGGTAGCGTAATTCGGTCCTCTTAATCCATAGCGAATAGAGATATGACCCGAGGCAATATCAATAATCATTTTAGGAATAAAGAAGGGGTTGAAACGTGGTGTTCCGTCGCCTTTAGCAAAGTTGAGTGCCTCGTCCCAGAATGTTTTCAATCCACCTATTCCGGCTGCCCAAATAACACCAACTCGGTCGGGGTTAAAAGAAGCATCCGAAACCACCTTAGAATCCTCAATAGCTTCAATAGCAGCAGCGAGACCATATTGACTGAATAAATCCAGTTTTCGGGACTCTTTACGATCGAGAATAGATAAAGGATCGAAATGTCTGACCTCGCAGGCAAAGCGGGTCTTGAACTTGGATGCGTCGAACCGGGTGATAGCAGACGCGCCTGATGTTCCGCTGATTAAACCGTCCCAATATTCTGAAACAGTGTTCCCAAGCGGTGTCAGTGCACCCAGCCCCGTTACGACAACTCTTTTTAGCTTCATCAGCCTGTAAAAAGGTTGATTACTTTACGTTAGCTGAAATATATTCAACTGCCTGACCAACAGTACTGATTTTCTCAGCCTGATCATCCGGAATTGCGATATTAAACTCTTTTTCGAATTCCATGATTAGTTCAACAGTGTCCAATGAATCAGCACCAAGATCATTAGTAAAGCTGGATTCAGTTTGAACTTCACTCTCATCAACGCCCAGTTTATCAACAATTATTGCTTTAACGCGGGATGCAATATCTGACATAGCTTTATATATAATTTAAAGTTGAGGCGCAAAGTAACAAATTTATACTCTAATCATCAAAATATATTATCAAATAATTGATAACCAACCGCATAATCATGTGATTTGGCCTTTTTTCGACCGGTTTGTGCCCTTTGAAAGCATTGGACAGGTTCAAAAAAGGGAAGAAAACGGGAGTATGACCTATCTTTGCATCATGAAACGCATCGCTGTTTTTGCATCCGGATCGGGCTCCAATGCCGAAAATCTGGCTACTTATTTTGAACATCATCCTGAAATTAAGGTCACGATGGTATTGTGCGACCGCAAAAATGCCTTTGTGTTGCAACGCATGGCACGCATAGGAGTGGAAGCCCGGTATATACCCAAAGATGATTTCGAAAATGGAACGGTTGCCGATTTATTAATACGGCATAAAATTGACTTGATCGTACTGGCCGGATTTTTAAGGCTAGTGCCACCATCGCTGCTCCAGGCGTTTCCTCATCGAATCATTAACATACATCCTGCTTTGTTGCCTAAGTTTGGTGGGAAAGGCATGTATGGAAGGCATGTGCATGAGGCGGTAGTTAATGCGCGTGAACAAAAAACAGGAATTACCATTCATTTTGTTGATGATCAATTTGACGAAGGTGAAGTAATTGCCCAATTTGAAACGATGTTAGCAACGGATGATACTCCTGAAACGGTGGCTTCAAAAATCCACGAACTCGAAATGAACTATTATCCTTTGGTGGTGGAGAAAATTTGTAATGAAAAAACAAAATAATTCATTTCCACTCGTTTATCCTCCTTACCTTTGTAAAAAATTAATATAAATAGTTCTTAAAATTAACATCTAAAATTAAAACGATATGAAAAAGTTAACTATTCTGGGTTTATGTCTTATTGCGATGCTATCAACTGCAAGCGCTCAACCATTTCATGTTAAGACGAATGTTATTGGAATAGGTGTTGGGTTTGGTAGCGCATTAGGTAGTTTCAGTACTACTGCGCAAAGTCCTGCTATTAGTGCTTTGTATGAAAGAGGTGTGTGGAATGTTAGAAAAGTAGATGTAATTAGCTTGGGAGGATATATTGGGCATAAGAGTTTCAAAAACGATTACAACGGATTTTATGGTTACAAACAGAAGTGGGATTATACCAGTATCGGTTTCAGAAGTGCCTACCACTATAATGGTTTTACCAATCTTCCTAAGCTGGATATTTATGGAGGTATTATGATCTCTTATGATATTGTGAATTACACCTACAAGGATAACGACCCAAACCAGAATTCTCCTTTTTACAACACCAAATATGGCAGTAGTGCAAGTGCATCTGCGTTTGTGGGTGGCCGTTATTTCTTTACGGAAGGCTTTGGTGCCTACTCTGAATTAGGATACGGAGTTTCATTTTTTACAATAGGACTCTGTTTTAAATTTTGATGATCGGAACTAATTCGGAAGAATTAGGCATTCACTACCAATCTAATTTTAATTAGACTCAATTTAAATAATATTGCTGCCGGCTATACCGAAACGTTTGGTAAAAACCGGCAGCAATATTATGTTAATGGTGCTTCCCTAAAACAACTACGCTACTTTTAGAGAAATAAAAAATGCTACTTATTCAGTTGCAGGAATGATCATTAAATCTGAAATTGGGAATTTGATTAACTCCGGGACCTGATATTGATTCGTTTATTTTTACACGATTACACAATCGACGAACTTATCAATTTTTAAGCATAAAGCTAAAACAGATCTATGCTTCCTAAGCTGCGGGAATCTTCATCGTATTTGCCTTACCTAAGTCAAAGTCAAACATAAATACCCTTTGGGCCTTAATATGGAGGAAGGAACCTAACAATTGGAGATTTTCCAATAAAAGTTACTCAGTTGAATTCGAAACAAATTGTTTACTTGCTTTTGGCCTACTAAAAACTATTGGTTCAGCCATTGTTCCTTGAATTATTTTTGCTGCTGATTTTTCTTTTTCAATGATCCCGGGATCGCCAAAGAGATAAAACCATTTCTTCTTAAATGTTTTGGCATGCATTACATCTTTAATAATGTCCGCAAATTCGTGAAAATTGATGTAGAAAGGATTGGCTTTATGCCTGATATTCTGCGTTGTTCCATAACGCACTTTTTCCTGCTCATCTTGATAAGTACCTAACATACGATCCCATAAAATGAATGTTGCTCCATAGTTCTTATTTATGTATTTCTCCTGTGTACCATGATGAACACGGTGATTAGATGGTGTTGCAAATATATATTCAATAATTTTAGGCAACCGGCCAAT
>JBBQVM010000076.1:0-12267 GCA_038211525.1 Bacteroidia bacterium
CTGCACCAAGAAAAACATCGGTGCCTTGTCGACTGTAGGTTAATCCTGTTGGTAAGCCTGTAGTCTGGTCGATAGTATAGGTATGTGAAAACAAATCACCCACATTGTTTTTTGAGCCCAGCACAACTTCAATTTCGCTACAGGTTGTACTATCAGGAAGCGCAACAAAAACTGTTACCGTTCCACCCTCGTTTTTTACGTAACTATCAAATGGCGGCGCTACAGTTTGTGCCTTACAAAAATTAACATTCATGCAACACATCAATAACAGAAACTGAATAATAGAAAATTGTAAAAACCCTGATACAGGTTTTACTAACCGGCACCTATCGGCTGCGGCTAAACGTTGATGGTTGTTTTTCATTTAAATAAAGATTAAACTATAAAATAAAATTGTTGATACATAAAAAATTGATTCGGGCATAGCAATTTCGCCAATGAATTACTCATTTTAATGGATCGCTATTAAATTAAAAACTCCTCACACACTTTCTCAACAATCGACCGTACTCAGGGGGGAGGTCGAAGGATGAAAATCTCTTTAAAATAAATTTGGAGTGCTATTTTTTATCTCCAATGTTAATTTTCGTTTCAATTAACGGAGTAATGTTAAATGATATTTGCCTGAAAAATATCCAAAAACTATAAGCATAATTTATGACTTTTCAACACTAAACTAAACTAAACTAAACTAAACTAAATGTCAGTTCATTAACTAAAAAACAAAATTAAAAGGTGTTGATAACTATTTTTTTATCTCAAAAGTTGACCTGTTGTATTCAGACATCGGTCAAATTACATTGAAACATCTTACCACGATTGTGCTTGTACAGTTAAATAACCTCAATCTATCTTTATCACTTTTTAAAACAACTTCTTTTTCATTGTTTTCAAAATGGCTTCAGAAACTGAATGCACTTCGAGTTTTTTATAGATGTTTTTAATGTGGTGGCGAACGGTATCGTGTGTGATGTTTAAAGCATCGGCTACCATTTTATAGCTCTTACCTTTGCAAAGTTGATCGAGTACTTCGCGTTCGCGATCGGTGAGTTGGGCCGATGTGGTTGCAGGTGCATTGAAGGAGGTAACTACCATGCGTGCAATTCTACCACTCATGGGAGCTCCGCCATCTCTAACATCACGAATGGCATCCAGAATTTTTTCGGGCGAAGTATTTTTAGTGATGTAACCACATGCTCCGGCGCAGAGTGAATCAAAAACAGTTTCATCATCGGCAAACACCGTAACCATTATCACATCCAACTCCGGCATTTTCAACTTAAGCTGTTTTAAACATTCAATGCCACTCATGCCGGGTAAATTAATATCCATCAGCACCACGTCGGGTTTTATTTCAGGAATTTTTTTTGCTGCCGATTCCGCATCCGCAAAGGAACCTATGCATTCAAATTCATCGTTGTGCTCTTTAATTACAATCTGCAAGCCTTCCCTCAGGTCGTGGTTGTCGTCGACTAATGCTACTTTTATCATAGTTAATTCAGGTTTTCAAGAGGCAAATCCAATTCCGCAACGGTACCGGTACCCTCAGAGTGTATATCAATTCGAGCGTGTATCATTTGCGCTCTTCGTTTCACATTATTTAGTCCATGGCCAACATTGTGTCCATTCATTTTAAATCCGGTACCATTGTCTTTAAAACGGAATTTAATGAGGTGTTCATCCTGCACCAGTTCCAGATTGGTATTGGTGCTACCGGCATGTTTCAAACTGTTATGCATTACTTCTTTAAAAATTAGTAACACGTGACGTTTATCGGCAGGTGAAATAATTTTATCTTTTAAATCATCGGCTATTGTTTGCGCATCAAAAAGCACTCCGGTATTGTCAAATAGTTCCTGTCCAAATTCTCTAATCTGAGAATACAAATCATACACCGAATCTTTATCAGGATCCATCGCCCACAACATATCCTTCATGGTATGATACAACGTTCCGGAGGTTTCAATAATTTTATCCAAATGCGGACGAAGTTCTACTTGATCGGTGCCGATTTTCTTTTTTAATATTTCAGCAAACCATGAGATAATAGTAAGTTTATGTCCAAGCTCATCGTGAAAATCAGCGGCGGTTGCTCTACGAATTTTCTCTACCTCCTTCACCTGTTCCAGTTTCATACTCAACCTGTATTTATGAAGACCCCACAACACCCCTGCAATAAAAGCTGCAATTAATAAATAGAACCAAATAGTTTTATAAAAAGGAGGCTTGATATTTATCACAAACATATCACCATCGGTATTATAAATTCCATCGCTGTTAGCGGCTTTCACGCGAAACACATAGTTGCCGGGTGGTAGTTGCGAAAAATTTACCTGCCGCGAACTTCCTGAATAGATCCAATCACTCTGAAATCCCTCCAGCTTATAGGCGTACTGATTTTTTTGCGGATCAACATAATGCAGACCTATAAAATTAACAGTAAAAGAATTATCTTTGTATTTAAGATCAATTGTTTTTGATTGCTGAAACTCTTCGAGGTTGAGCAATCGGTTTCCATTCAATATAATTCCGGTAATGGAAATTTTGGGAGGAGTGGCATCTAGTTTTATTTGATCCGGATAAAAGGAGGTATAACCGTTAATTCCACCAAAAAATAGCTCCCCATCGGGTGCTTTGAACGAGGCGTAACTGTTAAACTCATTACTCTGTAATCCGTCGTGAATGTCGTAGTTAGCAACCACCGCTCCCGAAGGATTAAATTCGGTTAACCCATTATTGGTACTCAACCAAAGGTGCCCCGTTTTCTGATCGGTTACGATGGCATAAATCACATTATTTTTTAATCCGGTGCGGGTAGAATAGTTAATGAATTTTTTCTTTCCCTTCTCCACCACTACTCGCGACAAGCCATTCATAGTGCCGAGCCAGATAGTATGATTTTTATCTTCAGCAATACTAAGAATACTCTGATTACGCAAACTACTGGTGTCATTTTGCTGATGAAAATAGGTGACGGGCGATGTAAAATCTGTTGGCGATGCAGCAGTTGCTTTAGGAAAATACTCCAAACCATTGGAAGTTCCTATCCAGTGGTTTCCTGATTGATCGATGTAATAACAACTCAAATAAAATGCTCGATCCTTGAGTTTATCCTGGTCGCGAATTTTCATAACGGGTAGGAATACCTGCTGTTCGGGTTGGTACTCGTAAATACTAAAAAGCATTACCACAAAAAGCCTTCCTTTTGAGTCCGAATAAAATGTACGCAAGTTATTTCCCTCTATGTCATCGGGCAACCTTATTGGTTCTACATTTATTTTGTTGTTGGACTTTGATATTTTGTACAAATAATTTCCTGCACCACAAAATAATTCATTCGAGCCGGTAAGAGCCAACCCGTTGATGTAATTTTCACTATTAGGTTTATCGGTAAATTTAGAGGGTGCTACAAAAGAATATTTAGAAGTTGCTCTATTATAATTCAGAAGTCCGGTAGGGGTTCCCACCCAAATATCGGAATCACCTTGCTTGAGGATGCAGGTAACGAAGGCCGAAGGCAGTGAGGAAGCCTCCAGATTATTGGTAACAAAATTTTTAGTTACCGGAACAAGTCGCACCACTCCACCGGCATTAAATCCCGCCCAAATTACGCCTTTGGTAATGCGATCTTCACAAAAAGATATGGCATTACCTTTTGTTAGTGCTCCTACTTCGGTAACTGTGCTAATATGTTCAAACGAAATGGTGTCAGTAATAGGGCGTGATGGCGACATATTTCTTACTACCTGTATGCCCTGATCGTTATAGCCTATCCATACATCACCATTAGCAGCAGTGAACAATGCAGACACCTGATCGCTTGCCATACCGCGTTGCAATTTATTATTTGTAGAAACGTTTCTGATATTTTCACCGGGATACGAAATAATATCGATACCGTTTCTTCCTCCTGCCCAAATATTTCCCGATTCATCAACAGTAAGTGTATTTACAGAATTATTAATGAGTCGGTTGTTCTTTTTACTGAACCACACCTGAACCGGATTTTGAATTACATCTTTAGTAAGATCAATTTTAAATAATCCCGCATACGTTCCAACCCACAATTGTTTGTTGGCATCGGAAGTAATAACATGAATAAATTTATCGGTTAAGGTATCTTCAGCATCGGTTTTCAATACTATTTTTTCAAAAGTAAAATGCGATATTTCATCATTAATGGTTTCTTTAATTCGCTGAAGTCCGCTGCTAGTCCCCACCCAAATAGTACCATCAGCATCCTCATACAGGGAGGTAACCATATTGCTGGCTATGGTGCCCATTTCAGATGAGGCGAAGAAATGCAGGAAGGAGTCGTGGTTGGGCAGATAAAGATTGAGTCCGTGATTGGCGGTTCCTGCCCACAGGCGACCTTTAGTATCGAAAAGTAGTTGGGAGGTGTTATTAGAAGAAATGGAATTGGTATCGAACGGCTCCTCGCGGAAAGTCTGGAACTCAATACCATCATACTTATTGAGGCCATCCTGGGTAGCGATCCAGGTAAAACCCTTCTGATCTTGGATAATGTCATAAACCGAACTCTGAGAAAGCCCCTCAGCCAACGAAATAGAAACAGCCTTGTAGGGTTGGGCCTTCGCATAACCAGTGGTCAGCAGCACAATAACACAAATCACCCAATTCTTAAATCTCATCTTAGCAGCATCCATTCTAACAAAAATACTAAAAATAGGTCAATGGCGGGCTTCACATGTACGTGTAGGAAGCGGCGGTGGCGTTTAGCGTTGATAGCACAACATAAAATAAGTCACTTACTCGCCTATTCACTAGCTCACTCTACTCCAATCATCCCTTCCCTTCATTTTTGCTGCCAGCATATCGTTGGCGATTTTATTTTCTGCTGCAATGAGGTGCGGATCATCGGTAAGTAATTTCATTGCTGCAGTGCGAGACAATTCAAGTATGGCGCCGTCTTTTACCAAATCGCCGATATGAAGGTTCATCACACCCGATTGCATGGTACCGGCAATGTCGCCGGGGCCACGTAATTTCATATCAACTTCCGCAATTTCAAAACCATCATTGGTGCGCACCATCGTGCTCATGCGTAATTTTGCATCGGCTGAAAGTTTGTAACTCGTCATTAAAATACAAAACGATTGTTCGGCACCACGACCCACTCTACCCCTTAGCTGGTGCAGTTGCGAAAGACCGAACCGTTCGGCACTTTCAATAATCATAACACTTGCATTGGGCACGTTCACGCCTACTTCAATAACCGTTGTTGCCACCATAATATGGGTAAAGCCCGATGCAAATTTTTTCATCTCCGCATCCTTATCCGCCGATTTCATTCTTCCATGCACCACGCTTACACGGAAATCGGGTAATGGGAAATCACGACAAATAGCCTCATAACCTGCTTCGAGATTCATGAGATCAATTTTTGCCGATTCTTCAATCAATGGATAAACGATATAAATTTGTCGACCCTTTGCAATTTCATTTTTCATAAAACCAACCAGTTTCAACCGCGACGATTCGAAACGATGTTCTGTGCGAATAGGTTTTCGACCGGGTGGT
This sequence comes from Bacteroidia bacterium, assembly GCA_038211525.1. GTDB lineage: Bacteria > Bacteroidota > Bacteroidia > AKYH767-A > OLB10 > JADKJB01. Next base: position 5,542 of record JBBQVM010000076.1, read on the forward strand.
AATTCATCAATGATGCTGGTATCGAGATCACCATAAATGGTCATGGCTAACGTTCTGGGGATAGGTGTAGCAGTCATCACCAGCACATGTGGCCATGCGTTATCTTTACCCCATAGTTTAGCACGCTGCTCCACACCGAACCGATGTTGTTCATCAATAACAACAAGTCCTAAATTATTAAACTGAACACGGTCTTCAATTAGCGCATGAGTGCCGACAATAAAATTTAATTTTCCCTCTTTTAAATCAGCGAGCAACAGCTCCCGTTGTTTCTTTTTTGTGGAACCCGTCAACAAGCTAATCGACATTTCGGTACCTTCCAAAAGTTCAGATATACTATTAAAATGTTGCTGCGCCAAAATTTCTGTCGGTGCCATTATGCAGGCTTGGTAGCCGTTATCGAGCACCATAATCATACTCATTAAAGCAACCAGTGTTTTGCCACTACCAACATCACCTTGTAAAAGTCGGTTCATCTGATGACCGGTACCCATATCGGTACGGATTTCTTTCAGCACCTTTTTTTGCGCACCGGTAAGTTCGAAAGGGAGTTTGTTATTGAAGAAGTTATTGAAGTGATCGCCTATAAGCGTAATCTTTTTACCCGCATACTTTTCTGTTTTGAATTGCTTGCGTTTTAAAAGCTCCAGTTGAATGCAAAAAAATTCTTCAAACTTCAATCTGAATTGTGCCTTTTTCAGGGAATCGTGATCGGGAGGGAAATGGATGTTAAGGAGCGCCTCCCGAACGGATACTAATTTAAAAGGCTCTAGCACCGAAGCGGGTAATGTTTCGTTGACGATAGCCGGCAACTGTTGCAACAAATTTTTTTGAAGTTTTAATATTCCTTTACTGTCGATGAAACGCGCTTTACATTTTTCGGTGGTGCTATAGAATGGTTGTAATGTCACACTAATTGATCCGGGTTCAGCAGTGAGGGGTTCGAGTTCGGGATGTACAAAATTAAATTTACCATTAAACTCCGAAGGTTTTCCAAACAGGATATAATCTACTCCGGGTTGCAGTGTTTCTTTAATCCATTTAATTCCTTTAAACCAAACCAATTCCAACGCGCCACTATCATCACGAAAAGTAGCCACTAAACGAGCACTTCTTTTTTCGCCAATGGTATTCAAATTTGAAATTCTTCCCTTTAACTGCACATAAACCGAATCATCTTTTATATCCGTTACCCGATATAATTTTGACCGGTCGACATACCGAAAAGGAAAATGAAAAAGCAGGTCACGGAAATTAAAAATGTGGAGTTCTTTCCTAAGTATTTCTCCTTTTTGAGGACCCACTCCTTTAAGATACTCAATGGGGGTGTCGAAAAATGTATTCATATTAAAATCAAAAGTAATTATAAATGATAGATGTAACTTACCTCATCCAACTTTCTTACTAATAAAAAACCCCGGTGTGCGCCGGGGTTTTTTCCTAATGTTAATACTAGTAATTTCTTCCTTGCGGTTTTGGCATTACTGCGCTCTTTTAACATTAACAGCATTGAGACCCTTTTTACCTTCGGAAACTTCGTACGATACGAGGTCATTTTCTCTGATTTTGTCAATCAGCCCTGAATGATGCACGAAGATCTCCTGGTTGGAATCATCCTCAACGATGAACCCAAATCCTTTGGATTCATTGAAAAATTTTACTTTTCCTGTTTTCATTGTGTAATCAATTAATTTTGTGAATAATGAGCCAAAAATAATATTAATTATTTACAAATTACCTAACACCTTAAAAATCACTATTTCATGTCGTTTTCTTTCACTATTTCAGGTCAACTAATTGATCTTCAGCAAAATAATATTCGGGGAGTAGACCTGAAAGTTATCAACGGTAAAATTGCCGCTATTGTTGACAATATTGATGCTCCGTTGCACTACTTACTTCCCGGATTCATTGATTCTCACATTCATATAGAAAGTTCCATGCTCACGCCGTATGAATTTGCGCGCATTGCGCTCGTTCATGGAACGGTTGCGACGGTGAGCGATCCGCATGAAATTGCCAATGTTTGTGGGTTGGAAGGGGTGAATTATATGCTCGAAAGTGCTAAAGAGGCCCGATTGAAGTTTCATTTCGGCGCTCCCTCCTGTGTTCCGGCAACGGGATTTGAAACATCAGGAGCCACCCTTTCGCCCTCCGACGTGGAACATTTGCTTAGTCGTGACGATATTTTTTATCTATCGGAGATGATGAATTACCCCGGCGTGCTATTTAATGATCCGATTGTGATGGAAAAAATAGCAATTGCCAAAAAATATGGGAAACCGGTTGATGGTCACGCTCCCGGATTAATGGGTGACGATGCTGTTAAGTATATCAATGCAGGCATCACAACAGATCACGAATGTTTCACTAAAGAAGAGGCGCTGCACAAATTAAATCACGGCATGAAAATTTTAATTCGCGAAGGATCGGCAGCACGAAATTTTGAGGCCTTACACGAATTAATTTCGGAGCATAACAGTATGGTAATGCTTTGCAGTGATGACAAACATCCCGATGAATTAATTAACGGACATATTAATCTTGTAGTTAAACGCGCCTTGCAAAAAGGACATAATTTATTTGATGTTTTACGCTGTGCTTGTATCAATCCTGTTCATCATTATAATATGAATGTGGGTTTACTTCGTGTAGGCGACCCGGCAGATTTTATTGTGGTGGATTCATTGGATGAATTCAATGTATTGGAAACGTATATTAATGGTGAGTGTGTTTCCACAGATGGAAAAAGTATTCTTCCAGAACAGTATCAACGAATCACCAATAATTTTTCTGCTTCAGCAACAACGCCATCCAATTTTCAGCTTCCGACAAACGGCAACAGTATGCAGGTAATAGAAGCTATCGACGGACAATTAATCACTCGCTCTTTTCAGCATCCTGTAAAAAATAATAATGGTTTTGCTGTTGCAGATATTGATTCCGACATTCTAAAAATTGCAGTCATTAATCGTTATGCTGATGCGGCACCGGCGGTTGCATTTATTAAAGGTTTTGGTATGAAGCGCGGTGCGATGGCATCAACCGTTGCACACGATTCGCATAATATTATTGCAATAGGTGTTGATGATGAATCGATATCAAGAGCCGTCAACCTTTTAATAAAAAAACATGGTGGACTCAGTGTGGTTGATGCAGATGAAGAGTTGGTACTTCCACTACCAATAGCAGGATTAATGAGTGATACCGATTGTGTAACAACAGGTATGCGCTACAGTGAGCTGGATGCAAAAGTTAAATCGATGGGCAGTCATCTCCGCGCACCTTACATGACACTCTCCTTTATGGCACTATTGGTAATTCCTTCTCTTAAATTAAGTGACAAGGGTTTGTTTGATGGGGAGAAGTTTTGCTTTACGGAGTTGATGGAGTGAATCAGTGGTTAATTCGATTGCAATTCAATGGGCAATTACCATACCAAGTGTTTTGGAATTGAAGTTCAATCATGTTGAATTTATGACTTACTTTTCTACAATTTTATGGAGCGAATAGTTTAGAGACTGAAATGGAAAAATGTCTATCTTTACAAATATCTTGAAAATTATGAAACAATATTTAATCTTGATTATTCTTTTGATTCAATTTTCAGTAGAAAAACATGGATTGCAATCATTTTAGTTCTGATCTCATTTTTTCAAATTGCCAAATTTTTCTTAAGCACAAAATACAAGCCTCACTAACTAATATCAGTGAGGCTTGTATTTCCATTTTTCATAGAAACGAAGTAATACAGAACTTGCAAAACCTAACAAAAGTTATATAGGAAGCTATAATACAGAAGCGGATTTTTACTGAATTAAAATTCAGTTGCGCTATGAAAATAAATATTCCGGTAGTATTGGGAGCTCAGATATTGGCTTTCTCTTTAAATTCCTTTGCACAGGATCAGCCAACATTAAATCAGGTACCGGATAAAATTAAACCAAAAGAAATTAACGTTTCTTCCTCTGCCATTTTTGATGTCATGGGTATTTCACCCTCTCAAATATCAAAAACTTCTGATGTCAAAGATTTAAAAGTAGATTGGTCGTTTAACTCCTGGAAGTTAAACCCGAATTTGGCAGTGCAAGGTCAACCGGTTTGGGAAATATTTTATAACAGGAAGGACTTATCCAAGTACCGTGAGGCCTCCTACCTAATGCGCACGTTAGCATCAACTGACCTATCAATTGGTACGGTACAAAATGAGAGCAATGACAGAAGAATTGGTGGTGCTATAAAAATCAATCTTTTCAAAAAATATGATGCGCTAAGGGACATCGCATTTTATAAGGATATTGAAGATCGGTATCAAGAGGAATTTTACCAGCTTTCTATACAGATGGAAGATGCTAAAATTGCTTATGATACCATCTCAGACCCCCTTCAGAAAATGTTTTTAAAACAAAAAATCGCCGGCTTAGAAACCAGTGCCATACAAATGGTTCAAATGCAGAAAACAGAAATCTCTGAGCGAGCAAGGCAATATGCTGTTGAAAAATGGAACAATTCCTTTATTGATGTGGCTGGAGGCAAAATAATGACTTATGCAACAGATAGCCTTGGTTCACTGAAGTCTTTTAAATTGAATCGAGAGTCAGGGTGGGGATTATGGGCTAACGGTGGAATAGGTGTAGGATCTAAATTGCTTATTTCGGGTTTGTTTCGTACTTTTTTTTATGACGAACAACTAACATTTACATTACGAGATTTAACAACAGAAGAAGAACTTCAAGAGAACGCTGTTGTTAGCACAAGACTTTATACTTATGGTCTAAATATCAGATATGGCAACGCAATAGTCAACTTTTTTACAGAGTTTTTCATAGAGCAAAGAGAATTTGAAAATGTCCAGAGTGCGTTCGAATCAACTGAAATAACTCTGGATGAAAATGTAGAATTAGTAAAGTCAACTCTAAAATGGACAGGGGTATCGCCCTACACATGGGCCGTAGGTGGCGAATGGCGTGCCAGTAGAAATCTGATGATAAATTTTGGAATGAGAATGGAGTATGATAAAAATTGGAAGCAAACTACCTTTCAACCCATTGCGGCTATATCCTGTTTAATGCGGTAATGTGAATATATAACTTTTGTTCTATTACAAACTCGCGAAGTTGGCTTCAATTTTGGAAAATGAAAAATCAAATCCTTAAAATATAATTACTATGAAAAACAAAATTCAAAATTCAAAAAAAATAATGCTGCTACTCGTTGCATGCATTATTTGTGGTAGTACTGCCTTTAGTCAAGTTGATTGCGGAACACCGGCAGGAATCTTAGCCTTAATGGCAGGCCCGGTAGCACTCAATCCCACCGATGCTGATGACTTACCAAATGCAGTAAGTATGGGTGTTCAATGTACAACAAGAATGTTCATTAATCCACCAGCCAACATTTCTACGCTGTGCGAATCGGCAATAGAAATGAGAGTATTTTACTCTAAAAGTGAAAAGGATTTGATGGGTCTTCCTTCTTTGGCAACGAAAGACATGAAAATGCTGTTTCAAAAACCAAATGTGCTGGCTGCTGTGAGCAAAAAAAAGCCAGTTGCCAATGACAGGGCGTGTAAAGCAACCATTCCTAGTACTGTTGCATCATCGGGTCAAGTAATTTTTTATCGCTGGGCAAAAATAATAAATCATCCCACAGATGTTGATCCGGTAGTATGGAGTAGCATTTTACAGGTTACAAAACCATCTGTTTCTAGTCCAACTTCATGCGAAAAACCAGATTTAAAACCAGCACCGGAAAATAATAACGATATAACAATTTTTAAAACAATTGGTGGCACTTGGGGTGATGCAGGAGGGAACACCTATATACAAGTATCCGGAGTTTGGTGTCGTGATTTTTTTGATTCATCAGGTTTAATAGTATCAGGAACAGATGCTGGAACAGATCCTTCTATTGGTCCAATGCGTCAAAAGACAATAACCCTTCCCCCTATTACCTGGGGTGTTGTTGAAAAAAATAATAAAGCTGTTTCAACAGCCTTCAATAACAGTCTCTTCCGTTCCGGTGAATCAACAGCAATAGCAAATTTTAACGTGCCAAATATGGCTGCCGGTGCAACTGTAAATGCACCTCCATTCACCAATCGCGGAACTCGTACTGTATTTTTGTTCACTCAACAAAATAATTCCTGTGCAGTTAAAACATTTGATGCAACACAAGGGAATTTAAATGTAGAGGAAAAAAATTATATTGTAAAAGTAGATACAGGCAATACCGTAACTGAATGTAATGATTCATCAACAGATAATTCTAAAACATATAGCAATGGGGGCGGTACTCAAGTAATTTTTCCGCATTAGCAGAGTATAAAATATAAATTAGTTAATACAACCGGCACTTATAGTCAAAAGTGCCGGTTTTTTTAATCAATCAATATGCTTTATAAAAACCTTAAACTAGAATTAAATTTTGTTTTTTTATAATCATCGGCTATAGCAATGAAAACGACTTAAGTCATAGTTCAAATAGTTGAATTAAAATAAGTTGTAGATCATTCTACTAATGGCAGATTGAAAGGACTTCAGGGCTACCCCATTTGATTTAAGTAAAAAGTAGATTTTTAGAGAAAACTGTGGAAATACAAAAAGAAAGAAAACTAAAAGAAGAGTTGGAGTAACTGGTAATCATTTGTTTAAAACAATATCCGCAGATTAATCACTACAATTAGTAGTTGATTAAGTCCTTAAAGAGCTGTAAAATTGTCGAAAT
>JBBQVM010000077.1:0-12208 GCA_038211525.1 Bacteroidia bacterium
GCTGCTTCTTCTTCAGCGGCAACTTCTTTCTCACGTTCACTTTCTTTATCTACTTTTCTTTCTGCTAAACCTTCTTCAATAGCTTTAATCATGATATCCATAATTAATGAAATTGATTTGGTGGCATCATCGTTCGCCGGAATTGGGAAATCAATCGTGGTAGGATCGGTATTGGTATCACAAATTGCGATAGTAGGGATATTCAGTTTTCTTGCTTCACTTACTGCGATGTGTTCCTTAACAGTATCAACAATAAAAAGAGCTGCAGGCAAACGGGTAAGATCGGAGATACTACCAATCAATTTTTCCATTTTTGCTTTCTGACGGGTAATTTGCAATTTCTCTTTTTTAGAGATATTTTCAAAGGTACCATCAGTAATCATTTTATCGAAACCGGTCATTTTCTTAACCGATTTACGCTGGGTAGCGAAATTGGTTAAACAGCCACCGGGCCATCTTTCAGTAATGAAAGGCATATTTACTGAACGGGCAGCATTGGAAACAATTTCTTTAGCTTGTTTCTTAGTTGCAACGAACAATACTTTTTTACCTGATTTCGCGATTTGTTTAATTGCAGATGCGGCCTCTTCTAATTTAGCAGAGGTTTTATTCAAATCAATGATGTGAATTCCGTTACGCTCCATGAAAATATAAGGAGCCATTTTGGGATTCCACTTGCGCTTAAGATGTCCGAAGTGAACACCTGCATCTAACAAATCCTGTTGAGAAACACTAGCCATGTATAGGGGATAATTTTATAATTTCTGTGATGATATAATATACTAATCGATTAACGCTTGCTGAACTGGAATCTCTTCCTGGCTTTTTTCTGTCCCGGTTTTTTCCTTTCCACCATACGTGGATCACGAGTTAACAATCCTTGTGCTTTCAATGCAGGTTTGTTCTCTTCGTTAATTTGAACGAGTGCCCTGGTGATTCCCAAACGAATGGCTTCTGCCTGTCCGGTAATTCCACCACCTTCAACATTTGCCTTCACATCATACTTCTCCATATTTCCTGTAATATTGAAAGCCTGATTTACAATATACTGTAAAGGAAGGGTAGGGAAATAAACTTTAAAGTCCTTATTATTTACTAAAACTGCACCGTTGCCGGGCTGGATATAAACACGCGCGATGGCGGTTTTTCTTCTTCCAATAGTGTGGGTAATTTCCATGCTCTATTATATGATGTATCAGATAGTAACTTTTACAGGCTGTTGCGCCTGATGCGGATGTTCCGAACCTGTATAAATGTAAAGATTGCTTTTTATAGCATCTCCCAATTTACTCTTTGGCAACATGCCATGAACGGCATACTCCACAATACGGGTTGGGTGCTTACGAAGCATCTCTTCCGGCGACGAAAAACGCTGACCTCCCGGATACCCCGTATAACGGATGTATTCCTTTTCAGCCATCTTTTTGCCGGTCAGACGAATCTTCTCTGCATTGATAATAATAATATTGTCACCACAATCAACATGCGGTGTGAAATTGGCCTTGTGCTTTCCTCTTAGCATTTTTGCAACAGCAGAAGAGAAACGACCGAGAATCTGATTCTCAGCATCTACAATAATCCAGTTTTTTGTTACGGTTTTGGCGTTGGCCGATACCGTTCTATACGTTAAAGTATCCACTTTTTTTTGTTTAAAACTTTTTATTAACGGGGACGCAAAATTATAAAAAGCAATTGGAATTACCAAGGGGTGGGGGATAATTCTTTGAACAGTAGTAAACAGATCTGTTGATTTAGTTATATATTATTGTATATCAGTCTTATAGGTTTTTAAATGGGGGTGCTAACATTTGATAAATTTCCCAAATATTATCAACAAAATGCCAACTTTGAAATCGCTGTTCCTCTTTTACCCTACTTTTTTTGACATCCTTGATCCGCCGGTCCTGACTTATAAATGGAATTAGCGAAGGGCTGTTTTGGAGCCACGCGAGTTTGTGCTAAAGCTGTACCCGATGCAAATATAAATATTGTCTATTTTCACGCCTTGTATGAAACCCCTACTTCAAATTAACAACCTTACTACCGAATTTAGCTCCGACGGCATCACCACCCGCGCGGTAAAGGGCATTTCATTTTCATTGAACAAGGGTGAAACAGTTGGTATTGTTGGAGAGTCGGGTTCCGGCAAATCAGTTACTTCCCTTTCGGTGATGAGGCTGATTGCTCCGCCGGGGAAAATTACGACAGGCGAAATAATTTATACCAACCGACAAGATCAGGAAATGAACCTATTAGCACTTCCCGAAAAGGAGATGCGCAAATTCCGGGGTAATGAAATAGCCATGATTTTTCAGGAGCCTATGACCTCCCTAAACCCTGTTTTTACCTGCGGCTATCAGGTTATGGAGGCCCTCCAACTTCATAAGCGACTTGATAAAAAATCGGCGAAAGCCAAAACAATTGAACTATTTAATAAAGTACAGTTACCACGCCCTGAATCAATTTTCGGCTCTTATCCACACCAGATTTCTGGCGGACAAAAGCAGCGGGTGATGATTGCCATGGCCATGAGTTGCGACCCATCCATCCTTATTGCCGATGAACCTACCACAGCACTTGATGTAACAGTACAAGCTACCATTCTTGACCTGATGCGAAAGCTGCAACAAGAGACCGAGATGGGTATTTTATTCATTACTCACGATCTGGGCGTGATTGCCGAACTTGCTCAAAGAGTGGTGGTGATGTATAAAGGGAATATTGTGGAAATGGGGAATGTAACTGAAATTTTTAAAAACCCACAACACCCCTACACCAAAGGTCTTTTAGCATGCCGTCCACCATTAAATCGCAAACTCAGTAAGCTACCTGTTGTAGCCGATTTTATGAAGGAGGTGGATGGTCAGTTACTCGAAACAGGTAAGAATATAGACGATGTGACCCGTGATTTTGTTGTTGGGAAAGAGTTGTACCAACAACGACAAGCAACATTAAAAAAACTGGAACCTATTCTTAAAGTGGAAGCACTTTCGACCTGGTTTCCATTGAAGACAGGTTTTTTTAATCGTAACAAGGAGTATGTGAAAGCGGTGGATAATGTCACATTCGATGTGTATCCGGGAGAGACTGTTGGACTAGTAGGAGAATCGGGTTGTGGTAAAACTACTTTAGGGAGGTCGGTATTGAGACTGATAGAACCTACCGGCGGGAAAGTGTGGTTCGAAGGAAAAGAATTAACCGCATTAAACAGCACCGAATTGAGGAAGATGCGGCGCGATATTCAAATCATTTTTCAGGACCCCTACTCTTCCTTGAACCCACGAATTACTGTTGGCGAAGCCATCCTGGAACCAATGAATGTACATAAGGTGCTTGCGAATGAAAAAGAGCGAAAAGAGCGTGTGATGGAACTGCTTCGTCGGGTAAATATGTTGCCCGAGCATTATCATCGGTACCCGCACGAATTCTCAGGGGGTCAGCGACAACGTATCTGCATTGCCCGAGCGATAGGATTAAATCCAAAATTTATTATCTGTGATGAATCCGTTTCCGCGCTCGACGTTTCGGTGCAAGCTCAGGTATTGAATTTATTAAATGAATTACGTGACCAATTCGGGTTCACCTATATTTTTATTTCACACGATCTTTCTGTTGTGAAATTTATGAGCGATCGTATGGTGGTGATGAATAAAGGGAAGGTGGAAGAAATGGGTGATTCACAAGAAATTTACGCAAATCCCAAAACCGATTATACTCGAAAATTAATTGAAGCCATTCCTAAAGGATTGTAAAACTATAAAATAAATTACTTAATATTTTCTAACGTTTTTCAAGTTTCAATACTTTTAGAATTCCATCTTTTTCAATGTTAAAGAAGTAAAGACCCGGTGCAATTCCATCAACAGAAAAATTAATTTTATTAGATCCTTTACTTACTTCCACTCTTTTCCATTTCTTAATTATTTTACCGGAAACATCAGTGAGGGTAAAAGTAAATTCTCCACTTAAATTTGAATCAAATGAGAGTTCGATTTTATCATTAAAGGGATTCGGGTACACCGAAGCATTTATTTGCTCATTGCTGAGTTCCGTTAAACCTACACCACTTGGGTTAAAAAGATTGATGTTATCGAGGTACATAATTTGTCCGTAACCAGCCTTATTTTCGAACGACAACTGCACCTGATTTTGTCCTGAATACTGATCAAGCCATACCGAATCGGTACGCCATTGAAATCCGGCAGGAACAAATCCTATAGCCGTTACATTGGGAGCGGTTGCCAAATCGAATCCACCTTTAACATAAATCCGGTTCCAGTTTTGACCGCAATCGGTAGAAACATTTATTACCAAACTATCAGAATAGGCATTGCTGTATTGAGCATAAGCAACATCAAAAACCAGTAGTGCTGAATCAGCTAATGTTAAGTCATAAGCCGGTGTTCGCATGGCATACGATTTCCCAGTAAGGTCTGCATTAAAATTATCGAAAAGGGCACATTTAGGACTTAGCGCATAGCCACCTACGTTAGTGGAGTGTTGCCATTGTCCATCATTGGTCGCACTGTAGGTAATCCAACCTACAGGAACAAATGCACTTCCCTCAAAACCTTCCTGCAAAGGCAATACGGTAGGACCTAATATGGTAATATAATTGTTACGCGTAAATGATTTTGAACCATTTGCATTTGTAACTGTCAAGGTCACGTCATGAATTCCTCCTACATTGTAAACCACTAACGGATTTTGCAACGCTGATGTGGAAGGAGTTCCTCCCGGAAAATCCCAGTTCCAAGAAACCGGAGCGCCGGCAGATAAATCGGTAAATTGCACAGTAAGTCCCGGACAGCCATAGGTAGTGTCGGCAACAAAAAGCGGATCAGGTAAAGCTGTTGCTGCATCTATCAAATCCGATTCCCAAACGCCTCTTCCATAATAGGCCACTCTTAAAACATTAGAAGCAGTTCCATTATTATACATCATAAAATCACGCATATCGGCAATGGTAGGAAGTCCCGATGAATAATTTAACCAGGAAGTCATGGTATCGTTATGGTACCAGACACTTTTTGCTGTACCGGCATAAATAGTTTCATTGATCGAATTGGGGTCATGAATTAAATTAAGAACGTTTACGCTTGGAAGGTTAGCGGAAATATTTACCCACGTGAGTCCCTTATCCGATGAACGGCAAATACGTGAGCCACAGGATAGGTACACCACATTGGTGTCGGTTGCTACAGTAGTTATGGAGGCCTTTGTTGATGTCGAAAATGGTGCATTTGAAACTACAAAAACCGGGTTAGCCGAAAATGCATTATCGCAACGATAAATTTTAGAATTGGAAGTTACATAGTAAACCAAATCAGGTCGGTGACTTGAAACGGCAAGTGCTTTCACTTGCAATCCTATGCTACCCACTTGACTCCATGCAGGAGGATTGTTCCCGAGATTATCGGTTTTGTACAACTGATCGAAGGCAACATAACCTGTTTGGTTATTCAACGGTGTAAAAGCATAAACAGAATTATTGGTAGGCGTAAATGGCACTTGCAAATCCTGTTCAGCGCCACTAAAACTCCTTCGTTTACCGTTTTCATAGTAATAAGTGGTGGTAGGATTCAGATAATCAAAATTCATTTTCGAACCCCAATCACCGCCTCTGTTGGTAAACCATCCACCATTGTTAAAATACAACTCGCCGTTATCCTGAGTGCCGATGCTAATCATATCTTTTAAAATAGGACTTTGCGCAGCCTGATAATTTTCTGTAGCAGCCAAGCCATCAGAACGTGTTGTCCAATTCAAGCCCTGATTGGTACTCAACCATACACCACCATCATTAGCTTCCCACAGTTCATTTGCATTGTAAGGATTAAAAAACAATTGATGCATGTCGGTATGTAATTCGGCATACCAATTTGTTAATTGCGTCCACGTTACTCCGGCATCCACCGATGTCCAAACACAATGCGAACCGGTATACAAAACATCGGCATTTGTGGGATCAACTGCTATAGTCCAATTATAATTTCCTTGTCCGGGATCATTTGCATTGTAGCCTGCAATATCTTGAGAAGCTTGCAAATAAACTGCTGTGAAAGTTTGTCCATCGTCATTGCTGCTATAAATTGTTCCATAATGAGTTGTGGAAGTATAATTCAAAACTCCCAAATAAATTCTATCGGGAGCAGCCACACTAACACCTATTCGAATGCCATCTGCATTACTACCCACTGGAACAGGAATAACAGTTTGGTTCCAGTTCTCGCCCATATCATTCGACCACCAGAATTGATTGTGAGAAACGGCATAAATAATAGTGGAACCTGCAACAGGTTTAAACTTCATATCAGTGAAAGCACCGCCACTTTTTTTCACGACCCAATTAGCTCCGCCATCAATTGTTTTCCAAATACCATCATTCGTTGCCGCAATAATTGCGTTGTGATTATTGGGATCCATCAGCATTTCAAGAGCCATGCGATTTCCTGAACCGGTATTAGCTGGATTAAATGTAGTTCCTCCATCAACGCTTTTATAAATTCCATAATCGGTTCCATAGTAGTTCGGATCGCCGGTACTCAGGTAAATAATGGAATCATTGGTGTAATCGATGCATACCGAAGCACACGCTGATCTCGGTAACATATCAGTGCCTGTTACGATCCAGTTGTTTCCATTATCACGGCTAATAAAAAGTCCGCCTGATGCGGATGCCGCATATAAAACGCTATCCTGAGTCGGATGAAATTTCACCTGACAAACGCGACCAATTCCATTTATTTGTCCTGACACATTTACCGGAAAGGCATCGGGTCCAACCAGCTTCCAATTACCATTTGTTTGCGACTGAATAGCAGAAGTGAATAAACAAAAAATTAGCAGCGCACCAACTTTAACATTTATATTAAATTTCGAATTTTTGTTCATGTAAATTTTTGTGATAGGAGAGAAAATTTTAATTCTATTATCGTTGTTGTTCGTGCAATTGCAACTGTTCCTCTTTTGTTAAAATTCTTCCATCGGGTTGCACATATGGCTCTACGGCAACTAACCAATGGCGGTATTTTTTAACAGCAAAGGCATATTGGTTTCGAATAACCGCTTCCTCTTTTTCCTCCTTACTCATTTTTTTCTCTTTACGGATGCGTTTACGTTTCTCTCTTTTTGTTTCAAGATGCTCGCGCTCTTGACGACCGGCGGATAATATCTGATCTTCTTCAACGGGCAGCTCTCTATTTTTCCAGAAGGCGTCAAAAGCGGCCACTGTTTCAAAATAATTAGCATTCGGATTTTCAATCATCGTCACCCAAACAGGCTCCTTCGACCACTGCTTAAGTTGCTTCTCGGTGAACTCCTGCGCGTTGCTTTTTAAGGAAAAAAGAGACAAACAGAAAATAGTTCCGGCTATTACAATTTTATTCAACATTATTATTCTTTTTCTAATTTGAATTTCAATTAACTAAAATTTTTATTGACTTAGAGTAATCTTTCCCTTCAGCTTTAAGCAGATACAAACCGGGTGCAACGCCATCCAGGTTAAGGTGAATAGATTTAGATTGCTCAACTATTTCTTTATCAAGAACCAACTTCCCCCTTAAGTCAAAAATGGAAACCGAATTTATTTTTGAAATACAATTGGATTCCAAACTTTCTGAATTGTAATTGTAAAAAATTGAACAGTTGCTGATTGGTTGATTTAACGAAGTAGTTCCTACATAAACCGAATCAGAAAATACTGCCGATTTACATGCAGAAGTAACTGTTAAAGTAACCAAATAACTACCGGCCTGAGCGTAAGTGTGATTGGGATTTACATTAGTTGCTGTACCACCATCACCAAAATTCCAACTAAAATTATTTGCATGAATGGAGGTATTATTAAAATGAACCATGTTGTTGTTAATGGTCGTATTGAAATTAGCAAGTGGGATATTTCCATATTGATACCAGGTTCCAATACTATCAATTACTACAGCCTTAGCAGCACTCTGCAAAAATGAAGCATCCTGTTGACCTATTTGAGAGTAGAAGATACTTCCTTCGGGGTTCTTGTGAAAAATAGTAGCATAAAAAACACATGCTGCCAAGTAGGAACCATAAATGCTCGGGTGACTCTCATCGGGGCTATAAAGGTCGAACGATGGATTCAAACTTCTCACATAACTAAAGGCTGCTCCAACAGGAGAAACAGTAGCGTTATTCTGCATTCCCATAGCCAGGTAACTCTCTCTCAATCGTGCCTGCATTCCCTCATAAGTACACACGGGAGGATATCCGGCACAATTGGAAGCATCGCCGTTTTTTCGTCCCCAGGTCATATAAAAAACCGTTTCACTACAAGAATTATTGTCATGAATCATACTATCCAGCATTGTGGCAAACGGATATACTTCCTGAGCTACCTGCGACGGCGGAAATGAGGGAAGCTGACTCTGCTCCTGAAGCACTACATAATCCCATTGCTCAGAATAAATTTTTGCCAAGGAAGTGGAATCAGTAGTATGTAATTCAAAAGTATAACCGCCGGGCGTATTGGAACCAGTTATAATGGTATCTCCCTTTGAAAGTGAAAACTGATAGACCAGATTGGGTAGTGCATTTACTGCCGTATAGCTATTTCCTAAAAAGAGCACTTTAACTGGTTGGGCAAACGACACTGAATTAATTAAGCAGAGGAGTATTATAACAAGAGGTTTTTTCATGGCAATAAACTTTGTGGTAAAATTACCAATTCAGGTTCATCAATCCAAGAAACGATCCTTAATTTTACATTCAAAACAGGAATGTTATGGGATTTATTAATTTGGTGGAAGAATTATGGATAAAATGAAAGTTAAATTTAATACTATAGATGAGTTCTTAGAGTTTCTCCCTGAAAATGAGCTTGTCATTGTAAACCTGCTCCGTAAATTAGTTTTCGATTGCCTACCCAATTGCACAGAACAAATTTCGTATAATGTCCCCTATTATAAAATCCGAAAAGGGATTTGTTTTATTTGGCCAGCATCGGTTTTATGGGGCAGCAAAAAAACTTATTACGGCGTAAGGTTCGGGTTTAATCAGGGTTACCAAATGAAAAACGAACTTAATTACTTAGATAAAGGCAACAGGAAGCAGGTTTACTGGCGAGATATTAAATCGGTGAAAGAAATTGATGTCGATATCCTCAAAATGTATTTATTTGAAGCTCTGGAAATTGATCGGCTGAGTAAAAAAAACTGATTTAGGAACCTTTTTAAAGGATCGGTCCCAGCCAACTTTCCGCTGCAGCGTTATCCCAACCTTTTCTTTTCGCATAATCATTAACCTGGTCAACACTAATTTTACCTACACCGAAATAATTTGAATCGGGGTGCGAGAAATACAACCCGCTCACAGCGGCAGTGGGGAACATGGCAAGACTTTCGGTGAGCGAAATTCCGGTATTTTTTTCCACTTCGAGTAGCTTAAATAAGGTAATTTTTTCGGTATGATCCGGTTGAGCAGGATATCCCGGTGCCGGACGAATCCCCTTGTATTTTTCTTTAATCAAATCCGAATAGGATAATTGCTCATCGGATGCATAACCCCATAATTCTTTTCTCATTTTCAAATGCATCACTTCTGCGAAAGCTTCCGCTAAACGATCCGCAAGAGACTTGATCATAATAGCACTGTAATCGTCGTGATCTAATTCAAATTTCTTCACCCATTCATCAATACCTATTCCGGTAGTAACCGCAAATGCTCCAATATAATCGCGGTAAGGTGCAGGAGCAACAAAATCTGACAAGGCAATGTTACTTATTTTATCAGGTTTGAGTGTTTGCTGACGGATGGTATGAAAGGTACATTTTATTTGTGAGCGATTTTCATTTTCATAAACCTCAATATCATCGTTTGCATTTGAGTTCGCCGGATAAATTCCAACAACAGCATTTGCCCGAAGCCAATTTTCGTTGATGATTCGTTCGAGCATTTCCTGTGCATCATCGAATAATTTTTTTGCTTCTACTCCTCGTTCCTTATCATCAAAAATTTTAGGATAGCTTCCCTTCATTTCCCAGCTATGAAAAAATGGTGTCCAGTCGATGAATGCACTTATTTCTTTTAATGAATAATTTTCAAATAATGTTGTTCCGGGAAACAACGGAGCATGCAATTGAGCGCGCTCCCAATCAATATTAAATTTATTTCTGCGGGCCTGTGCCAACGAAATATATTTATCCTGAGACCTGGAGTTTCGATGTTGCTCCCGTACTTTTTCATAATCAATTGCAATTTGTTTTGCAAAATCATTCCGCAATTCATCCGAAACCAATGAGCCCACAACGGGAACACTTCGCGACGCATCGTTAACATGCACCACAGGATACGAGTAGAAGGGAGCAATTTTTACGGCAGTGTGCACCCTTGAAGTAGTTGCGCCACCAATCAACAAAGGAATTTTAAATCCCTCTCTTTCCATCTCTTTAGCAACATGCACCATCTCATCCAATGACGGAGTTATTAAACCACTCAAACCAATCACATCCACATTATGCAATTTGGCAGCTGCCAGTATTTTATCAGAGGAAACCATCACGCCAAGGTCAATTATTTCATAGTTATTGCAAGCTAGCACTACACCAACAATATTTTTGCCTATATCATGAACATCACCTTTCACTGTTGCCAATAAAATTTTACCTGCATTTTTAGATAAATCACCGACCTCTTTTTCCGCTTCTAAATAGGGAAGCAGGTAGGCAACAGCCTTCTTCATCACCCTGGCACTTTTCACTACCTGCGGAAGAAACATTTTCCCTGAACCAAAAAGATCTCCTACCACATTCATACCATCCATGAGCGGACCTTCGATAAGGTGAAGTGATTTTGAGTACAATTTCCTGGCTTCTTCCACATCCGTTTCAATGTACTCCACTACTCCTTTTACGAGGGCATGAGTTAATCGTTCCTGAACAGAACCCTTTCGCCATTCCTCATCACGTTCAGGCTTCTTACCCTTTGCTCTAACGGTCTCGGCGTATGTGATAAGCTTTTCAGTCGCATCCTCATTTCTATTTAGCAAAACATCCTCCACAAGAACCAGCAATTCTTTCGGAATTTCATCATACACCTGCAACATGCCGGGATTCACAATACCCATATCCATTCCGGCCGCGACTGCATGATATAAAAAGGCTGCATGAATCGCTTCACGCACATGATCATTGCCACGAAACGAAAAGGAGACATTGGATACGCCTCCACTTACTTTTGCATGGGGCAGATTTTTTTTGATCCATGTTGTTGCTTCAAAATAATCTATCGCATTTCTTTTGTGCTCCTCCATTCCTGTTGCAACAGGAAATATATTCGGATCAAAAATTATATCCTGTGGAGGGAAATGAACTTTGTTAACGAGCAGGTTGTAGGCACGACTACAAATTTCAATCCTTCGTTGCAGCGTATCAGCCTGACCCTGTTCATCAAAAGCCATTACAATAACAGCGGCACCGTATTGCAAAACTTTTTTAGCCTGATTCAAAAAGGCATCTTCACCTTCTTTAAGGGAGATAGAGTTGACGATACTCTTACCTTGAGTACATTTCAAACCTGCTTCAATCACCCTCCATTTAGAGGAATCAATCATGATGGGGAGTTTTGAAATATCGGGTTCTGAGCCAACCAGATTGAGGTATTGCTTCATCACCTTTTCAGAATCCAACATTCCCTCATCCATATTCACATCAATAACCTGTGCGCCTCCCTCCACCTGGTCGCGTGCAACAACCAGCGCTTCTTCATATTTTTCATCAATAATTAATTTGGCAAATTTCCTGGAGCCGGTCACATTAGTACGTTCCCCAACATTCATGAAATTAGAATCGGGCCGCAGCGTAACGGCTTCCAGCCCACTGATACGCAAGAGATGGTCGCGCTCGGGCTTTTTACGGGGTGCAACATTTTTAACTAGCGCAGCAATTCTTCGTATGTGCGCAGGCGTGGTACCACAACATCCGCCAACGATATTTAAAAATCCACTCTCAATAAAATCGTGAATGTGAATACCCATATGATCAGGCGTTTCATCATACTCACCAAACTGATTCGGTAATCCTGCATTGGGGTAAGCGCTCACATAAAATGGTGCCTTTGCGGATAACTCTTCCAGATGCGGACGCATTTCCTTCGCACCCAATGCGCAGTTTAATCCTACACTTAATAAATTGACATGCGAGATAGAAATTAAAAAAGCTTCAACCGTTTGTCCTGAAAG
>JBBQVM010000078.1:0-11988 GCA_038211525.1 Bacteroidia bacterium
AAGAAAAGGGCTTAAATGTTTAAATTTTGATGGCTCGTGTTGCCACGAAAGAGGGAAAATACTGGTCGATAGGATTTGTCCCACCCCAATCATCCTCAAAGAGTTCGGTAAGTTGCAAACCTGCTTCTAATTGCCCATTTATATGTGCTTCAAGTGAATGGCCGAACACAATAGGTTCATTCTGACTTAAAAAGGTGTTTAATTCCTCATCGCTCAATGACTCTAAATCAGAATATGGGCTTTTATATTTTAAGGTAAAAACACCTTCTTCAACTAATTTAATATCAAATAAGTAATAAACCGGCTTCGTAAATCCTGTCATAAACACACCACCTTTTTTCAGTACTCTGGCTACTTCGCTGTATACTTCACGAACATTGGGAACAAAACCGGTAGAGCAAGGATTAAAAACCATATCGAAACTGGCATCTGCGAAAGCGGAAAGATCGGCCATATCGCCCTGCATAGTTTTGATGTTCAGCTGATGCTTTTCCGCCATCGACTGATCCTGTTTTAATTGCTCTATCGAATTATCAAAAACAGTAACATCATATCCCGCAGCAGCTAAAACTGGACATTGTTGTCCGCCGCCGGAAGCCAAGCCCAATAATCGAGTACCCTTTGGAGTGAACCAATGTTGTGGTACTGCTTTGGTTGGAGTTAATACTATGTTAAATTCACCGTTCCTAGCTCTTTCAATAACCTCATCCCCGAAAGGTAAGGTCCATTGGTTACCTGATTTTACCTGGTGATTCCAGGCGCTGCGGTTATATTCGAGGTAGTTGGTAGGGCGTGACATTTATTTTGTGGTGATGAGGTGATGTGGTGATGAGGTGATGTACTAATGAATACAAACATAAACATTAAAAGCAAATCATTCTTCATGTTCTTTCACATTAAGATTTCCTTTTTTCCATTCCTCCTCTTCCTTTTTCATCAATGCATTTTCCTCTTCCGAAAATTTTTTGCCTGAGAGTTCACCCAGATCCGGTTGACCGGCGTTTACCCATGCGGTGTACCAGAAGGATGCTACCATTCGGATCGATTCCCTCATTCTGCGTTCGGCCATTCCATCGAGCATTTTATTGTAAGCTAAAGCATATTCTTCGGAATGCACTTTCATCATCAAATTTCCTTTTTGTACGTAAGAATATTTTCTGTCGGCAGGAAATTTTTTATTGAGCTCGCGTTCAAAATCGAGAACGGAGTCGTGGGCAGCATAACTGTCTCTGACTATACGCCATGCCTCGGTGAGTGGATTCTTTATGTATTTGCACCTTCCTACAATAAAGTCATAATCCTCTCCTATGAGTTCGGGAACACGTGATTCCCAGAATCCGTGAATACCTTGCTGGTTGGTGAGCTGACCGTTATAATTTTGAGTGCAATGCAACGGTACGTGAGCATCTCCGATGTAGTGGCCCAGGTCGCCGGAATATTTTAATATTTTTTCAAAATTTTTGTCTTTGAATGCTCGTGTCAATCTGAACATCATTTTTTGAATGTGCCAGGGAACTATTCCATGAGCCATTAGGGTATCCTCGGTGTACTTGGCAACGGCATCATTCCATTTTTGTGGAATACTGTCGAACGGATGTTTGCCATACCTGTCGATATCAATGTAATGACATGCTGCTTCTCCTTCCATAGCATACCTCCGTTTATCGGGATCTACGGCATGGGTGGTGAGGTAATCGATGTGGAACTTGTAAAAACTAAACATTGGAGGCGGCAACGAAAAAACTGCCATCCTGTTAATACGTTGGTGACTCCAAAAGCCCCAGGCAAAAAGACTGCACATTGCAATCATAAAAATTAATAATGCTAATGCGAAAATTTTGAAAATTTGTTTCATAAGAAAAAAGTTTTAGTTGAAAAATGAAATGATTGGAAATTTTTTATAAAAATATAAATTAAAAAGTTTAAAATTGATTAGTGAAATACGAAATTAAAAAAAAATTAACTGTTCTAAAAATTTGAAAAAAGAAATTAAAAAAATCTAGACTTCTGAATTATGCTAAGGAACACCTATTAAACTTTCGCATCATAATTGCACCAGCCAACACTTCACCTGGCATTCCTGTTTTTTTAGAGCGATTGAAGAACATTTAAATTATAAATAGCATCACCAACCATTACAGGAATAACATCTGTTTGATTAGGAGTGAGACAAAAAGTAATATCGTCTTCAATTTGTAATTTTTCAAGACGTTTGCGGTGTGATGATTTTTCGAGAAAACCGTAGAGATCATCTTTTGCTAAATCGTAAAGGTTCATAGCTGCAAGGGCCGAATCCCTGTGATTGGTGAGCTTATAAAAAGGCAATAATTGTTGAACTACTGCACCAGCAAAAAGAGTATCTTCAAAATTAAATGCATTTTTCCAACCTGAACACAGTAAAATCACATTTCGCTCTTGTGATTTTAACCAATTACAGAGTGGTTCAAGATTAAGGAATGATCCAATAACGATTTGGAATGAATTTCGAGCGATTTGAATTGCCTGAGTACCATTGGTAGTAGTTAAGGCGATATCGCGATCACGAATTTTGTCATCCATATAACTAAATGGTGAGTTACCTAAATCGAATCCATCAACCATCTCTCCTTTGCGCTCGGCTCCTACTAAAAATCCACGTTCACGGTAAGCTAGAGATTCTTCCAAGGTAGCAACAGGCACAATACTTTTTACACCAAATTTAAATGCTACACAAATAGAAGAGGTTGCTCTGAGCACATCAATAACTACAACTATACTCTCCGAAGAATCGTATAGATTGAACAAAGCCGGAGAAAAACAAACATCGATTGTTTTATTCATATTCGAATTTTATTTCGCGGAACAATGATCTGAATCTGTAAATTATTTATACCAAGGGCAAAAGTTCAACAAAAGCATGAAAAAGTAATGAAGAAGCTTTGTCATAGAGTTGTTGTTCCGGGGTCAAAGGTACTAAAATGATTATTTCTTATAAAATGGAATCTTTACTACTTTAGCTTTCAACCCTTTATCTCTAATATTAATAAATATTTCGGTTCCCTCCTTAGCATTTTCAATGGTTACATAACCCATTCCAATGGCTTTTTGCAAGCTGGGTGATTGGGTGCCACTGGTAACTTCTCCAATTTTATTTCCGGATGCATCCTGGATAGGATAACCATGACGTGGAATACCACGATCGACCATTTCGAAGCCGACCAATTTTTTCGAAACACCATCTTCTTTTTGTT
Organism: Bacteroidia bacterium; assembly: GCA_038211525.1. Lineage (GTDB taxonomy): Bacteria > Bacteroidota > Bacteroidia > AKYH767-A > OLB10 > JADKJB01. The sequence continues at coordinate 3,231 of JBBQVM010000078.1, forward strand.
TTTTGAGAGCAGCACTGTTGGAAAAATCTTTAGTGAATTTAGTGATCCATCCCAAACCTGCTTCTATTGGTGAAGTGTTATCATCAATATCGTTTCCATACAAACAAAAGCCCATTTCCAGTCGCAAAGTATCACGACAACCTAATCCTGCAGGCTTCATTCCGTACTGGACACCATTTTTGAAAACCGCATCCCAAATTTTATCGGCATCTTCATTTTCAAAATATATTTCAAATCCACCGGCACCGGTATAACCTGTTGCTGAAATAAGCACGTTATTGCAGCCTGCAAAATTTCCTTTACGGAAAGTGTAATATTCCATCGCAGAAAGATCCATATCTGTTAATGATTGAAGGGACTTGGCAGCTAACGGACCCTGTACTGCAAGCAAAGATGTTTTATCGGAAATGTTATGCATTTCAACACCCTTTATATTTTTAGCTTGAATCCAATTCCAATCTTTTTCGATGTTGGAAGCATTCACCACTAGCATGTATGATTTCTCATCAATTCTGTAAACCAATAAATCATCAACAATACCACCGGTATCATTTGGCAAACAAGAATATTGGATTTTACCATCCGAAAGTTTCGATGCATCATTACTAGTAACTCTTTGAATAAGATCGAGTGCATTTTCACCTTTCAAAATAAACTCACCCATGTGTGACACATCAAAAACACCGACTTTATTTCTTACATTTTCATGTTCATCATTAATACCGGTATACAATACAGGCATGTTATAACCTGCAAATTCTACCATCTTTGCTCCTAAAGCTATATGTCTTGAAGTAAGTGCCGTTTTTTTCATTTTCTTTTTTTAGTTTCTGAAATTAATTTATTAAATGCATTGAGGTACACCTTTTGTTGGGAATGCACCGAATAATTTTCTATTACTGTTTTCCTGGCTGCTTTACCCAGTCTGGTGCGCAAATCGGCATCATCAATCAGACGGGAAATACGATCCACCCACTCCGCCGTTGTAGAAGCTAAGAATCCATTTTCGCCTTCGCGGATAATAGCGCTATTCACACCTACGGGTGACATCACAGTTGCTACTTCAAGAGCCATGTATTGCAACCCTTTGAGTCCGCATTTACCCTTCGACCAATCATCATCGGGTATTGGCATAATACCAACATCAAAGGAGGTAAGTTCTTTTATTTCATCTTCCATTTTCCAGGGAATACCCTCAATTCCCAATTCACTATTTCTATAATTTCCATCACCAATAACTTTAAACTCCAGTCGCTCTCCGTACTTCTCTCTGAGCTTTCGCAGGAATGGAAGAGCTAATTCAAAGTGACGGATAGTGGTAATACTTCCACTCCAGCCAATTATTATTTTATTAGTACTTTGAACTACTTCTGGTGCCGGCCGATAGCCATCAGTGTCGATAGTAGTAGGAATGATCATTACATTTTTATTGAATCCGGATGCATAATCAGATAAGTACTGGTTACCAGCTATCACTAAGTCCGATAAGCCAATTATTTTACCGGTCTTTGCCGGATCCTTCAGCCATCCAAATTTTTTATTAGCATCTGAAACATCATGGTTCCAAATGGCATCATCAAAATCGTATACCAACTGCGCTTTACTACTTGCAAATCGTTTTTCAAAAAAAGAAGAACCGGTCATGAACGCTTCACGTTGAACAAAAATAATATCATACTGTGCTGCATTCCATACATCGCGAAAGCGGCGCATCGCACTTTTAAAAAAGATGAGTAATTTGTTATGCAGGTTTCCAGGAGAATAAAAAATTTTATCATCTTCCGCTGTTATCAGATAAGAGAAATCATAATCAAAACCATTCTTTTTTAAGAATGCAAGATATTGCTCAAAACGGAATCTTTGTGCAGGTGAACGATCGGGCCGATGGGAAGCAATAAATAAAATTTTTGGCATAATTAATCCTCAAGCCACACTGTAGGGAGCTTTTCCATTATTTCAATATTCTTAAATTTAGGGCTGGTTCTTATACCTGCTGTTTTAGCCCAAACGGCCATTTTATTCAATCCATCATACAAACCAACCGGTTCAGTAGTTTTGAATACACTTTTCATTTTTGAATGGTCGGAATGCGCGTGCAGTACCTCATTGCGAGCCGGCAAATGACGTAATTCACCCTCAATACCAATGGCCTTCATGGTTGTTTTTGCTAATTCTGCAACTGTGAAATCTTTATCGGCACCAATATTAAAAATTTGATTGTAGGCTTCGGGTACATCAACAGCTTTTGCGATATAAGGAGCCACGTCGCCAATATAACTAAACGCCCGGGTTTGACCACCATCACCAAAAACAGTGAGTTGTTTACCCTGCATGAGTTGATTCATAAAAATTCCCACTACATTCCTATAGCGATCGCCCAAATTCTGGTATTCGCCATAAACATTATGAGGCCTGAAAATCACATAATTAAGACCAAACATTTCATGAGTAGCCTTTAAATCCTGCTCAACAGCCAGTTTTGCAATTCCATAGGGATCTTCAGGTAAAGGAACGGTATCTTCACGCATGGGTGGTTTTGCTGCGCCATAAACCGCAATTGAAGAGGTAAAAACAAAGCATTTAACTTTATGCTTTACCGATTCATTGATCAAATTCACACTTCCGATAAGGTTGTTGGTATAATTGAACCTTTTAATAAAATGGCTCAAACCCTCTGCAGCATAGGCGGCGAGGTGATATACATAATCAAAGCGGTGTTCATTGAAGAGTTTAGCCAAAAGTTCGTGATCGGTAATGGAACCTTCAATAAAAAGGGCAGCAGGGTTCACATTTTCAGCAAATCCACCACTTAAATCGTCGAGTACTACCACCGAATGTCCCATTTTTACCAGTTCATTGGTAACATGGGCCCCTATAAATCCTGCACCTCCGGTAACAAGTGATTTTGGCATATTTTCAATTTTTAAAGGCACAAATTTAAGAATAAAATCATAGCTTCCTATCACTCAAATTACTCATGTTCTGAATCTTTAAGTATCTTTGTGAATAAAGAAGCTATAATTACAATGTTCAAGAAAAACCTGCCAAGGGGTGTGATCTTCCTGGTTGATTCAGGAATCGTAATCTTTTCACTGGTTGCAGCTTACCTTATTCGTTTCAATTTTTCGGTTCCTGAAGAAGAGATACTAACCTTCAAATATGTTTTTCCGGTTGTGATTGGCGTAAGGGTTATCTCCTTTTACCTGTTTAAAACTTATGCAGGCATTATTCGGTACACGAGCACGCGTGATGTGCAACGAATAGTGGTCACTATCTTTTCCGGTTCAGCGTTTTTTGCGGTACTTAATCCTGTCACTTATGCTTTCGCAGATGTGTATGCTGTGCCCTACTCCATCATTATCATTGAATTTTTGTTAACTATTTTCCTGATGACCTCTTCCAGGTTATTGATCAAAATAATTTATGTGGAGGTAATGAATCCAACGAGCGAGAAAACCAACGTAATTATTTTTGGTGCCGGGGAATCCGGAGTTATTACCAAACGAACTCTCGATCGTGATGCAGGAACCAAATATAAAGTGCTGGCGTTTGTTGATGATAATGAAAAAAAGGCAGGCAAAAAAGTAGAAGGTGTCACCATATTCAATACACAAAAAGATCTGGAACGATTGCTAAGTGAAAATAATGTACAGCATCTTATTATCGCTATTCAACAAATTGCACCTTATCGAAAACAAGAAATTGTAGATGTATGTTTGAAATACCAGACCAAAGTTTTGAATGTGCCTCCTGTCAGCAATTGGATTAATGGCGCACTTAGTTTTAAACAAATTAAAAAAATTAAGATCGAAGATTTACTGGAAAGAGATCCTATCAAACTCGATGTTCAGGGAATTAGGAATCAATTATCAGGAAAAAAAATTTTGATTACCGGCGCTGCGGGCTCTATAGGTAGTGAACTCGTACGACAAATACTTAAATTCCATCCTGCCAAAGTGATCATGGTTGATAGTGCTGAATCACCTTTGTACGATCTTGAAATGGAAATGCAGGAGCTTCATGCTACAACAATAACTGAACCTGTAATAGGCGATATTAGGAACAGAGAGCGAATGGAAAATGTGTTCCGAACATTTCAACCTCAAATTGTTTTTCATGCTGCGGCATACAAGCATGTTCCTATTATGGAGAACAATCCATCTGAAGCAATTCTAACTAACGTTCTGGGCACAAAGGTAGTTGCGAATCTAGCACATGAATATGGTGCTGCAAAGTTTGTGATGATCTCTACCGATAAAGCGGTGAATCCTACCAGTATTATGGGAGCCACTAAACGCATTGCTGAAATTTTTATCCAATCGCTAAACAAACATTCGGAAACTAAATTTATTACCACCCGATTTGGTAATGTATTGGGCTCAACAGGTTCGGTAATTCCAAGGTTTAACAAACAAATTGAAGCCCGTCAGCCGATCACAATCACGCATCCTGAAATAACTAGATTTTTCATGACCATTCCCGAAGCTTGTCAGTTAGTTTTGGAGGCAGGTGCTATGGGTAAGGGTGGCGAAATATATGTTTTTGATATGGGAAAATCTGTGAAAATTGTTGACCTGGCCAGGAAAATGATTTTGCTTAGCGGATTAGAAATTGGTAAAGACATACAACTAGTTTATACCGGTCTTCGCCCGGGTGAAAAACTTTATGAAGAACTTTTGGCGACTGAGGAAAACACCATTCATACGCACCACGAAAAAATTCTTATTGCGAAAGTGAAAGAGTACGATTTTAATGAGGTAAAATTATCCGTAAAGGAATTAATTGAGTTGTTCGAGGCACAAAATAACAATGCAATAGTTTCAAAAATGAAAGAAATGGTTCCTGAATATATTTCCAACAACTCGATTTTTGAAGAACTGGACAAATTAAATATTGGATGATTTTTTGTAATTTACAATTCAAATTTATCAATTTATTATCTTCAGCAATTGTTCACATTACCCGTGAATAGTTTCCTTAACTCCATAATTTTTAATAATAGTTGCTTCATAATTTAACCATTCGAGCCACCGTTTTTCAACTTCCGCATTATTTCCACATTTCCGAGCAAAACCAATAAACATTGTATAATGAGTGGCCTCGCTCACCATCAGTTCGTGATAAAAGGTGGCGAGTTCTTCATCTCCAATATTTTCAGATAATACTTTAAACCGTTCGCAACTTCGTGCTTCAATCATAGCAGAAAAAAGCAATCGGTCGATTAGAGATTCCATTCGCGTACCCCCTTTTTTCATAAATTCATATAATCTGCCTACGTAGTCGTCTTTTCGTTCTTTACCTAATACCCATCCACGTGCAACGATTTTATCGTGAACCATCTGGAAATGAGATAATTCCTCTTGACACAACTTTATCATTTCTTGTACTAAATCGGTATTTTCGGGAAACTTCACCACAATGGATATTGCATTGGTGGCAGCCTTCTGTTCGCACCAGGCATGATCGGTTAGAATTTCTTCAATATTTTTCTCAACTACGTTTTTTACCCATTTCGGGTCGGTAGGTAATTTTAGTTTTAACATTTCGCAAAGGTAGCAAATGGGCAAATGGTGATGAATTGTAGCCCTTAATTATTTTAAATTATTTACAAAATATTCAATAGAATGATTATATTTGGCTCAAAATTAACACTACTTTACTTTGTTTGATTAGTTATCACAGTTTCTATTTAACTCATGATCAGTAATTTTCTCTTTCACAGGGTATCACCCGAACGTGACTTACTTTGGGATCCAATGGATGTAAGTTTGTTTGATAAAAGCATTCGATATATTTCAGAAAATTTTGAAGTATGTTTATTGGAGGAGTTAGTTGGGAACGAAAAAATGATGCAAAATAAAAAGTTTGCAACCATTGTTTTTGATGACGGTTATAAAGATAATATAGAGTTTGCTGCTCCAATATTGGATAAATATAAAGTTAAAGCCTCCTTTTATGTGGTGACTGATTGCATCGACAAAAACATTCCAACCTGGACGCATGTACTGGAGCATCTTTTTCAATTTTCAAATGTGAACGAAATCAATATTCAATACGATTTTCTTCCTGCATCGCTACACATCACCCAACTTCCCGGCAAGGAAACAAAACTGAATTATGTTAAAAAACTGAAACCGGAATTAAAAAGGGTAACGCACGAACAACGAAATTTAGTGATGAAAAATATTACTGAAACTTTTAAGGATGTGCAGCTTCCAAAATTAATGATGGATTGGGGTGATCTCAGGAAATTAAAAGCGGCAGGTCATTACATTGGCTCCCACACCGTATTTCATTGCTTGCTGGGAACCATGCAAAATGAAAATGAAATTTCAGATGAGCTTGTTACTTCAGGAAATGTAATTAAACAACAACTTGGTTATTTTCCAAAAACTATCTCTTACCCTGTTGGCAGTTATAATGAAACAACTATTCGGTTGAGTAAGCAGGCCGGTTACACAATCGGACTTGCAGTAAAACAAGATCTTTTTAATCCTGGCACAGATTCACTTTTTGAAATCCCCAGGATAGAATTATATAATGAACCTTGGTGGAAAACCAAGCTTCGTATTTCTAACACTCTTGAAAATATCAAGAAAATAATTCGTTACAAATGAAAATTGTACTTTGGATCGGAAGTGAAACAAATCAAGTAGCGTTGGCTAACCGGATAGATCGGGATTTTCCTGTTTCAGGAATAGTAATTGAAAAAAGAAAACACAAACGGAGCTACACTATTCCTAAAATTTTTGAAAAACTTTATGAAAAACTTTTCCTGAACGAAACTAGTCGTGCCTGGAGCATGATGTTGAGTTTTTATTCAAGAACCTATCCTGAGTGGCCTGATGTGGAAACGTTGATTGTAGAAAACATTAACTCCGAAAAAACAATTGCGTTTACCAATAAGTTTGAACCCGATCTGGTAATGGTTTCCGGAACACGAATGATTAAGGAACCGCTACTTTCAATGAAACCCAAAATGGGTATTTTGAATTTACATACAGGCTTGTCGCCGTATATAAAAGGTGGGCCAAATTGTACAAATTGGTGCATTGCAACGGATCAATTTCACTTGATTGGCAATACTGTTATGTGGATCAACAAAGGAATTGATAGCGGAAATATTGTTGCAACTGAACTCACCGGTTTTAATGGAGAAGAAACACTTACTGCAGTTCAAATTAAAGTAATGGAACGTGGACATGGATTATATCTAAGAGTGCTTCGTAATTTTAAAGACGGATTTAAATCCGACGTACCGCAAAATTCTATTGCTGAAGGAAAAACTTATTACACTAAAGAGTGGAGACTGGAACAGAAAATTTTATTGAATACTAATTTTAAAAAGTTTAAGGAAGTTTTGAAAAGTAAAGAATACCTGGAAAAAAAATCCAAAGTCACTACTATCACTTTTTGATTTTACAGTTCTCCTACTAGTTATTTAATTTTATCTCTTTTTCGAAGCCTGGAATTGTTGAATCGCTCTCTTTTTAAGCATCGGCATTTGCCCTGATGAACAACAGAAACACCTGATAACTCTTAATTATAGGCTGAAATACAGGGACGACTGTCGTATTTTAATCATGTACCTAAGATGAAATGCGCTATTGAAAAAATGAAAATTTTAAGTCTGCTTAAAGTGAAGCCTTAGGTAATTCTGCGTGAGTGAATTTGGAATAATTCACAAATCATTGTATTTAAATAAGTTAGGTATAAATTTGCTTATCCTTCATCTTCATATAATGCTATATTTTCTAAATTAAATACAATATCATTAATCTTGAAGCTAGTCATTTGTTTTACAATAGGATACCAATTAAATCTTATGAACACATGTTCATAAAGATTTGATAAAGATTTGTTTGTGCATTTCAATTATTTTCCATAACATTACGAAGCAATTAGAGATTGGTCCATACGAAGAGAACAGAGCCCGACAGATACAGATTCGAAAGATAGCTTGAAGTCAGTAAACCGAGGTTAGAAAATTAAAGTTAGCCGGGGAATAAATTCAACAATAGGATTTTTTGGGAAGCCATTGATGAAATGTTCTGTAAGGGTCTTGAATTTTACTTCGGCAAAATAAAAAACCAACACTTTTAACTACATTGTAGATGAAGAAATTAAAAACATTTTTATTGGTATTGTTATTAGCAACGCTATCGCATTTTGCGGTTGCTCAGAATTACAATATTTCCAATTCCATAGTTTCCACATGTGGAGGAAATTTTTATGATAGCAATGGACCCGGAGGAAATTATTTCAATAACGAAAATTTTACAATGACCTTTTGTTCTGATATTTCAGGAGAATGTGTGCGACTTACCTTTACTGCTTTTGATCTTGAAAATAATTATGATTATCTAAACGTTTACAATGGACCTAACACGGCTTCACCCCTACTAGGTAGTTATACTGGTTCAACAATACCAGGACTACTTACAGCCACATCAGGATGTTTAACAATCCAATTCACATCTGATGTGATTGGAAGGGCCGCAGGTTGGGAAGCATCAATTTCATGCGTACCCTGTCCTGCTTCTAATTGTCCATCGTGCAATGGTGGTGCACCACCTGCTAATGATGCCTGTTCCGGAGCAGTGAATCTTGGAGCCTTACCTGCTCCTGCTGCTTGTCCTAACGGTGTGGGCGCATGGTCTAATGTAAATGCAACTAATATTTGTGCCACTGCAGAAAGTCCTTACACTACACTTACCGGTTGTCAACCAACCGGTAATATGGCTTCACCTGCAGCCGA
>JBBQVM010000079.1:0-11950 GCA_038211525.1 Bacteroidia bacterium
AAAACATGGCGCACGTTCAATAGTGCCGCAAGATTCCATTTGGATAATAAAAAGGATCTTGAAACCGGAATGAAATACGTTGATCAATCACTAAGTTTGAAAGAAGATTGGTACAACTCATGGACTAAAGCACAATTGTATGCTGCCATGAATAAAAATGCCGATGCCTATAAATGGGCTATGAAATCGAAAGAGCTTGGAGATAAATCTTCCAGTTTCTTCTACAAAGATCAGGTGGAAAAAGCCCTTGTAGACTGGAAACCCTCTAGTGACAAAAAAGGGAAAAAATAAATTTAATAAGAAAATTGAAAAGCCGGTTTACAACGACCGGCTTTTTTTTGTCTCATTTTTGTTTTCTAAAAACTGGAATAATAAAGCAATAATCACTACAATAAAGCATCCAATTACATTGTACCACAAAAATGAAATCGCGGTAAATTTATAGCAACATATTACAACTACTTCCGCAATTAGCGCTGCAAAAAACACAGCGGTTCCTCTTATGTATTTTATATAAAAACCAACCAGGAAAATCCCCAAAATTGTCCCATAAAAAAGTGATCCCAATATATTCACCGCTTCAATTAGACTGCCTAATCTATTGGCGAATTCAGCTACAGCAATAGCATAAATTCCCCAGCATACTGTAGCCCATTTCGACGCATTTAAATAATGTTGCGGATTCCCTTTTTGATTTATACTTCTTTTATAAATATCAACTATAAAGGTAGAAGCTAATGCGTTCAATTCTGATGATGTTGATGACATGGAGGCAGAAAAAATTACAGCTATCAATAATCCAATAACTCCTGCCGGTAGGTAATCAATAACAAATCGAAGAAAAATGTAATTGGTGTCATTTGAATCTGAAGCAGGATCATTTTTCTTAACCAGCTCCCGGGCACTCTGACGCATGCTATCAGCAGCTATGTTTTGTTCAATCAATCGAGCCGTTGACTGCTTAATAATAGATTCATCATTCGCATCTAGTCCTTCCACTAAATTCAGAGCTTCATTTCTTTTTATTTTTTGAATAGTTGAAAAGTTGGATTCAAGTACACTAAATTCCTTTTTATAAATTCCTTGTTGAAGTTTATCCGTTTCTACCCTGTTAAAAAATATAGGCTGCGGTTGAAAAATATAAAAAACATAGAGTAATGCACCAATAAATAAAATACACAATTGCATAGGTATCTTAACTATTCCATTAAATAATAATCCCAACCGTGATTGTGCAATTGATTTTCCAGATAAATATCTCCCTACCTGCGATTGATCGGTCCCAAAATAGGAGAGAGCCAAAAAGAAGCCTCCAATTACTCCTGACCAAACGTTGTATCGGTTATTTAAATCAAACGAAAAATCAACCAAATTTAATTTGCCTGCCTTTCCGGCAATATTAACCACATGAGTAAATGTTAAATTATCGGGAAGCATTTTGAACAACAAAATAGCTGAAAGTCCAATGCCGGATAAAATAATTATCATTTGTCCCAATTGAGTATAACTTACTGCTCTTGTCCCTCCCGCAACAGTATACAAAACTACAATGCCACCTATGAAAATATTAGTTAGATAGATGTTCCAGCCGAGAAGTGAAGATAAAATAATAGCAGGTGCATAGATAGTGAGTCCCGCTGCCAATCCTCTTTGTATCAAGAATAAAAATGCGCCTAATGATCGTGTTTTTAGATCAAATCGCTGTTCGAGGTATTCATACGCTGTAAATACTTTTAATCTGTGAAATATGGGTACAACAGTAATGCTTAATACCACCATAGCAAGTGGTAATCCAAAATAAAATTGGACAAACCGCATACCATCGGTGAAAGCCTGACCGGGCGCCGATAAAAAAGTAATAGCACTGGCTTGCGTAGCCATTATTGATAATCCTACCGCATACCAAGGCATACTTTTGTTGCCTAACAGATAGCCTTCTATGTTCTTATTGCCACGGCTTTTATAGATTCCGTAAACTGTGATAAATAGCAATGTAGAAAGTAGTACCAGCCAATCTAATCCACTCATTTAAACGACTCGGTTATCAGGTAATAAATTACAACCTGTATTATTAAAATTGATATTGTTACAATATACCAACCCTTCCAACTTTTAAATAATGGAGGTTTTTCATCGTTAATACTCATATTACTTTCCGGCATTTATAAGATTCGTTATAAGTCGATAAGCACCGGGAACACCGGCCGGAAGTTCTCTGAAAAAAGAAATACCTGTGTAAATGAAATTTCCTTTGCCGTATGAGGTGTAGATCAATCCTCCCGTTAATGGCTTTTCACCGGGATCGTTCCAACTCAATAAAGTTTTATATTCTGGCGCAAGATCGGTAGCAAAATACAGACCTCTCTCTTGAATCCATCCATCAAAATCAGCGCTTGTAATCTTATTGGGTGAATTTAATAATGAATTTTCAGGATCAACAAAAGTAACCGGAGCAGTTTCAACGGTAACCCGGTCGCGACTAATTTTAAATGGGTAGGGGCCAATATTGGAATTTATAGAACTTAAAAAATTACTGGTGTTGTATTGAACAATTAAATTGCCCCCATCAGAAACATATTTCATGAGTGGTTCATAATATTTTCCAATATTTTCAAGGGTGTTATAGGCACGAATTCCAATGATAATTGCACCAAACTGGTCGAGTGATCCATTTAGTACATCGTCTTCATTTAAAATCACTACGTCAAATCCCGCTTGCGTTAAACATTTAGCAACCTGATCACCGGCGCCTTCAATATATCCAATTTTTTTGACAGTAGTTTTTAAATCAAGTGGAACTAACTTTATTTCACACTTTTTAATCAGTGTCATGGGATGTATGTGATCATAATCAATCCGACGCAATTCATCGTCATATTTATTGCCATTTACTTCTACCCAAACCTTAAGGGTTGAAGGCTGTAAAGGTTGTTTTGTCTTTGATGAACTTGCAGAAATTGTAAATGAAATATTTTTTTCGTTACCTGATGAGAATAGTTCAAAATCAGATTCTGAAGGAGTAATTGTATAACCGAAAGGTAGTTCCATTTTCAATTTTCCCTTAATGGAATCCGTTGCTGATTTAATTTTAAGATGAAATATTTTAGGTTCATAGGAATTCAACACCAAAACTTCATCCGATGGCATAATTGAAACAGGGGGAACTATTTCAAATTGACGGAACAATTCGCCCTTCACAGGATCGGTCCATTTATAGGTAATCGGGATTTTGTAAGATATTTTTTCACCATTTATCGTATAAACAAATGTGGCCGAAGTAACATCATCGTTCCAGGGTTCTCCTCGATTAGTCAAATCGTGAATAACATAGGCATCCTGACCATGTTGCTCTTTTAACCAGAAAGGAGAAGTGTAGTCCGAAGCAGATGACAATCTTATTGTTTTGTTAAAAGTGAACATTTCGTTCCTGGAAAGTGTCATTGACAAATTAGTATCAATATCATTTAAAAGTACGTTTTCAAGTTTAATATTATTTCCCATGCGGGAGATGGCTGAAATAGAAGTTGAAAAGGTATCACCGGGAGATGCAAAATAATTTCTGGCGTTAGCTTCAAAATACAATCCGGTACAATTCTTAATTAATTCTTTAATTTGATTGGATTTGTATTCTCGCCAATAATCATTTTTGACTAACTTCAATTTATTCAATAGAGCAATAAGTTGTGGAACAGATTTTTCAGGAGATGCAGGATCAAAGGCTTCAATGATCTGAGTGATATTTTTTTCAATACCATTACCGCCTTGCACTCGATTCCAGGTAGTATCAATTCCTTCCATGATCTCGTTTACCAAGGTATCACCATCAAGTTTTTTAAAATATTCAATCATGGTTCCTCTTGAGTGAGGTACACCAAATCCCTGGCTTTTGTGCATCGTTCTGCTATCGGCAGCTATTTCACCATAAGAGGCTCCTAAAAATGGATTGTAACCCCCAACATCTACTTGAAGTTGATTAGTTCTGTCGGGAACAGTTTGGTCTCGTGGCACAAAACTGTTTGTGAATAATCTTTTAGCCTGCCAGGTAGTAACATATTTAAGTTGTTCAGGGAATCTTAACGGATCGGCAGCAGCCTTAAAGGCTTCCACTGATAAAATAGCTGATGCAGTATGATGTCCGTGTCCACCTTCGCCGGTAGTAGGGAAACGATTAATAATAACATCAGGACGAAATTTTCTGATCGCCCAAACAACATCTGATAAAATTTCTTCTTTATTCCAAATACTAAAAGTTTCATCCGGATTCTTTGAATAGCCAAAATCGTTTGCACGGGTAAAGTATTGTTCAGCACGGTCTGTTCTTCGGGCAGCCATTAGTTCCTGAGTACGTATCATTCCCAACTCAGAACCCTGTTCTTTTCCAATTAAATTTTGGCCCCCATCACCTCTTGTTAGTGAAAGATAAACAGTTCTCAATTTTCGACCATTGGCAAGATAGGAGAGAAGTCGGGTATTTTCATCATCTGGATGTGCTGCAATATATAATACCGTTCCTAGTGTGTTAAACTTGCTCATTGCCAGGTAAATTTCTCCCGAATTCTTATAGGTGATTTGCTGTCCATAGGAAGTGGTGTCTATCAAAAAAAATAGTGTTAGAACTAAATAAATGTTAAGTTTCATAAATTATGTGCTGATGATTTTCTGTTTGCAAAAGTAGTTTTTCTGTATTTAGTAACGATAATTTTCATATACTATTGATATTCAAATAATTTGATAAATAAAGGAATTCAACTCCTGAAATTTAATCCTTTGAAATAAACAAGAAAAATCCCATTTAAGTTAAATGGTAGAATTTTCATTGAATGTTTCTCACCTCAAATTTGTAACATTGTCCTTGTATGCGAAAAGTTTGGAAAAATATCCTAAAAGTTCTCACTGTTATTTTAAGATGGATTAAACCTGTTGTTTTTGCAATCGGGATTTTCGCTTCAATATTGATAACATTTGCCTTCACAAGGATTCCTTATGAATTATTGAGAGTATTAGGTGATACAGGTACCGCCTATAATTTCACTCCGGAATATCTTGTTTTTTTGGGTGGAAGTGGTATGCCATCTGAATCAAATCTGATGCGATTGTATTATATTCAGCACCTTGCTGTTGAATACCCTCAATCAAAAATAATTCTGGTCCATCCTAATGATTCGGTCACTGTGAATGAGATGAAAAATTATTTGATTCAAACAGGAGTATATTATGAAAGAATTTTAAGAATGCAGGAAGGTCATAATACGAGAGCACAAGCAATTGCATTGGAAAAGCATTTTGTTGGAATTTCGAAAAAGAAAATTGTTTTAGTTACATCTCCTGAAAATATGTATCGCTCGATTAGGGTGTTTCGTAAATTAGGATTTGACTATATTGGAGGTATTTCTGCTTATGAAAATGCGATGTATATTAACTTAGAATACAATTATAAAAAGCTAGGAGGAAAAGAATTTGTACCTGATGTTTCGTCTTTAATTGATATTCGTTATAATTTCTGGAATTATCTTAAACTGGAGATTACCTGCTTAAGAGAAATAACCGCTATTTTGTACTACAAAGTTAATGGCTGGATCTAAAACTTATACTAGAATGTAATTATCTAGAATATCTACTCGATCGTCAAAGGCAGGATGCCCAGTGAGTGTTTCTCTCATACCATCCATCACAAACTGGCTTCCTTTTAAAATGGTATTTCTTATTTCCGAAAATGTGGTCTTGCCTCCTTTAAGATTGGGTTCATTTATCATTTCCATTTTATCACCCAGATCTGTGATATATGCTTTGCAGGAAATATCCAAAGCTGTGAAAATTAATAGTTCATCATCAATATTCAAAATTAGCGTTTGGCCGGGCATGGCATTTTTTACTTCTTCAAAAAAGGAATCCATCTTAGCATTGTCAAATAATTTAAATTGCTTGATAGCTTCCGAAATCGGATGCTTTGGATGCATCATCACGAACTTGCACATCCCGATAGAGGTGAGTAGTAAATTTTGAACCATCAGGTTCATTTTTAACTTGTATTCACCTGAAGTTTCCAATGGATTTTTCATAACGCAAAGTTAGTTATGAGGAATGATTTTTAGCTTTAAATTTTAAGACCTTAAATTATTTTACAATTTTAGTTTCCGAATTTCATTTTGAAAAAATAAAATTGAGCAATTTGACCAATTACAAGTTGATTAAAATAAATATATTTAATACTTTATAAATCAATTACTTATAGTATAATCACACTAAAAAATTATTTGAAAGTTTGTCCTTGCATAATTTTTTGGTTACTTTTAAAATCTTGATCCGAGAAACATAATTTTAACCCTTAAAATTGTCAAAACATGAGCAAAAACTTTACAAATCTATTTAAAAAACTAACATGTTTAATTGCAGGTGGTTTATTAGCGATAAACGTGCAGGCCCAAACTTCCGGAGGCCCGGATACTTATGGATATACCTGGAAAGACAGCAATGATCCTAATGGACCGGCATTTAACTGGATTGATATTGTGAATGGACCGGGTTCAATTCAGGTAACAGGACTTGCAGATGATAATATCAAAGGGCCCTATGCAATTGGGTTTCCTTTTCATTTTTACTGGTATGATGTAACTACTTTTAGAGTAGGTTCAAATGGTTATGTTGGTTTCACTTCAACACCGGTAGCTCATCCGTTTCCTATTATTCCAATTCCTACTGGTATTCAAAATTATCTGGCTGTGATGACTTCAGATTTAACTTTTACCGATCCAAATGGTGGAGCAATTCCAGGTGCTGAATGTTGGTATTGGACAAGTGCTGCGAACGATTCATTGATAATTACCTATATGGACGTTCCATTCTGGGATCCTGCTGCACCGGGTTATACAGGTGCAAATAGTTTTCAGATAATTTTGAGTAATGTCGATAGTTCTATCACTTACCAGTATCTAACGCAGAATGGAGTTTACAGCAATCCGGCAGATTTTTGTACCATTGGAATTGAGAATAATTCAGGTAACATTGGACTGATGCACACTCATGATATTTTACCTCCTACTATTTATGCTATAAAGTTTTCTTATCCGGGAAGTACTACATTTATTGTTAATGATGCATCTACTGTTTACAATGATAATGATGAAACGGGTGGTTTGTTTCTTGCAAAAAATGGCCCGGCTTACGATATGAATACCCAAGTAAGAAATACAGGTAACCAATCCTTAGCACCATTTAATGTATTTGGAAGAGTTTTGAATAACCTAAATGTTGCCCAGATTTCAAGTACTGTCCAAACCGGAACGCTTGCACCAGGTGCCACTGAGGATATTTTATTCCCTGTGACTTACTTACCAATCACTGCCGGCACTTACCGTTATGTTACCGATACCCAATTACCGGGAGATGCTACACCTAGTAACAACCAGAAAACACAGGAATTGCAAGTTGTGGATACCAGTCTTGCAAGTATAAAATTATCATTCGACAGTGGACTCGATGCAGGGTTAGGTGGATTAGGTTGGCAAGGTGGTGGTGGCGGAGCAGGAATGTATTTTATTCCCCCATTTTATCCCTGTAACATCACACAGCTCAGTGCTTATGTAGCTGCGAATGCTAATTTAGTAGGTTGTGCTTTGATGGTACTAGCTGATGATGGTCCCGGTGGAACACCGTTAACCGTCCTTGATTCTATTTGGATCGATGGCCCGTCTGTGCTCACAGGTAGTTGGAACACTGTCAACACTACCAGTCCAATTCAAATTACCGCAGGTGGCTTTTATGTTGCTTGGGTTATGGGTGGTGATGGAATTAGCATCGGACAAAATCAGGTGGCTCCAATTTCTAACCGTACCTTTGAAATCTTAGGACAAGCTTCTAACCCAAACTCATGGGCAGCGTACCGATACCGTGAACTGGAAGATGTGATGTTGAATGCCTATATTTCTTCCATCTCAATTGGACTTAATGAAAACAATAATAATTCGTTGATTGGTAATTTTTATCCTAATCCGGCTCAAAATCTAATAAATGTAGATTACAAAATCATCAACAACCAAGAGGGCATAAAATGGAGTGTAAGTGATTTGAATGGTAAAATTCTTTTGTCAGGCTTAGAAACTTCAACTGAAGGAACCCTTCAAATTAATACTTCATCTCTTTCCGGAGGAATTTACCTTTGTTCCCTTCAAAGTGGAAATGATGTTTTGAATAAAAAACTGACCATTTTAAAATAAATCATTGTAAATCATTAATAAAAAGGGAGCATCCTAACATAGGATGCTCCCTTTTTTAATACTTTTGGAAACGCATAGTTAATGTTGGCTTAACATTGGAGGGATACTTTTGCCATAATTTTGCACCAAATCTGCAAGCTAATAATCAGGTAACTCGATGAATAAATTAGAATCCCAAAACCTGCATTTGTATTACGGTGATTTTCATGCCCTTAAAGGAATTTCTATGGGCATGAAAAAGAATACTGTGACAGCTTTGATCGGTCCTTCCGGATGTGGCAAATCAACCTATTTGCGACTGTTCAACAGAATGAACGACCTGATAGACAATGTTAGAACTGAAGGAGTCGTTTTATTGGATGGAAAAAATATTTATTCGAAAGATACCATTCCTGATGAATTGAGGAAAAAAGTAGGAATGGTGTTCCAAAAGCCCAATCCTTTTCCAAAAACCATATTTGAAAATGTTGCTTATGGTTTAAGAGTAAACGGAATCACTCATAAAACGTTTATTGAAGAGCGGGTTGAAACCTGTTTAAAGCAAGCTGCTTTATGGGAGGAGGTGAAGGATAAACTTAAGAAATCCGCCTTTGAACTTTCAGGAGGACAGCAACAACGTTTATGCATTGCCAGGGCGCTGGCTATTGAACCGTCGGTGGTATTAATGGATGAGCCGGCTTCGGCACTTGATCCCATTTCTACAGCCAAAATTGAAGAATTAATATATGAATTAAAAGCAGAATATACCATTGTGATTGTAACACACAATATGCAACAAGCCGGAAGAGTTAGTGACCATACCGCCTTTTTCTATCTTGGTGAATTGGTGGAATATGACGATACCAAAAAAATATTCACTAACCCTAAAGACATACGTACACAAAATTATATAACAGGTAGATTTGGTTGATAAAAATGCAAATGACACATCTCGATATCGAATTAAGTAAGCTGAAGCAGGACATGACTGAAATGTTCGTTTTGGTTTGTTCGCAACTTGAAAAATCACGTCAGTCATTGGTTGATTTTGACAAGGACCTTGCCAGAGAAGTAAGAGTAAATGAAAAAAGAGTTAACTCTTTCGAATTAAAACTTGATAGAGACTGTGAGAATATTATTGCTTTATTCAACCCAGTTGCGGTCGATCTCCGACTTGTGCTAGCTTGCATGAAAATTAATTCTAATCTGGAGCGCATAGGTGATATTGCTGAAGGTATTGCACAATTTGTTTTAAGTATTAATAGTGCGCCGGATAGAGAATTAATTAAATCGGCACGGTTGCTGGAAATGTTTGACACAGCCATTTCAATTGTTACTGATGTGATGACCTCCTTTGAAACAGAAGATACCAAGCTTGCGCGGAATGTTTTTATGAAGGATGAATTTTTAGATGAGATTAACATGGCGGCCAATACGGTAGTGGCTGAATTCATTAAACAAAATCTCGAAAAAATTAATCAAAGCCTTTACATGCTCTCTACCATCCGGAAATTGGAAAGAGTAGGGGATCAAAGCAAGAATATTGCTGAAGAAATAATTTTTTATGTTGAAGCGAAAGTTTTAAAACATAAGAAAAAGTCGGATAAGATTTCCGATGGACAGTAGAACAATTATCAACTCTTTTTTTCCTGGTTAATTTACATTCTGGCAATATAACTCAATCAGCCTAATGTGTGAACTGGTTTTTAAATAGAAAATACTCTTGAAATATTAAATCCTAATCGGATGCCTCCATCTCTCCAGGAGGTATTTGTATAAGGATAAAATTGATTATCGACAATTCCAAAAGCGTTAGTAACCTGAATCTGGAAAACGTGGCCTCCTGTTTCAATATCAAAACCAATTCCTAAAGGATTATAGTAGGTTTTTGTTTTAGAGTAATCTATCAAATTATAGGCATATTCCGCAGTAATAGCAATTCGTTGACTCACTTTTATTCTTCCTGCTACTGAAATAAGGTACATATCATTTTTGTCGGTAAATTTATCAACCAGATTGTAGTGAACCATTACCGGTGCAATTTGAAGAGAAAAAGAAGGAGAAAATTTTCTTCCAACTATAATTTGGTTCACATACGATAAACGACTGCTAAAAAATTCATATTTATCAACCCCTGATACTGATGCGTTAGGATCCTTTTGGTTGATATAGAACATTTCAGAAACCAATGTAACAGTAACCGGCATGTGATTATCGGATGTTTGACGGAGTAATTTATATTTTAAAAACCCATCATACATTTTTTGGTAGGAAGAACGTCCAAGTCCAAACATTAGCCTTCCATTATAACTGTATTCGAGACCCAAACGAATGTTTGCAGGTCCATCTATTCCATAAGCGTTATACCCACCTGTATTAAACTCGCCAAAACGGTGCGAAATTCTAAAATCAAGTGTTCGCTTCCCTAAAACTTCTACAGTGTGAAAATTGATATTTCGGGTACTTTTGAATGTCGCTGCTGTTAAATCTCTTCCGGAAAGAGTGTCATTTTTTTCGAGATCGGAAAGTAGACTCTCCTGACAAATTCCCAATACAGGAAATGAAAGTAGTACCGAAATTACAATTAGGCGAGCAATTCTGTAATTGCGTATTTTCATAATTATTGAGGTTTTCCGTTTTGAATCCAAAGATTAATTTGTTTGATTCCACAATCGTTTAACTTACCTAAAGGTGGCATTGGATTGTAACCCGATTGTTGTTCTACACAACCAATCATAGTAGCATCATTTTGTGAACTTGCATCAATGTAATTGTCGAGAATTACACCACCTTGTGCTACTGAGGAACTGTGACAGGAATTATTTGTCCCACAATTTGTCTGGAAAAGAGGTACCATATTTTTGGTGTAAGTAACATTTACCGTATCGCAGTTCAAATTCAGTCCTGCACCTGGATGAATTTCAGAAGCATTATCATAGTAACAGGATGACCAGACCCCAAAACCTGCAATAACAAATAATATTCGTTTCATATTTTTCAATTGTTGGCTGCTCCCTGTTCTATCCAAACAAAAATGGATCTAATTTGATCTTCTGATAAGGTTGAAGCGGGTGAAGGAGGCATAATTCCTTGCAACGACCGACCTGTTATGGAACGATAAATACTACTTTTTCTGGCATTACCCGGGGTCACTTGACTTAATACTTCCTGATAGTATTGTAGACTGAAAACTGCACCATTATGGCAACCTGATCGCGTACAGTTGCTGGCGATAATAGGTTGTACTTCACTGGCAAAACTAACCGTTGGATAGGTATCTAATTGAGTGTCGTGAAGGCATCCGGGAAGTATTGCTAAAGAGGAAAGTACCAATAGAATAAAGATCTTGTTCCATTTTAAGTAATTCATATATTGAACTTTGGTTACTGCAAATGTGGGGATAAAATAGCAGTTGAAACATGAAAAAAATCAATTATTGACTAAAATCAACTCGCGCAAAATTTATACTACCAATCTTTTAACTGGCTTAGAGGCAATTTTGAATAAGGTTGATTACTTCCGAACAGCTGTAAAATATTTACAAAATGATTGAGCTCCGCATATTTCACACTTTGGAGTTCGTGCCACACAAACATAGCGTCCATGCAATATTAGCCAGTGGTGTGCTTTATGAATGATATTAGTTGGAAGATATTTTACCAATTGCCTTTCTGCGGCCAGTGGGGTCGTGGCTTTGATTGTAAGACCAATCCTTGCGGCAACTCTAAAAACATGTGTATCAACTGCCATTGCCGGTT
>JBBQVM010000080.1:0-11950 GCA_038211525.1 Bacteroidia bacterium
AATAGATGGAAATTATTTTCTTGTTCAGATGCTCATTTGCGAGGTGATGAACTTTGACATTTCAGTAAATGAAGGCTAACAATGTCCCAGTAGCATCCATAAAATTACAAAAACCAGAATAGTTCCAAAACATCCACCACCTAATTTCTTAGCACCATAACCCGCCAATAATCCTCTGAATAAATTATTCATATTAGTATTTTTAAATTTTTGAAGTTTTCATATTACAAAACTTATACCATGTGTTTTTATAATTAATTGTATAAAATTAAAAATCTATATTTTATTTATCAAATATATCTGTTGGTGATTTTACATTGTGAATTAAAGGTTAAAATAAGGTCTTTTGTTTAAAATAATTATTAATGGAAGGCCTAAATAATTATACAAAGCCAGCAGCCAAATTAGTTAATAGGCGATTCTTTCCATAAAGAGTCGGAAATAATTGTGGATGTTTATCCACGATATATGGTCTAATTTGCCCTTCTTGTGGTGAATCTATAGAGGTGTTTTAAAGATGTGTCCATAATAAAAACATTATGACATCCCTTAATGACACTCCTGAATAGTAAAATTTGAATTGAAAATAAATCAAAGATTAAAAACAATTCATTTAAAACAATCCATGGCACTTAAATGTTCATCTCATAGGATAAAAATAGGTCACTAATAGCAATTCAGTTTCCAATCCGGAGTTAAAATTTTCGATGTTTTAATGGAAAAATGGAGAATAAACGAGCTTAAAAGCAACATTTGTATCCTGCTAAATTTTATATTAAGATTTAAATGCAATTTATCAAACAGACATATCCTTTTAGCTTATTAAAAATTGAAAATATTTGGCAGAAAGCTTAATAATAATTAAAAACATCATTTATGAAAAATATATTAATCATTGGCGCCGGCAAAGGAATTGGACTAGAAACAGCTAAATTACTTGCAGCAGAAAATAATTTAATAACCATTTCACGAAACTTGACTGATTCATTAAGAGACTTAAGGACAACATTTCATCAAATAGATGTAGCAAAAGAAACCTTAGATTCACTTTCAGATTTACCCGAAGTAATTCATGGCATAGTATATTGTCCGGGTTCAATTAGTCTAAAGCCCTTTAACAGGTTTTCCACTCAGGATTTTCTAAATGACTTTACGCAGAATGTATTAGGTGCCGTAGCAATTATTCAAAAGGTTCTACCCAATTTAAAAAAGGCAAATGGTGCCAGTATTGTTTTATTCAGTACAGTAGCAGCTAAATTAGGAATGCCCTTTCATTCTTCTATCTCCACCTCCAAATCAGCATTGGAAGGACTGGCAAAAAGTTTAGCTGCAGAGTTTGCTTCTTCTCAAATTAGAGTGAATGTAATTGCCCCTTCCTTAACCGACACACCACTTACAAGTTTTTTATTAAATACCGACGAGAAAAGAGAATCCTCCTCTAAACGTCATCCCCTGCAAAGAATTGGAACACCAAATGAAATGGCTCAGTTAGTCTCATTTTTACTGAGCGATTCCGCTAGTTGGATCACCGGCCAAATTATTGGTGCTGATGGGGGATTAGGAAGCCTAAAAACTTAGTTTTCTGTTTTAAAATCCATCAAGATACAAACAATGAAGATTTTACTAACAGGTGCTAACGGTTATATAGGCAAACGCTTACTTTCAGAATTGATAGCGCTAGGACATAATGTTATTTGCTGTGTAAGAGATAAAACTAGATTTCCTGACGAGGGAATATTTAAAGACGATAAAATAGCTCTTTTAGAAATTGATTTTCTTAATGACGTCAAATATGATAACAGTATAAGCGATATTGATGCTGCTTACTACCTAATTCATTCAATGAGCGATAATCGAAGTAGTTTTCAATCATTAGAAGAAACAACTGCCCGAAATTTTCTGAAGTTTGTAGAACAAACTAAAGTGAAGCAAATTATTTATTTAGGTGGTATTACGAACGAAACTAATCTGTCTGACCATTTAGCATCAAGAAAACATGTGGACGAAATTTTACATGCAGGCAAAATTCCTGTCACCTCCTTAAAAGCCGGAATTATTGTAGGTTCAGGAAGCTCATCGTTTGAAATTATTCGTGACCTTGTAGAAAAATTACCAATAATGATTACGCCTAAATGGCTTAATACAAAAATTCAACCCATTGCAATAAAAAATGTACTGGCCTACCTGACAGGTGTTTTATTACGAAAGGAAACTTTTAATCAGTCTTATGATATTGGAGGGCCGGAAGTATTAACGTATAAACAAATGCTGCTCCAGTTTGCAGAAGTCAGGTCTTTAAAAAGACGTATATTTATCGTTCCTGTAATGACTCCGCGTATTTCGTCCTATTGGTTATATTTTGTAACAAGTACCTCTTATAAGTTGGCGGTTCATTTGGTTAATAGTATGAAAGTAGCAGTTGTTGCAAAGAAAAATAATTTAGGTAGTTTACTGAATATTGAACCTATTACTTATAAAAACGCAGTTAAAATGGCGTTCCAAAAAATTGAACAAAACAATGTTATTTCTAGCTGGAAAGATTCTCTTGCTTCCAGCTTTACACAAAATACATTACTTGATTATATACAAGTGCCAACATTCGGGTGTTATTTGGATATCAGAACAAAATACATTTCAAGTAATTTAGAAAATGCGTTAAACAATATATGGGCTATCGGTGGCGAACGAGGTTGGTATTACGGCAATTGGCTTTGGCGAATAAGAGGTTTTATCGATAAACTCTTTGGGGGAGTTGGATTAATGCGAGGACGAACGAATAAGACAGCAATTCACATGGGTGACTCTATTGATTTTTGGCGAGTGCTTAAAGTTGATAAAAAAAACAATATCTTACTGCTTTATGCAGAAATGAAATTGCCCGGTGAGGCCTGGTTAGAATTTAAAGTAATTGAAAAAGAAGATAAATACTTTTTGCAACAAACCGCTACATTTCGACCAAAAGGATTATTAGGAAGATTATATTGGTACGCAGTATTGCCATTTCACTTTTTTGTTTTTGATGGTATGGCGAAAAATATTATCGACTATAAAAAATGAATTTTACCGAAATATTAATTCGTTACTTCGTCTTAAAATAAATATAATTATTCTTTTAATTGGAACCATAAAATTATAATTATATAACAACAGGTGTCAACAAATTATCAGCATTTATAGCTACTTGCAAAAGTTGCAAACTTTAATTTACATGGTATAATTAAATTGTAAAACTTAATGCTTTTGTCATTTTTTATTTAGTCTTGTATATTTCGAATCCTATCAATCAATTTTTCAGAAATAGTTTATTTTCAAGGTAAGATAAGTTATCTTCTTAATTTCTTTAACAATATCCCAAGAAATAAAATTTGGTTTTTTCCAAAATAAGATTCGAAAATGGAAGGTGTTTTTAGTTAAAAATAGGTGTTACCTATATAATGGTGCTTTCTCTATTATAAAAATAATTTTGAATTAATATGCAATATTTAGCAAGAGTTAGTAATTTCACATTCTGACTTTCAAATCAATTAGAAATAAACCTAATAAATAAATTTCCATGTCTAGCAATGTATCAGATTATTTAGTAGAAATGCTTGTAGAAGCAGGTGTAAAACGAATTTACGCAATTACCGGCGACAGTTTAAATCCAATAAATGATGCAGTGCGTCGAGATGGGAGATTACAATGGATTCATGTTAGGCACGAAGAAGCGGGTGCGTATGCTGCGTCTATGGAAGCAGAATTAAATGGTATTGGATGTTGCATGGGTAGTAGTGGACCCGGACATGTACATCTGGTTAATGGTTTATATGATGCAAATAGAGCAGGTAATCCGGTAATTGCAATTGCTTCTACCATATTTACAGAAAAATTAGGTTTAGATAATTTTCAGGAAACGCGTCCGGAATATTTATTTCAGGATTGTTCAAAATATGTTTTCATGGCTAATACACCCACGCAAGCAATGAACGGTTTGCAAACAGCCATTCAACATGCCATCAGTCAGAAGGGCGTTGCTGTTTTAGGATTGCCGGGTGATGTTGCAAGCGCACCAATTGAAGATGTGTATTCGGCAGGTAAAAATTTTTATACGGAGCCTCGAGTGATACCCTGCGAAAAAGATCTTGAAGAATTAGCTGCTGTTATGAATGCTCATGAAAAAGTAATGTTATATTGTGGACATGGTTGCAGATACGCCGTAGAAGAAGTAATGCAATTGGCTGCAAAATTACAGTCGCCATTGGGCTTTAGTTTTAGAGGTAAAATATTTTTTGATCGTGCAGAGAATCCTTTTGCTGTTGGACTTAATGGTTTATTAGGAAATAAATCGGGCTTTGAAGCCATGCATCAGGCAGATTTGGTGTTAATGCTTGGCACAGATTTTCCGTACAGTGAATTCTTACCTGAAAAATGCAAAATTATTCAAATTGATATCAAACCGGAACGATTGGGACGCAGAGCAAAAGTAGATTATGGATATTGTGGAGATATTAAATCCACCATCCATGAACTTTTGCCTCTGATTTCTGAAAAAACTAATACAGAATTTCTTGATAAAATGCGAATTATGCATCAAGATCATGAAGAAAAATATGATAGTTATGTAAGTGCAAAAGGAAGTGAGAAACATATTCATCCTGAATATGTAGCTTATTTGATCAATAAAATTGCTAATGATGATGCCATTTTTACTGTGGATACAGGCATGAGTGCCGTATGGGCAGCACGCTACTTAAAAGCAGGAACTAATCGCTATCTAACCGGTTCATTTAATCACGGTTCAATGGCTAATGCGATGCCAATGGCAATGGGAGCAGGTTTGTCACATCCCAACAGACAGGTAATTGCCTTTTGTGGCGATGGTGGTATTACAATGTTACTGGGTGATTTAATGACCATTAGTCAATATAATATACCTGTTAAAATTGTTATTTTTAATAACAGGAGTTTAGGAATGGTAAAGTTGGAAATGAGAGTTCAAGGCTATATGGAATGGCAAACCGATATGATTAACCCCGATTTTGTAAAGGTTGCAGAAGCCATGAATATAGCAGCCTGGGAAGCTAAAGAAACCAAAGATGTAGAAGTCGCATTACGAAATGGTTTCAATCATGATGGACCTGCTGTTATAAGTATATTTACTGACTCAGAAGCCTTGGCTATGCCCCCAACACTTAAGTTCGAACAATTGATTGGATTTACTAATTCAATGGCAAAGCTTATGCTTAATGGCAAAACTGCTGAAGTAATTCAAACTGCGAAATCAGATTTGAAATATTTAAAAGAACTGTTGTAAATTATGAATTAAAACGTTTTCAATTACTAAAAGAGCAAAAATGAAATTAACAATTACCTCTTTTCAGTGTTGAAATAGTAATTGGATTTAAAAATTGAATTCCGGGAATCAAGGTTAAAAGTTATGTTCGCATAGTAATACCAAAAAGACTTTTACCCAATTAGTCTCACACACGAAACCAGAATTTTATGTGACCACAATAAATTAAACATGAGTAAAAATAAAATGAATTTCAATGCCACCTGGTCAATGGCTGTTGGCGGAATGGTGGGTGGTGGAATTTTTTCTGTGTTGGGAGTAATAATTGAAACTGCCGGTCAATGGGCATGGTTAAGTTTTCTCCTTGCAGGTGGTATTGCGTTAATCTCAGCACATAGTTATAGTCAGTTAGCAGTTAAGTATAGCGAAGGGGGCGGTGCATTTACTTTTTTGAGGAAAATTAACCACAATGGATTTGCAGGAAGCCTTTCCTGGATTCTGATCTTGGGGTATATTTTAACTTTGTCGGTGTATGCATTTACTTTCGGTCATTATGTAGCGCACGTTTTTGATTTTGGCAATTGGCTACCACGTCTTTTAGCCATATCGATTATTGCACTACTTGCCGGAGTAAATTTAAAAGGTGTCGGCAATGCATCAAAAGTAGAAATAGTTACCGTTTACGGCAAATTATTTGTTTTATTGGCATTGGCTATTTATGGACTAACAGAATGGAACCCTGAACAACTTACACAAGGAATAAATCCGAAACCCTGGCATATGGCTGTAATTGGAGCAGGAACCATTTTTATGGCTTACGAGGGTTTTCAACTATTATCTTATGATTATGACGATTTAAAAACTCCAAATAAAACTTTGCCAAAAGCCACATTCTGGGCGGTTATGTCAGTAATTATAATATATCTATTGGTAACTTTTGGCACCACCATGATAGTAGGAGCAGCTTCAATAATAGAAAATAAAGAAGTTGCATTATCAATTGCCGGTAAAAAGGCATTAGGTACTACTGGATTAATTTTTGTAACTATTGCCGCCGCTTTTTCCACCGCTTCAGCAATAAATGCAACCTTATTTTCAACAGCAAGATTTATGGAGAACGTTGCTACGAAAAAAGATTTACCTCATTTATTTGTTAAAGAAAATAAGGATAATATTCCTTTTTATGCTGTACTGTTTATAGCCGGAATTTCAGCTTTATTGGCGGCTCTGGGTAGTTTATCTAGTTTGGTAGATGCAGCCAGTATCATATTTTTGTTCACATTCGGAGTCGTTAATTTTATAGCCTTTCAACAAAAAGTAAAGCAAAAATGGTTTTGCCTTGTCGGCGCTTGTTGTTGCGGAATGGCTATTATTGCTGATATCACCATTCAAATTCAAAAAATACCTTACGCAATTATTGGGCTGGGAATTATTTCAACATCTATATTTGTTTTTAGACCTTATCTTTTAAAAAGAATGAACAAATCTGCTTAAGCAAGGTTATACTAATACTAACTTCCAAAGAGATTACCATTATATCCTAATTATTTTGATATATTTAATATTTTTGTCACACCTAAAATCATTCGTTAACAATATGTTGTAAAAATAAGTTGTTAAATTTAGTTTTCATGTTTACCTTGGTTGCTTAGGAAATCCTAGGTTTGAGTTTATACAAATGAAAAGTGCCCACAAAGTTTCGCATTCTCATGATAACGTTAAAGCAGATTTATGTGATGGAGTGAATAACATAAAACTATGACAGAATATTGAATGTTCCAATAGTTTGAATTCAAAAATTTACAAACCAAAGATAAAATTTCATTAAGTTAAAAATATATTCCTTTGACAATATATCTTGCCTTAACTATTTTAATTTGCTTATCTGCAGGATTTGCCTACTTGAATCATCGGATTTTAAAACTACCGTTTGTTATAGGGCTATTTATTTTATCCACCGTACTTTCATTAGTTGTAATTAGTTCAAAATTATGGATAACTATTCCAACCGAAAAAATTCGAGACTATATAGAATTGGCAAATATTGATAAAATCATACTCAATATTCTATTAGGTTTCTTATTATTTGCGGGTGCAATTCACACAAATTGGAGCAATCTTAAAAAACAAATAAGGCCAATTGTTACCTTTTCTACCGGAGGAGTATTACTTTCTACAGTTCTAGTCTCGTTACTATTTTTTGGTTTAACTCAACTTTTTAATCTCGAAATCGATTTTATTTATTGCATGCTTTTTGGTGCTTTGATATCACCAACAGATCCAATTGCAGTATTAGGAATATTAAACAAAGCAAATGTGCCCGAACAAACAAAACATACAATTGTTGGTGAGAGCTTATTCAATGACGGCGTAGGTGTTGTTTTATTTATTGCCCTATTAAAAACATTGAGCACAGGTGCTTTTAATTTTTCTAGCTTTGGAATTCTACTTTTGCAAGAAGCCGTAGGTGGCATAATAATGGGATTTGTCATGGGCTATAGCTTGTATTTGCTTTTAAAATCGGTTGATCACTATGAAACAGAAATATTATTGACTCTTGCGTTTGTAATGGCAGGATACACTTTTTGCAATTACATACACGTTTCAGGTGCTTTGTCAATGGTTGTTATGGGTTTGTTAGTGGGCAATTTCAGACTTAACATTGCCATGAGCGACACTACACAAGAATATGTGCACAAGTTTTGGGAATTAGTTGATGTAATATTGAATTCTATTTTATTCATTTTAATGGCATTTGTACTTATTGAAATTGACTTTAATATAATTTACATACTAATAGGGATCATTTCAGTTTTAATAGTTTTACTTGCGAGAGTTATCATTATATATCTGCCTCATTTAGTATTTCCTAAATTTTTAAAATTGTCATTCCATGAATTAAAGTTAATTAGTTGGGGTGGTTTACGAGGTGGACTTTCTTTAGCGTTGGTATTATCTTTACCAAATTCTGAAACAAAAAATATACTTTTAATAGCTACCTACTTTTGCGTTTTATTTAGTATAATTATTCAAGGGTTAACCATTGAGAGACTGGCAAACAGGAATTGATTAAATTTCTATGTTTCAAAAATTCATAATTCCTTCATTTAATTGTTGATGTGTCCCTTTTTATATTTCAACTTCATAAATAAATTCTAAGATCAGGGTATTTTACCTGAAAACAACCTTCAACTAAAGAATTTCTTTAAAATATTTAACCTTTTTTCGTTTGAATTGTCAAATCAGTAAGCAAGCCACATTAAAGGTTGAATAACGGCAAACAAATCAGTGTTTAAAAGATACTTGAATATTTCTGCATCCTAATTGTTAACGGATGTGTAAATTATGTAACTATTTTACAAAATTGTGTAATGGTTTAAATTGGTAATGTACTTATTTTTGCTAGATTAGGTACAATGTGTGCTATATGAAGAACAAATAAATTCCATGAAAATGAAAACAAATCAGAACAACAATTCTATTCCAAAAATCCTAAGTGATAAGGTAAATTCAAACGATAAGTTATCTGAAAGCAAAATAATTTCAAAAACCTTAGTTGCAATAGATTATGAGGAGTTAACTGAAATTTATCAGGTTGAACATCAAAATAAAAATTTGACCGGTAGAATGCCGGAGCGATCGGTGCAAAAGAAGCTTTGGAGACACTAGTTTTTAACCCTGCAGTTAAAATAAGTATAATCCTTTCATAATTAGACTGGTACTAATTGCATTTACTATTTAAAAATCTTTGACGAAGTGACTATTGATGAAAAATGTATAGATACAATTCGTTGTCTTGCAATAGATGCCGTTGAAAAAGCAGATTCAGGTCATCCCGGAACAGCGATGGCCCTGGCACCTGCCGCATATGCACTTTGGTATAATCACCTAAAATTCAATCCCGCTAATCCGGGTTGGTTTAACCGAGATCGTTTTGTGCTCTCTAATGGACATGCTTCAATGTTACAATATGCTATTTTGCATTTGGTTGGGTATGAAATTTCACTTGAAGACATAAAGAATTTTAGACAATGGGGAAGTATTACCCCAGGTCATCCTGAATATGGGATTACTCCGGGAATAGAAACAACCACAGGGCCATTAGGTCAAGGATTGATGACTGCAGTGGGAATGGCCATTGCCGAAGCACATCTAGCGACCCTATACAATACAAAAGAACACCTTGTAATTGATCATCATACGTATGTTTTTTGTGGCGATGGCGACATGATGGAAGGTGCTTCTCATGAGGCTGCATCGCTCGCCGGTCATTTGGGATTAGGAAAACTTATTTTTCTATATGATGATAATCGTATCACTATTGAAGGAAGTACCTCCCTAACCTATTCTGATGATATTGCAAAACGCTTTGAATCCTATCATTGGCATGTGCAAAATTTGGGCGATAAGGGAAACGACCTAAAAGTTATCTCCGATGCCTTTTCAAAAGCAAAACAAACAGATGATCAACCTTCGTTAATTATTCTGAGAACACATATTGGCTATGGCTCTCCTCATAAACAAGATACCCCCGAGGCGCATGGTTCTCCACTAGGAGATGAGGAAGTTAGATTAACCAAAAGGTTCTACGGTTGGCCTGAAGATAAAATATTTCTAGTCCCGGATGATGTGAAGCAACACATGATGTTGAAAGCAAAAGAAGGAAAAGAATTGGAAGAAAATTGGAAGAATAAATTTGAAAATTATAAAGTTGCCAACCCTGATCTAGCAAAGAGTTTTTTTGAATCAATAAAACAAGTATTACCGAAAGGGTGGGATAATGAGATTCCATTTTATAAATCCAGTGATAAACCAAAAGCTACAAGAGAAATTACAGCCGATGTAATTAACGCAATAGCTCCGCATTTACCATGGCTCATGGGCGGTAGTGCAGACCTTGAACCTTCAACAAAAACGATGATCAAATCATCGGGCTACTTTGAAAAAGGGAATTATGGCAATCGTAATATGGACTGGGGAATACGAGAACATGTTATGTGTGCTGCCAGTTCAGGCATGACACTTCACGGAGGAGTTCGCGCTTATGCTGCTACTTTTTTTATTTTTACTGATTATGCTCGGCCTGCTATTCGTCTTGCTTGTATTATGAAGTTACCTGTTATATATGTAATGACTCATGACTCCATAGGACTTGGAGAAGATGGAACCACGCATCAACCAATTGAACAACTTGCATCTTTTCGTGCCATGCCCTGCTTGTGTGTTATTCGACCAGCTGATGCCAATGAAGCAGCTAGTGCATGGAAGGCAGCCATTCAGCGTTCAGAAGGGCCAACAATGCTAGTTCTAAGTAGACAAAAACTTCCCATTTTTGACCGCACTAAAACAGCAAGTGCCGCTGGTGTTTTAAAAGGTGCTTATATTTTATCACCTGAAAAATCAAACGATAAATTGAACATTATTTTGATAGCTTCGGGTTCGGAAGTTCAGTTAGTGATGGAAGCTCAAGCAACTCTTCTGAAAGAAAATATTAATGCTCGTGTAGTTAGTATGCCAAGTTGGGAATTGTTCAGGCAACAGTCTGAGGAATACCGAAATGAGGTGTTGCCTCCTCTCCACAAATTGCGCATATCTGTTGAAGCTGCTTCCCCTCTAGGTTGGTTTGAATGGGTTGGTTCTGAAGGAAAAGTAATTGGAATTTCAACCTTCGGAACCAGTGCCCCATACCAAGAGATATTTAATCATTATGATATAACCGTAGATAAAATAGTAAGTACAGCAAAAGATTTATTAAAATGAAAGTCGTAATTGCTTCGGACCATGCCGGTTTTACTTATAAAAATATTATAACGAACGACCTACGCGAATCGGGATATGAAGTATTAGATTTAGGCACTGACAATGAAGAGCCAAGCGATTATCCGGATCATGCAGCGAATGTCGCAAATGCACTTCTTAAGAACTTAGGTGAAAGAGGTATTCTCATTTGTGGAAGTGGTGTCGGCGTAAGTATAGCCGTCAATAAATTTAAAGGTATAAGAGCAGGTGTTTGCCACGATTCCTATTCAGCTCACCAATGTGTTGAACACGATGACACTAATGTATTGTGCCTTGGACAACGAATAATTGGTATTGAATTGGCTCGTGAGTTAGTTCCTGTTTTTTTAAATGCAAGATTTACGAACGCCCCACGTCATGCCCGCAGAGTGGCCAAAATTATTGAATTAGAAAATGAAAATATGAAATAATTGTAATATGAATACTTTAAATGATTTAATAAATTATGGCCAAAGTTATTGGTTGGATAATCTTACAAGAAATAAAATTACTAGTGGTGAAATAAAAAAAAGAGTAGCTCAGCAAGGATTAAGAGGCATTACTTCCAATCCAAGCATTTTTAATAAAGCTATAGCAGAAGGTGATAGTTATGATATTCAGATTTCAAAGTTGGTGAAGCAAGGAAAAAGTCCACATGAAATTTATGACGCACTTACAATAAAAGATGTTCAGGATGCATGTGACTTATTAAAGTCTGTTTATACTGCGTCTAAAGGAACGGATGGGTTTGTAAGTCTGGAAGTGTCACCGTACCTAGCTCGCGATACACAGGGCAGTATGATAGAAGCGCGACGTTTATTTAATCAAGTAGATCGACCGAATTGTTTTATAAAAATACCCGGTACAAAGGAAGGGTTGCCTGCTATTGAGCAATTGCTA
>JBBQVM010000081.1:0-11839 GCA_038211525.1 Bacteroidia bacterium
AGTTCATGATCGAAACGGAATACAAGGTTTTGAACTGTTTCAATTTCTTCTCCAAAATTCCTCTCTACAACGGAAACCTGGTTCTGAAACGAACAGGAACCTAAAGTGGCAATTAAGAAAATTGATGTTGCTATCAGCTGGCTCGATCTTGACATAAGAATGGAATATTAAAGTAGGTAAGAAATCACTCAATCAGCCAAAGTTAGTTTTTACAAATTGGAATAAAAAACTAAAATAGTGAACACTTTAGTATTGCTTTCGAAAAATAATTATAGTGGTGGCAAAAAAAAACCGGCTCTTGCGAACCGGTTTTGTGCTTGTTACTGTCTATTTAAAATGCCATTGGTCTTTCAAATCTTGGATCGTAATCAATTAAACGAACCTTAAGTTTTTTTCTAGCATTGTGAATCCTGATTTTAACAGTTCCTAAAGGTACTTTCATGTGCTGAGCAATTTCTTCGTATTTGTAACCTTGAAAGGCCATAACAAAGGGAATCCTGAGATTGTACGATAGGGAACTAATAGCATTTTGTATGTCTTTTAATATCATGCTGCGTTCGCCAAGGTTGCCGGTGCGTTGAGAGTGTGAATTAATATAGTATTGATTTTCAGTGTCATCGCTAACTATTTGACTATTCATTTGTCGACGATAATTATTGATGAAAATATTTTTCATGATGGTATACAACCATGCTTTCATGTTAGTTCCCTCTCTGAATTTGTCATGATTGCTGAATGCCTTAAGCATCGTTTCCTGAGTCAGATCCGTTGCATCCTCAAGATTACGAGTTAATTTTAACGCAAAATTTCTAAGTGGTTTGTATAAATCTTTTACCTTATGATTAAATTCTATTTGTGTCATAACCTTACTTTTTTAGTTGAATAATTTGTTACCTCTTTTTAGTCAATAATCCTTCCAAATTTTTAACACTGCAAAAGTACGCCGTTTTTAATGAAATTTAGATGAATTCTAAATAAGGAGTTATCTATTTAATTATCAATTAAATAAAAAATTCAAAATAGTAACAATAAGGGAACTTTGGTTGATCAACGGGCGATTGAATGCAGCCTAGAGGTCGACATAGCCAATAACTGATCGGCAGAAGGCACCGAGCCGCTGTTAATGGGTGGAAAAGTCGGAAAAGAATTTCGTTGAAATTTATGTAATTCATTTTGTGGAAACACCAGAGGAATTGAATGCATTCTTAGTAAAGTATTAATTTCCAATAGCTTTTCTTCTCTAAAATGAGTCATTGGATCTGTTGCGACTCCCTTACTAGCCGCAATTCTTTCAGTAGCAACCATGTCAACATTCAGGACCCTGGCCAATGAAGGAATAATTTTTTCATAATGATCACTCACCACCAACAAATCGCTACCAACTTCCTGAAGATTTTTCCTCAAGGTTAATACCTTGTTAATGAGTTTATTAGCGTATTCACATTTTTTATTTTGATGATCAGCAACCAGCACTTCACGAGGGTCAAAACAAAAGACTGGAGTAAATTCAGAACTATGTTCTAAAAAATTGAGTAGGGAACTATTGCCCCACAATGAGAGGTTGTCCCTGAACCAAAACAATATTTTGTTCTGTGAAATCATAGGGGTGAAACAAAATAAAATTGCAGATTGTTTGAAAATTTAACATGAAATTATGAAAAATTGTTGAATTAGAAATTTTTATTTTCTTTTTCGCCAAACAAAGAAGTAACCAATCACAAAAATGAGTACTAAAGAGTAAAACAGATTGGTACCTAAAACAAAATAATCCTGGTTATTAAGAGTGCCTCTTTTAAGGTACAGTAAACCGGCAGATAAAAGAGTTCCAGCCAGCACTGAAAAAGTAATAATCGTTGATCTTCTCTTGTTATCCATAACTTAATTTTAGTAGCAAAATTAGGAATTATTTTGTTGGAGAATGATTAATATGAAATTCATTTAGTCAATCATCAAATTGCAACCCCGTAGTTCACTGTTATCCATTCTTCCCAGCACTTCAAATGCATTATGATTCAATTTTCTTCCAAGGTCCTGCGTTGCTATAAATGCACAGGAATGAATGTTTGCCAAATCGATGACATTAATGTTGCCCGTTTTACCCGATTCGATATTTTCAAATGGATCGTATAAATCCCGAATCAATATTTTCATCCAGGGAGGGGATGAAAATATTCCATTTTCTGTAGCATAGCATTGCGATAATAATTCGGTCATCCCATACTCAGAATGAATTTCAGATAAGCCACTTTTATTTTTTAAAATGGTATGAAGGTGGGGTTTAATGATTTCTTGTCTTCGTCCTTTCATTCCTCCAGTTTCCATCACTATGGAATTCGTTAATTTCATTGGAAATTTTTCAAAAAAATCGAGTAATGCATAAGTAACACCAATAAAAAATATTTTCTGATTTTTATTTTCAAGGGACACTATTTTAGTTTTCAAAGCCTCATGGTTGTGTAAATAAAAACCGTTTTCGGGATGATTACTTTCTTCCATTAGGTTATTTACCATGTAAATTAACGACGAACCTTCACGTTCCAAATAGGAGGGTAGAAGTGCCAGAAAGCAATATTCCTTCGGGTCACCATAAATTAATTTAAATCCATTCAATAAACTTTCCTCATAAATTGTTAAGTCATTCACATAATGTTTGCTCGTAATTTGTCCCGTAGTACCACTACTTATAAAATGAAATTCATTTTCGTTACATTGATCACTTACCACATAATTTTTGAAAAGAGTAACCGGCAAAAAGGGAATTTGAGGGTAATAAGAAACGGTTGAACTATCAACTTTCAATAATGCTAAAAAATCTTTGTAAATTTTTACATGCTTTGCTTGGTATCTGAAAAGTTCAATAGCATGATTATTAAATTCATTATCACTTTGAATTTGAAACATACTTTTTCTAAAAGCAGCAAGTGGAAAATTTGTAATAGACATTGATTTTTCAGAATCTTTTTATGAAGGGGTCACGCTGTTAACATTTACACTTTTTGCGAAATCTGCATTGTAATGCAATCCCCGATTTTCAGTTCTTTCCATAGCTTGTTTAACAATCAAATATGCAACATTTACCAGGTTGCGAAGTTCCATCAGTGGTGCTGATACAACGGTTTTTTTATACAGTTCTTCGGTCTCAAAATAAATCATTTCTAATCTGTCGAAGGCACGTTTCAACCTGATATTGGTTCTCACAATTCCAACATAGTTACTCATCATTTTTTGCAATTCTTCAAGATTGTGAGTAATCAATATCATCTCATCGGGTTGATGTGTGCCATCAGGATTCCACTCCGGCACATTAGTTTGAAAGCTGATATCATGAACTCTTTCAACCGCATCCGTAAAGGCACGATATGCATAAACCGCTGCTTCTAGCAATGAATTTGAAGCAAGTCTGTTTGCCCCATGCAAGCCGGTGGACGAGCATTCTCCTGCAGCATATAAATAATCAATGGTAGTGCGGGCCTGCATGTTAACTGTAATCCCTCCGCAAGTATAATGTGCAGCAGGTACAACAGGTATCATATCTTTACGGAAATCGATACCAATAGAAATACATTTGTTATTGATATTTGGAAAATGATTTAAAAAACCTTTTTCGTCAAGATGGGTACAATCCAAATATACAAAATCATCTCCACGAATTTTCATTTCATTGTCGATGGCTCGTGCAACTATGTCTCTTGGAGCAAGCGACAAACGCTTGTCGTAGTTTTGCATAAACTCCTTTCCATCTTTTGTTTTTAATATCCCACCAAATCCTCGTACTGCTTCTGAAATTAGAAAATTTGGACGATCACCGGGATGGTATAGCGCTGTAGGATGAAACTGAATAAATTCCATTCCTCGTACTCTCCCTTTTGCGCGATAAACCATTGCTATTCCATCACCGGTTGCTATTTTAGGATTGGTAGTATTTGCATATACATTTCCTGCACCACCGGTTGCCATCAATGTAATTTTAGAAAGAATAGTTTCTACTTTACCACTTTTAAGATTCAATGCATAAATACCAAAGCATTTTATGTCGGGAGAGTCCTTGGTAACTAACAAACCAAGATGATGTTGAGTAATGATATCTACAGCAAAATAATGTGTATGCAATTCGATGTTTGGGTGGGTATGAATTTTTTGCAATAACTTTCGTTCAATTTCTAATCCGGTAATATCTTTAAAATGCAAAATCCTTGATTCGGAGTGCCCGCCTTCTTTTGCAAGGTCATACTCACCGGAAGGCTTTTTATCGAAATCGGCTCCCCATTCAATAATATCATTAATTCGTTCCGGTCCTTCACTGATTACCATTCGTACTACAGCTTCATCGCACAAACCATCTCCTGCAATTAGAGTGTCTTGAACATGTTTCTCGAAGGAGTCATCAGGATCGGTCACAGCAGCAATTCCACCTTGGGCATACTTGGTGTTCGACTCATCCTCGTTGGCCTTAGTAATAATCATAACTGTTCCAAATTCTGCCGCCTTAAGTGCATAATTTAATCCTGCAATGCCTGAGCCTATAACTAAAAAATCAACTTTTTTTTGTTCCATAATACCATTTTTAACTTCCGGGAAAAGTGTAACTTTGTATCTTATTTATTCGCCTACAAAGTTAACCAACCTAAAATCATGCGACAACTTATTATTGCCCTCATTATTGCAGTTTTAGCAATAGTGTTTGCACTGCAAAATGCTGATACTGTATCAGTTGAATTGTTTTTTTGGAACCTTCCAAATACCAGCCTCGCATTGTTGATAGTGATTGCATTAATCATTGGGATATTTGTAGGGCTATTATTTATGTCCTCCTCGGTGTATTCAAAGAATAAAGTAATTGGCGCCCAAAAGAAGCGCATACAGGAACTAGAACGTGATATTGCTGCCGGAAGGTAGAACATTTTAGTGGTTGATTTGTTTGTCAGTCATATAACATCTCCAAAATAACAAAAGAGCTAATAAAATTATCCATCATGAGTGAAACCACTACTATCATACCGGTTACAGTATATGCAGAGTCAACACCAAATCCTTCAGCAATGAAATTTGTATGTAATATTTTATTGTTGGAAGAGGCAGTTGTGGAATATAATAAAGTTGAAGAGACAATTGATTGTCCCCTTGCTCGTCAGTTGTTTGCGTTTAGTGGAGTGAAAAGTGTATTTATTTCGTCAAATTTTATAACTGTAACTAAAGAGAGTGCAATCGATTGGTTCGAAATTACCAACATACTTCGAGAATTTATTCGAGGATTTTTAATGTCAGGAGAGAAATTGTTTTTAAATAATCCTTTCTTGAAACAAGAAGAAAAAAGTAGTGCAAAAAATCAAGATGTTACACACATTCCTGTTGAAGGACAAGCTGCCATAGAGCAACAGATAGTTCAAATGTTAGATGAATATGTTAAACCTGCTGTGGAGCAGGATGGTGGCGCTATTCATTTTCGGAGTTTCAACAATGGCGTAGTTACCGTTGCTCTAAAAGGGTCGTGCAGTGGATGTCCATCATCCACACTAACACTTAAGTCAGGAATCGAAAATCTATTAATGAAGATGGTTCCGCAGGTGACTGAGGTAGTTGCTGAAGCGGAATAAAATTATTTTTCCTATTTTGAACAGCTTTTGAACCTGGTTTAAATGTAGTTTAACTTTTTATTCAAAAGAAGTAAACTAAAATTCTGTTGTTCTGTTTCTTTTTGTGTAATAGTATTCCAATTTTTGGTAGAATTTATTTAATACACAAAATCATGACAAAATTTAAAATAAGAAGAATTCTGGTTCCTCTCGATTTTTCGGATACCTCTTTGAAAGCTCTTGATCACGCTATTTATTTGGCGAAAATAGCCGATGCGGAAATTACTTTGTTACATGTTATTGAAAATGTTGAGTCAATTACAAATTCTGATACCATGATTGACATAGGAATGGCGAATTATGAGGTCCAAATCAAAAATTTAAGTCAGGAGAACCTGATTAAGATGGCTGAAAAAATAAAGGAGAAAGGAGCCGATAAAGTGAAGACTCTTTCTGTAACCGGTCGAACTCATAAACAAATTTTGGATGCTGCGAATAACATCAAAGCTGATTTAATTATAATGGGAACACATGGGGTTTCCGGGTTCAGAGAATTTGTGATGGGTAGTAATACTTACAGTGTAGTGAGAGATGCAGAGTGTCCGGTACTTTCGGTTCAAAAAGATGTGATAATTCCAGGATTTAAAAATATTTTAGTGCCTTTTAGCGATAGACCTCACTCTAGAGAAAGTGTGATGTATGCCATTGAGGTGGCTAAATTATTCGGTGCCCAATTGCATATCTTGGGAATAGATTCAGATAATGATGCTACACGCACCAGAAAATTAACTTTGGAAGCAGCTCAGATAGGTGATATCGCCTCGAAATATGGACTGAAGTATGACATGGAAATTGTTTTAGGGCTGGTTAACAGTGAAACAATTTTAAAACACGGCGAAAAGGTGAATGCTGATTTAATTGTTGCTGTAGGAGATGCGAACAAAGAAAATTTTGTCGAATATTTTGTCGGTTCAATTTCACAACAAATCGTTAACCATTCTCCTTTACCGGTTTTGAGCATTCATTCTATGTTTAATCCTGAAACCATTGAACTTTGGCATGGAATCTAATATTTGATTAAAGCTTCTTTATTAAATCTTCCAATTTTAATTTTCTTTAAGGATCTTGATTTAGATCCTTATAAACCTCTAAGTTTTCCCTCCTCACTTAGAGTGGTTGTCTTTTCTTTACCTAAAATGGCCAATTTGTAAGCCTTTCCTAATAATTGTATCTCTTTTTTTGGCAATATGAATCTCATTATTTACTGTAAATCAATATTATATGCAATAATTAAACAAATGATTTAATAATATGTATAAATATCTTGTTTAATATAATTTTCTCACCGTACCTTTGTCTCATTAAAGATTAATTAATTAAAAATAATGCTTCAGGAAAACGATACCGAGTTCAGGATAAAGGAGACTGCACGAATAATTTTTCAGAAGAACGGATTTGCAGGAACTAAAACAAGAGATATTGCTGAAGCTGCTGGAATTAATTTGGCACTTTTAAATTATTATTTTAGGAGCAAAAAGAAATTGTACGATTTAATAATGTTGGAAACGATACATGATTTTTTTGGAAGTATTGAATTGGTCATGAACAATGAATCAACTACCATTTATGAAAAACTGGTAGAATTTGTAAATCGTTACCTGGATATTTTGTCTGCAAATAAAGATATGCCTATGTTTATTATTAATGAGATAAAAATAGATCCGCATGCATTCGTTTCAAAAATTGAAGTATTTAAAAATGTTTCCGATTCTGTATTTGTGCAACAATTTAAAGAAGAGGCGAGAATAGGAAATGTTCCCAAAATTAATCCTATTCATTTATTGATGAATTTATCATCGTTGGTAATATTTCCATTTTTAGCGAGTCCATTAATTGAAGTAGTAACACACACTAGTAAATCGGAATTAGAAGTTATTATCAATGAGAGAAGAAGGTTGATTCCGTTATGGATCCAATCGATGTTAAAAGTGAGTTAAAAAAATCTAATAAAACTGAAATTAATTTAATAGTAATTCAAAATGATTCACTTTAATTGCGCTCCGGCAAAAACGTTGTTACATTTATGCTTTTTTATTCTTTTTTCAGCAACGTTATTCGGTCAAACTACCAACCAATTAACTATCGAAACTTGTTACCGGTTAGCTAAGGAAAACTACCCTTTGATAAATCAATTGGCGCTATTGGATAAATCAAGAGAGTATAACTTACAAAACGCATCCAAAGGATATTTACCCCAAATAAATATAGCCGGGCAAGCCTCTTATCAATCGGAAGTTACCTCGTTTCCAATTTCTTTGCCGAATGTAATTATTCCTGAACCTAGTAAAGATCAGTACAAAATTTATGGTGAAATTTATGAGCCACTGACCGATTTTACTGCTATTAACCGACAGAAAGATTTGGTGAATGCATCAACTGAATTAGAAAAGCAAAAGATAGAGGTGGAGCTCTATAAATTGAAAGAACGAATAAATCAATTGTATTTTGGAATTTTATTGATTGATGCTCAATTGGAACAAAATGGGTTATTGATTAAAGATCTAAATGCAGGAATAGAGAAAGTAAAAGCTTCCATTCAAAACGGAACTGCCATTCAATCAAGCTCTGATTTGCTCAAGGCGGAATCGCTTAAAGCG
Source organism: Bacteroidia bacterium (assembly GCA_038211525.1). GTDB lineage: Bacteria > Bacteroidota > Bacteroidia > AKYH767-A > OLB10 > JADKJB01. The sequence goes on from JBBQVM010000081.1 coordinate 8,231, forward strand.
GAACAACATGCTATTGAATTAAGAGCTACCAGAAAAGGATTTGCCGATATGTTAGCCATTTTTATTAAGTTACCGGTGAATGAGACTACATCGTTTCAAATGCCCGAAACCGTTATTCCTGCATCACAAATTAATCGACCGGAGTTAAAGGTTTTTGATTTGCAAAAAGCCACATTTAATGTTCAGAGCAAACAGTTATCGAACAGGTCCATACCCCGTTTGGGATTATTTTTTCAGGGTGGTTATGGACGTCCTGCTTTAAATGTACTCGACGATAATTTCAATGGATATTACATTGGAGGATTGAAATTGAACTGGAACCTGTCAGCCTTTTATACCCTAAAAAACGAAAGACAAAACTTGGCGTTAAGCAACAATAACCTTGATTTTCAAAGAGAGACTTTTTTATTAAATACCAATCTTGCATTGGTTCAACTGAATAGTGAATCCGAAAAATTAACTGCAGTAATTAATACCGACAACGATATCATTGAAGTCCGAAACAGAATCAAGAAGACTGCCGAAAATCAACTGAAGGAGGGAATTATTTCTCCGTTGGATTTTGTATCTTTTCTGGATGCTGAAGATCAGGCAAAGCAAAATTTAATTCTTCATCAGATTCAATTAAAGCTTTCTCAATACAATCAATTAACTTCATCAGGAAATTAAAGCTATAAAATAAAGTATTATGTATAATTTTAAAACACTTTCAGCATTTGTAATTATTGGATTTGCACTTTCATCATGTGTAAATTCCAAAGATAATATGGATGCCAGTGGCTCTTTCGAGGCTGAAGAAACTATTATTTCTGCTGAAGCAGCAGGAGTGATTGAACAATTTAATCTTGAGGAAGGGCAAAATCTCGTTCAGGGACAAATTATAGGGTACATCGACAGCACCCAATTATATCTTAAGAAAAAACAACTCAATGAACAAGTCGAGGCGCTAATGACCAAGAAGCCACAAATTACAGTTCAACTGACAGCTTTGAATGAACAATTGAAAACAGTGCAGAAAGAACAAACTCGTTACACTAATCTGGTGAATGCCGATGCAGCTCCACGTAAACAATTAGACGATCTGAATGCTCAAGCCATTGTGATAAAGAGTCAAATTGAGGCGCAGAAATCTACTCTTAACATTTCAACTGAAGGAATCAACAAAGATGCAAATCCTGTATATGTGCAAATTGAACAAATAGAGGATCAGCTTTCAAAATGCATAATTACGAATCCGGTAAACGGAACTGTGCTCACCAAGTATGTTCAACAAAACGAAATGGCCTCACCCGGTAAACCGCTATACAAAATAGCCGATTTATCAGTTATAATTCTACGTGTTTACATTACCGGTAATCAGTTGCCGTTGGTGAAACTAAATCAAATGGTTAAGGTACTTACCGATGATGGCAATGGTGGCTTTAAGGAAGCCGAAGGGATGATTACATGGATCAGCAATAAGGCCGAGTTTACTCCTAAAACGATTCAAACAAAAGAAGAACGGGCTAATTTGGTGTATGCAGTTAAGGTTACCGTTAAAAATGATGGAGGTTATAAGATTGGAATGTATGGTGAAATAAAATTTTTGTAACATGAATGATGTTGTTCTGAATCATCTTGTTAAAACTTACAACAAAGGCGCAACGCTTGCTGTTGATGATGTCACCTTTTCGGTAAAGAAGGGTGAACTTTTTGGATTGATAGGTCCCGATGGTGCCGGCAAAACCAGTATTTTTAGAATGCTTACAACATTGCTGCTTCCGGATTCAGGCAGCGCTACGGTGATGGGATATGACATTGTTAAAGATTACAAACAGATTCGTAGCAGCGTTGGATATATGCCCGGTAAATTTTCACTTTATCAGGACCTTACTGTTATTGAAAATCTGAACTTTTTTGCTACTATTTTTAATACCACTGTAAAAGAAAACTATGATTTAATAAAAGATATTTACATCCAAATAGAGCCATTCAAGGATCGTGCGGCAGGAAAACTTTCGGGTGGTATGAAGCAAAAACTGGCACTTTGTTGCGCATTGATTCACAAGCCGGCAGTTTTATTTCTTGATGAGCCTACAACAGGTGTTGATACCGTTTCTAGGAAAGAATTTTGGGAAATGCTGGCGCGTCTTAAAAAACAGGGCATCACCATATTGGTGTCAACTCCGTATATGGATGAGGCCAATTTATGTGAAAGAATAGCACTCATTCAAAAAGGTAAGATATTGAGTGTTGACACGCCACAGCATATAGTAAATTCATATCCCGATCCGCTTTATGCTGTAAAATCAAACCAAATGAGTGCGTTATTAAAAGATCTTCGACAATGTGATGTAGTTAAGAGTTGCTTTGCATTTGGAGAGCATCACCATATTACACTGGTGAACGATACCTCACAGTCGCAATTGACTTTACAGGAGTTTTTGAAATATAAAGGACATATCAATATCAAGATGGAGAAAATTGATCCTACCATTGAAGATTGTTTTATTAATTTGATGGAAGTGCCTACAGATAGTACCACAGTAAACTGACTGAACTGAAATGAGAGAAGTTGTTATAACAACAAATAAATTATCTAAGCACTATGGCAATTTCATAGCTGCCGATCAAATTACATTTGATGTTTATAAGGGGGAGGTATTTGGATTTCTGGGCGCTAACGGAGCAGGAAAAACTACTGCAATGAGAATGTTGTGTGGCCTCTCAACGCCCACCTCAGGCGAAGCTACAATTGCGAGTTTTGATATCTACAAACAGACGGAGCGCATTAAAAAAAATATTGGTTACATGAGCCAAAAGTTTTCCTTGTATGAAGATTTAACGGTAATTGAAAATATTAGATTCTTTGGTGGAATATATGGGCTAACTGATAAGCAATTAAAAACTAAAAGTGATGAGTTGATTGAGCAACTTGGACTACAAAGCCAAGTGAAAAAACTGGTTGGGTCATTACCACTAGGGTGGAAGCAAAAATTGGCCTTCTCAGTTGCAATTTTACACGAACCTAAAATTGTATTTCTGGATGAGCCTACCGGAGGGGTTGATCCAGTTACCAGACGCCAATTCTGGGATTTGATTTATAATGCTTCCGACAGAGGAATTACCATTTTTGTAACTACACACTATATGGATGAGGCAGAATATTGTAACCGAATATCGATGATGGTGGACGGGGCTATCAAAGCAATTGGAACACCGCATGATCTGAAGACCCAATTCCATGCAACTTCGATGGACGAAGTTTTCTTTGAGTTAGCGAGAGGTGCCAAACGTAAAGCCGATTAACTATGAAACAATTTTTAGCCTTTGTAAAAAAAGAATTCTATCACGTCTTTCGCGATAAAAAAACATTGTTGATGCTATTCGGACTTCCTATCGTTCAAATTACCTTGTTCGGATTTGCGTTAACCAATGAAATAAAAAATTCGAAAATTGTAGTTTGTGATTACTCCAAAGACGCATCGTCAAGAAGAATTGTTGATATGCTGAATGCAAGTAACTATTTCGACATTTATAAGGAGTTACTTTCTCCCAACCAAATTGAAGCAGCATTTAAAAGCGGTAAAGCTAAGATAGCAGTAATTATTCCGGCTAATTTCAACCGGG
>JBBQVM010000082.1:0-11796 GCA_038211525.1 Bacteroidia bacterium
TTGTCTCCTCTTCAATTTCCCTTAATTCTTTTTTGTAAAAAGTTTTAATGGTAACTGAATAGAATTGCTCGAAGTCTCCGGTTGCTTCCAGCTCTTTTTCAATGATGCAACAATCATGATCGAGGAGATTTTCCTGCAGGGTCTCCATCTCAACTCCCCGTGCACGGAAATCGTTGAGAATGTAATCTATATGTTGATCGGTAATTTTAAACAATCTGTAATGCTTTATTAATTTTAATATAACTCAAGCCTTGTAAGCTACAATTTTGTTAACTTAATTTCTTATTAACTAACTTACCTGTATATCTAAAAGAAATTTCATCGTATTCATAAAGTCAGCCAACTCATTTACTTTTTCGGTCGTTTTGGTTTTTCCTTTTGGACTCAGACTATAATATTTACGAACTCTTTTACCGATATATTCTGATTCCACAGTAACCAACCCATCATCCTCTAATGAATGTAAGGTGGGATAAAGTGCTCCTTCGGTAATTTGGATTTTATCAAACGTGAGTTCTTTTACCTTTTGAGTAATTTCGTAACCATACATTCTTTTATTATCAGCAAGTAATTTCAAAACAATGGTTTTAAGTGTACCTTTAATGAGTTCGGAAGAGTAAATCATGGGCATTAATTGGAATTAGAACGCAAACATACATAAGAATGTTATGCATTGTACTTCAAGGCATAAAATATAGGCTTAAATAATTGAAAATCAGTAATAAAACATTTAACAACTTCATTTATAGCGCAGTAAAAGTGTTCTTTAAAATCGAAAACAACCAGTACTAAATGTTAACTCAGCTACTTTCGTTACCCCTATTGGTTATACTGAATGCAGTTTAATACATATTTTAGAAGCAGAAAAGTATAATTTACAGAAACAGACGCATAAAAGGCCAAACGCACCTAACAATTAGATGTATTCGTGACTCAACACCTTCAACTTTCAGTATAAAATTATTCAAATGAAAAAAATTAAATTTTACGTTATCGTTATTTTGTGCTATTTCACTACGAATGGCAATGCCCAGTTCTATTCGCAGGGAGATATTCAATTAATGTTTCAACCAACCGGTAGTCATGATTCCTCAATTTGTGGTTCTCAAATACAATTATTTTATGCTATTACCATTCAAAATTCTTTTGTAGGTGACTCCGTTCAAGTGAAAGATATGTTTAATGGGATCATCATTTATCAAGAGGTGAATATTTCCGGGCAAAATCCCTGGAATGTTTTTGCTCCAAATTTTATGGCTTCAGGATTTATTTCAGATAACCAGGTGGCAGGAGGTTTTGCTAATTTATTTGCACCACCAAGTAAAGTTATTTCAGGTTCTGATACCATTTATAATATTGCAAACTTTTATTCTTTACCGGTTCCAAATCCTTGTTCATATGGAAATATTACCGGAAAAATTTATGTCGATTACAATAATGATTGTGTATTTAACGGGACTGATGTACCGCTGATTTCGATAGGTGCATCTTCTTCAATTACATTAAACAGCCCTTCGGTTAATTACACAACATCCTCTGCCTACAGTGATGGTTCAGGTAACTACAATATGCAAATTCAGGAAAGCTGGATGACCGGTTATAATGTTTCTATCCCATCGCAATATCAATTTATTTTTCCTCTTACAACGTGTTCGCCTGCTTATTACAATTTTAATTCATTACCACAATCCAATGTCGACTTTTCTTTACAATGTTCTAGTAATTTAGATATCCGCTGTGCAATAGGTTCAAATGGAATTATAAGGCCCGGGATTCCATTTACTTTATTTCCTTATGTTAACAATACAGGATGCAATGCGACATCAGGAGTTTTAAAATTGGTGTTGGATCCAAATGTTGTGTATGATGCGGCATTAAGTTCAAATCCTGCTTCATCCATTGTTGGTGATACCTTGTTCTGGAATTATAGTAATTTGAGTAACTTAAGTAATGGGATGTACTGGAATAGTTTTTTTGGCGGCATATATCTAACGCCATCTAATTCTGTAAATATAGGTGACACCTTATGTTTTCAAGCTTTTGCTGATGTGCCGATAGGAGATGTAGATAATTCAAATAATACGGCAACAATTTGCCTTCCTGTTGTAAATTCTTATGATCCTAACATGAAAGAAGTATCTCCAAGAGGAACAGGAGTGATGGGTAATATCCCTCCTACTACTACTGAATTAAACTATACCATACATTTTCAGAATACAGGAACAGCACCGGCATATAATATTTCAATTGTTGATACACTTGACTCGCCTATTCAAACTGCTAGTTTAGAAATACTGGGCACGTCGCATGCTATGATTCCTCAATGGATTGGTACAAACATTGTCAAGTTTAACTACTACAACATTTCTTTGCCTGATAGTACTTCAAACGAAGCAAACAGTCACGGGTTTGTTTCCTTTAAAGTTAAATTGAACAATGCATTGCCAGCCGGAACAATGATTTTAAATAAAGCAAATATATTTTTTGATTCAAATCCATCAATTGTAACAAATACCACCACCAATACCATTTCGTTAAATACAGGAATTGAGGAAAGTTCAGATTTATCTAGCGGTATATCGGTTTATCCGAACCCATTTACTGAAAACACTACAATTGTGATTAATAATTATGATTCAAACAAAACCTATTCAATTGAATTAATAGATGTTTTTGGGAAAAGAATTCAAATAATTTCAAGTATCAGTAGCTCAAAAATTCTTTTCTCACGAAGAAGTTTAAAGAATGGGATTTATTTTATCAAAGTTTACGATTCCCAAATTCTGATGGAAGTAGGCAAATTGGTTGTGAAGTAATCTTGTATTTTAAAAATCAATATTGAATAGAATAATTGGTTCTTTACCATTAATTATTTTCATGACATTAAGCATTAAAGTTCAGATTTATGACCAGATAAAAACAATTCTGGAAGCTAAGGCTTCTGCAGCTAAACTTGCAATTGCATCCGCAAAAGAATCACGCGATAATGACACTAAAGGTAGTGCAGGTGATAAATATGAAACAGGGAGGGCGATGATGCAAATGGAGATGGATAAAAGTGAGATGCAATTAAGTAAGGCTTTATCCCAAATTAGCGAACTTTCAAAGATTGATCTTAATAGGCAATATCAAAAAGTAGAATTTGGAAGCCTCGTCCTTTCCAGTCAAGGAAACTATTTTATTTCTATTGGCATAGGAAAGATTGAAGTTGAAAACACTATTTATTATGCTATTTCGCTTGCCTCACCAATTGGTGCATTATTGAATAAAAAAAGTATTGGAAGTGTGGTCAGTTTTCAAGGGAAAGAGATCACCATTAAGGACATTCTGTAAATAAAACCACATATTTACTCGGCAAACTGCGAAATGAGCCGAAAGTATGATTTCGAGCTGATTATTGCTTTTAGGTTACCATCACAAAAGTTAATGTGTTGAATGACAATAGCTAAAAATCCTTTTTAGACTTTTTTAATTTAGATGCTTTCCATTCTAGTGATTTTTGTGATGGCTTTGCAACCAGACTTAGCATTAAATCGTCCATTTTGAAATAAAACATTAGTTGTTACGAAAGCCTTTTCTTATATTTGATTTCAGGTAAGAATTTGTTACCGGATCTACTATTGTTTTATTTGCTAAATGAATAGTTAAATTTAAGGAATAAATAATACTAAAAGTCTATTTTAACTAAAATAGCATGAAATAAAAGTAATGGAATAATCTTAAATTTTACCTGGTCAAATAAATAGTTCTTTTTAAAACTAAAACCAAAAATCATGAAAACATTTTTTAGTAGGCCGGCCAACAAACAAAACATTTTTAGTTTGTCGAAAAAATTTAAAAAAGCTATTCTTTTTGTGTTTCTTGTTTCAGTTTATTTCTTTTCTCAAACATTCTCAGCGCAAAGCCAGCGCGTAATTCCAACAAAGGGAAAAGATTTCTGGATTGGATTTCCCTATCATCCGTTATGGAGTAGTGGAACAGGAACAAAAAGAACAGAAGTTTTTATTACCTCCGATGTAAATACTATCGGTACCATTGCGATACCACAGCAGGGTTGGTTCCAGGCATTTTCGGTTACAGCCAATCAAACTACAACTATTCAATTACCTTCAGCGCAAGTTGATCATGTTACTTCTGATGTGGTTGAAAATAAGGGAGTGCAAATTCTTACGCTGGATACTGTAAATGTTTTTGCTTTAACTTTTCAATCCTATTCAGCAGATGCATCTGTAATTTATCCAAAACAATCTCTAGGAACGGAATACCGAGTTTGTAGTTATAGGGGATTAAATGCGAGTAACCCTCCAAATATTAATTCCGAATTATTGGTGGTTGCAACTGAAGATGGAACACAAGTGTTGATTACTCCTACCACTGCTACTTTAGGTGGACATGCAGCTAACGTTCCATTTCAGGTGAATTTAAATGCAGGGGAATCTTACCAGGTGCTGGCCTCTACTTATTCAACAGATTTAACCGGTTCGGTAATAAAGGCAACTGATAGCAGTGGCACCTGCCGGCCCTTTGCTGTTTTTTCAGGATCCACCTGCGTGAATGTTCCCAGTAGTTGTGGGGCTTGCGATATAATTTACGATCAGGCTTTGCCGGTTGCCAATTGGGGTACTACCTACTATTCGGTTCCCTTTTCTTTCGCAACAACCTATACTTTACGAATTCTCGCCGATCAAAACAATACATTTTATACCATTGATGGTGGACCGGTGCTAACATTAAATGCAGGACAGTTTCAGGAAATAAATGGGATCACTTCATCACGATGCATCAATTCTGTTAAGCCAATAAGTGTAATTCAGTACATGGAGGGAATTGGTTGTGCCGGAGCAGGTGACCCTTCCATGATGTATCTGAATTCGCAAGAACAAAAAATAGATAACGTAACATTTAGTACAGTTACTTCTACAGTTATCAATCAACATAATGTGAATGTAATTATGGAAACGGCCAACATCTCGCAATTAACGCTCGATGGCAATCCGGTTCCTGCTTCTGCGTTCACGGTAATGAATTATTGCAATACTATATCCTATGCAAAGTTGTCTGTTACCCAGGGAAGTCATACCCTCAATGCTGATAGTGGATTTACTGCGTATTCTTATGGTACCGGGAGTGCCGAAAGTTATGCCTATTCTGTAGGTTCGTTCAGTAAATCGAAATCAATTGTGGTGGATTCACTTTTGTGTTCATCAGATACTATCCACATTGGTACGAGTAATTTAATTTACGGAGTGTGGTGGTCATCAGCAACAAATCCTACCGATACATTAGCTTATGGAAATGTACTTACTTTAACTCCCCCAATAACACCTGATATTTATATCGAACACGGAACACAGTACATTTCAGGTTGCGACATAGCCTATTATTTTGATGTTGCTGTTCCTGATCCCCCAACTCCATGGGTTGCTTCTGTTCCAAATCTTGTTTGTCAAAATCAACAGGTACCATTATCTGCCGGAGCAACGCCGCCCTCTTCGGTATATCAATATTCGTGGACGCCGGTAACCGGTTTAAGTAATCCAAATATTGCAAATCCTGTTGCTACTGCCTCGGTTAGTATGTGGTATTACGTTGCTATATCAACACCAAATGGTTGTGCCCCCACAGTATTTGATAGTGTATATATTGATGTTCAGGTGTTGCCTCTTCCATCTATAAATGCGGGCCCAAACCAAACTATATGTTTAGGCGATACGGCCACCATCACTGCTGTTGGCGGACCTAATTTATTGTGGAGCCCGGGAGGAAATACGACTAATGTGATTGCAGTAAATCCTGTTACCAATACAAATTATATCGTTTATGTTACTGATGCTAATGGTTGTATGAATAGTGATACCATGAGTGTAATTGTTAATACGCTCCCTAACGTTTCGGCCGGAATGGATGTTACCATTTGCCAGGGATATGGTGCCACATTAACTGCTATTGGTGGTGTCTCTTATTCATGGTCTCCGGGTGGAAGTACGAACAGTACAATTAGTGTGTTTCCTACAGTTACTACCAACTATATAGCACATATTACAAGTGCGAATGGTTGTAGCAGAAACGATACAGTGGTTGTTTTTGTAAACCCATCTCCTGTGGCGAATGCCGGAATTAGCCAAACTATTTGCCCTGGAAATAGTGCTACACTCACTGCATCAGGCGGAGTGGGTTATTTGTGGTCGAATGGTGCAAATACAAATACTACTACTGTATTTCCCTTGTCAAGTACTAATTATATTGTTACAGTAACAAATGCGAATGGTTGCTTTAGCAAAGACACCGTTCTAATAACGGTTGCGCCTATACCCAATGCGAACGCCGGACCAAATCAATCGATTTGTGTTGGAGCTACCACTAGTCTGAATGCCACGGGAGGATCAACCTATTCGTGGATGCCGGGTAGTTTATCAGGGAGCAATGTTTCCGTTTCTCCTCTTGCAACTACCAACTATATTGTATTTATTACTGACGCTAATGGATGTCAGGATAGTGATACCATGACCGTTGCCGTGAATCCCTTGCCGGCTGTTTCTGCAGGATTAAATCAGAGTATTTGTCAGGGAACGAATGCAACTTTAACAGGAGCAGGTGGAGTTAGTTATTTGTGGTCGCCCATTGGAAGCACTTCAGCAACAATTACCGTTTCGCCCGCAGCCACCACCAATTATATTTTACACGGTACCGATATAAATGGATGTGTGAATACCGATACAGTTTTGGTAACTGTTCACCCTTCACCTCCGGCAAATGCAGGAATTGATAAAGTGATATGTCCCGGAAGCAGCACCACACTCACCGCAACAGGTGGCACCTCTTACCTGTGGGCGCCGGGTGGAAATGTGACCAGCTCGATACTTGTTTCACCGGTTATAACTACTAGCTATATTGTAACAGTTACCGATGGATTTGGATGTATAGATAAAGACACAGTTATAGTAACTGTAGTTCCACTACCTAATGCGAACGCCGGAATCAATCAAGCAATTTGCATTGGTGCTTCTACAACCTTAACAGCAACAGGTGGTGTCACCTATTTGTGGAACCCCGGAAATTTGTCGGGCAATACCATCTCCGTTTCTCCCAATGTGAATTCTGATTATATTGTTTTGGTAACCGATACCAATGGTTGCCAAAATAGAGATACCATTTCAGTTACTGTAAATTCATTACCTGTGGTGAATGCAGGTGCTAATCAAACTATTTGTCGTGGAGATAATGCTACACTCTCGGGCACCGGTGGTGTTTCTTATTTGTGGAACCCGGGTGCATTAAATGGAAGCAATGTAAATGTATCTCCTCCATTAGCAACAAGTTACATAGTGTTAGTTACTGATGCTAACGGTTGTCAAAATACCGACACAGTGCTTGTTAGTGTAAACCAACTTCCATTAACTAATGCCGGCGCAAATCAAATTATTTGTCCGGGCAACAGTGCAACTCTTACAGTAAGTGGTGGCAATACTTATTTCTGGTCGCCGGGCGGAAGTACTTCTAATACCATTACGGTTACTCCGGCAATTACTACCAATTATATTGTTACAGCTACCGATTTGAATGGCTGTCATAAGGCGGATACGGTTCAAGTTATAGTTCATCCCCTTCCAAATGCAAATGCAGGTGCCAATCAAGCTATTTGTATTGGAGCGTCAACCACATTGACTGCAACAGGCGGAGTATCTTATCTATGGTCACCCGGAGGAAGCACCAGCAATTCAATTGTTGTGAATCCTTTAGTAAGCACTAACTATTCAGTTATTGTTACCGATTCGATTGGTTGTATAAATGATGATAGTGTTTTTGTAACCGTACATCAACTTCCCATAGCCAATGCCGGTAGTAATGATACCATTTGTTCAGGATTATCCACTACCTTAAGTGCTTCATTAACCGGGGTATCCTATTTGTGGACGCCCGGTGGAAGTGTTTCGGCAAACAATATTGTTTCGCCGGTTGCCAACACTAATTATGTGTTGGAAGTAACCGACAATAATGGTTGTAAAAATTACGATACCGTTTATGTTCATGTTTATCCTTTGCCGGTTGCAGATGCAGGAATAGATCAGATGATTTGTCCCGGAACAGGAACCACTATCAGCGCAAGCGGAGGAACCACCTATTTATGGACACCCGGAGGGGCCACAACTTCATCCATTCAAATTTCACCTTCCAATGCATTAAATTATATAGTTCTGGTTGGCGATATACATGGCTGTTTAGATAGAGACACGGTATTCGTTGGCCTTCATCCACAGCCGGTTGCCGATTTTAATTTAATTGCGCCGTTGTGTAAAAATTCTTCTTTAAGTTTTGTCAATACCTCATCGGTTTCGCCCGGCAGCATTGTTTCAAGTACCTGGAATTTTGGTGATGGTAATAGCTCTTCGGCACCAAATCCATTTCACACTTATTCCGATTCAGGAAATTATCCTGTTACCTTAACTGTATGGAGTGATCAGAATTGTGTTACGAATATTGGGTATTCCATTTATGTAAATCCGAATCCTGTTGTAGATTTTACTTCACAGGATATTTGTGCGGAGCAACCTGTTCAGTTTAATGACTTGTCAACAGTAAGCCCCGGTACAATTTCACAATGGCTTTGGGACTTTGGCGATGGAAATTTTGGGTTAGAACAGAACCCTATTCACATTTATCTTAACGATGGCATTTACGATGTAAGTTTAAAAGCAACATCGGATAGTGGTTGTGCAACACTGAAAAATAAACCTCAGTCGATTGAAATTTATGCGTTACCTGATGCAAATTTCCACTACACCCCCGACCTTGTTTCCATCATGAATCCTGTTGTTCATTTTATTGATCAAAGCACCGGAGCTGTTGTTTGGAACTGGGTTTTTGGTGACCAAAAAGGATTTTCAGATGAACAAAATCCGTTTTATACTTATGCAGATACCGGCACCTTCAATGTAGAAATGTATGTAACTTCCATCAATGGTTGTTTGGACACTGCTTATGGTGAAGTTCATATTGATTCCTATTTCACACTTTATATTCCGAACGCATTTACGCCTAACGGTGATGGCATAAACGATAATTTTATTCCCAATGGAATTTGTATTATTGATTTTGATATGCTCATATTCGACCGATGGGGTAAAGAGGTTTTCCGAACTTCGAACATTCAAAACAGCTGGAATGGATATGGACAGAGTGACGGCAAAAAATGCATGGAAGGCGTTTATGTTTATGTGGTGAACGTGAAAGATTTTAATGGCGACAAACATACTTATAAGGGTCAGTTGAACTTGATAAGATAGTTTTGATAAGGTTAAATAGCTGAATTTAGAGCTATCGTAGCCACATTTTTTGTATTAATTTGAATTTAATTTATTTCTTTTGCAGGATAAATTAAATTTGGAATTAGCATGGGTAAATCATTTTCAGTAATCACTCCTGAGATAGGCGAATGGATTGGCAAGCAAAAAGTATTTTTTGTTGCTACAGCTCCTTTGGCAGGAAGCGGACATGTAAATTGTTCGCCGAAAGGACTTGATTCGTTTCGGATAATTTCTCCTAATCAGGTTGCCTACCAAGACCTTACAGGTAGTGGCATTGAAACCATTGCTCATGTTCAGGAAAATAAGCGAATTACTATTTTGTTTTGCGCGTTTGATGGCCCACCTAAAATATTCAGGTTGTATGGTGAGGGAGAAATTGTTTTTCCGGAGAGCGAAAAATTTGAAGAATTAGCAACTCATTTTATCCCTAAAAAAGGGGTACGTGCCATCGTTGTGGTGAATCTCGAATTAGTTTCCGACTCTTGTGGTTACGGCGTTCCTCTTTACGAATTCAAAGCGGAGCGTGATGTGTTAACAAAATGGGCCGACGTAAAAGGCGAGGAAGGCGCTAGAAAATATCAGCAAATTGAAAACCTAAAAAGTATTGATGGTTTAGCCGGACTTCCGCAAAGTAACTAGCAACAATATTTATTTGGTTCTACCGAAAACACCAAGAGGTAATTTTACTCCACTGGTTGCTGTCAAAAATATTTCTCCTGTTTCAAAGCTATTTTTTAGAACCGTTTCATTCAATAAATTTTCAATAATAATTGAAGAGAAACCAAGTGAATAAGTATTCATTAAAAGGAAATGATCTTCCGGATCAAGCAGAGAGGTGACCATCTGATTCATTTCTGCAATCATATCTTCTAATTTCCACTTTTCACCATTAGCACCGTTGCCATACGCTGGAGGATCTAAGATAATTCCATTGTATTTTTTTCCTCTTTTCACTTCACGCTTCACATAGGTCATGGCATCTTCCACCAACCAGCGAATATTATCAAGTTTACTCAACTCCATATTTTCTCGTGCCCAAGAAACAACTTGTTTAATGGAATCAAGATGCGTGGTGTCGGCTCCTGCAGCTTGTGCCGCCAAGGTTGATCCACCGGTATAAGCAAAAAGATTCAGGACTTTCGGTTGAGGAGTTTTTAAGCGGGTAACACTTTCAAAAATATAGTTCCAGTTTACTGCTTGTTCAGGAAAGATACCTACGTGTTTGAAGGATGTTAAACCGAGGCGGAAATTAATGCGGTGTTTTTTGCCATTGGAAGCAGTTAAATCATACCCCATCCTCCATTGATCGGGCATCTCTTTTAATTTCTTCCACGATCCTGATGAGCTTGAATTAGGGATAAATTTCACATGCGCCTGCTGTTCCCATTCTTTATTGGAAAATACCTTTCCCCATACAGCTTGTGGCTCGGGACGTATGGTGATGTATTTTCCAAAACGTTCCAGTTTTTCGAAATCACCACAATCAATTAATTCGTAATCGGGAAAATGAGTGGGAGTGAGAAGTAGCATAACTTCCGCAAAGGTAATTCTATTGATCACATTTTGAAAGAATAATAATTTTGTTGATTCCTAGCCTATTTGATAACCTACACAATATTTTATGACAATTTCGTGTTTCTTTTCATACTTAGAACAAGAACATGAGAAGCATTTCAAGTGTTACCCTGTTAATTTGGTGCTTAGTAACGGTGGCTTTCGCCGAAGATAAGGTTCCCAATTTTACGTCAGTTCAAGCTGAAACAACTATCAATACTATTATTTCGAGCATTGGATTGCAACCCAATTTTGAATTGCAATCGGCTGCTATTTATAGTGCATCAGCAACCATCATTAATGGTAAAAGATACATTTTTTATAACCCTGATTTTTTTACCAAACTTAATCAACAAACAGGAACTGAATGGGCCTCGGTGAGTATCCTTGCTCATGAAATAGGACATCACTTAAATGGCCATACCTTGTTGGGCGCTAACAGCACTTCGGCAATTGAATTGGAAGCAGACGAGTTTTCGGGATTTGTTTTATTCAAGATGGGAGCTTCACTGGATGATTCGCAGATTGCTATCAAACAAATTGCAAATGTGCAGGATTCAGAGACCCACCCCGGCCGAGCGAAAAGATTAATTGCAATTGCACAAGGTTGGAATCGTGCTCATGTACAAAGTGAAGTGAGTTTATCAAGAATTCCGGTAACAAGAAAAATTGATGAGAACACAAAAAAGATTGTTCAATTACAGCGCAAGCCGACGGAACCCCCAAAAACCGTCCCGAAAAATTACCTCGTTTATGTTGTAAAATTACATGCTCAACCCGGAGTTACCTATTTTTTAACTGCTCAGAATAATCTGGTGAGAAAATACAACAACCAATATTTTATTGTTGGTAAAATTAAGAGAACGGGTAAAACAACCTATCCCTATGTTTTGTCAGGCAACTCGTCCAGCTTTTTCGTTAGTCAAACCGGATTAAT
>JBBQVM010000083.1:0-11790 GCA_038211525.1 Bacteroidia bacterium
ACAAGTTATGTCAAAATCTGTAAATGTGGTATCGGGGAAATAGCTGAACGTTCCGGTATCGGTATCGAAAGTATATTCACCTAATGCACTGGTAAAAGTTTGCTGAACCAAATTGCTATTCTGAAATAAATTAACCTTTACATTTTTAAATCCCGGTTCACTAACTTCAGCAAGACAGTTAGCATTTTGATCGGAATACACACGACCGCTGATATTCCATTTTACCGGACAACCAGTCATATTAAATAAATCACAAACCGGAACAGTATCAATCAGCGGGTTGGAATTGCTAACTGTCATCACATTAGGCAAACAAATAATTCCGGTGTTAAACCAGTTAAAAGTGCTAAGCTGAAATTGTTTGGGTAAACAGAGAAGGTTGGGATTATCCGAAATATCAAGATTGGCAATGGTCTCAGGCAGCTCGGGCAATGTTGTAAGTTGATTGTTGTTACACCAAAGTATATCAATGCCGTCGGGTAATGGAGGTAATGAAGTAAGTTGATTGTTAGAACAAAACAAATTCTGCATGTTCAATGAAATTGGAGGAAGTGCAGTAAGCAGATTATCTGAACAATTTAGGGAACCAAGAACATTCAAGTTTGGTAATGAAGTTAAAAAATTGAAATCACAATTAAGTGAATACAATGATAATGGCAAAGAAGGTAAAGTGGTGAGCTGATTGTGATCAACATCCAAAAAAGTTAAGTTGGTGCAATTAGTTAAAATTGGTAGATTGGTAAGTTGGTTGGTGCTACAACTAAACAAATATAATGTTGTCGGTAAGGTTGGTATCACAGTAATGGCATTCTGATAACAGGAAAGTTCTTGGAGTCCTGCCGGCAACGCAGGTAATGAAGTTAACTGATTTTTATGACACCAAAGAGTTTGAAGACTATCTGGTAATGTTGGCAAGGAAGTGAGCGTAGTCTGTTCGCAATGAAATATGCGTAAAGAGTCAGGCAGAGTTGTCGGAAGTCCACTCAGCGGATTATTATCCACCTCCAGTCTTCGCAAGCCATTAGGAAGATTGTTAAGATTTGTGATATCATTGTAACTGCAATCTAAAAACAATAATCCGGGCGGTAATGTAGGCAAGGAGGTTAGGTTATTGGAGAAAACAAATATGGTGTCCACATTGTCAAAATAACCGATTCCTGTTAGGTCAGAGATATCAAAAGTTCCTGTAAAATTGATAGTAGTTGCATTGAGCACCGAACTACAAGTTGTGTCTAACTGATTTCCATTCATGCAACCGGAATATCCGTTCACATTCAGCCAGGTTCTAAAAGCCGCATCTGGAATAACCACATACTGTCCCTGTGTTTTTGTAAAAGCGCACGTGCAAAGTAGCAGAAACAGGAATTTTATATAGCGTAAAACCATTTTTGAAATATTTAGTGATAGGGTAAATGTATAAAAACTACTAGTGATTTGTTACAATTCTATCCAATATGAGCTAAAAGTACCATAAAATGCTTTCTATTATTACTTGCCCGTCTTAAATAGCGTATTCGTTTTATAGAAACCACTTTGCAATTGTTCTAATATTGTTCATACCAGGTAAATTTATCATGAACAATGTTTTTCATTTCCTTTTTTAAATAGGATAAAAAAGCTGCTGACACCGGAGTGTGTTTTTTCCCTTTTAGCCAAACTAACCTCCAGGTTGTTTTGATTGGAAGACCTTTAACAGGGATAATTTGTAATTCTTTAGTCTGCAATTCATTTCTAATTCCAATTAGTGGCATAATCGAATAACCCAATCCGGCTAATACCGCCTGTTTCACCGCTTCATTAGAGTAAAGCTCCATTTTTTTTAAAACCGAGATATTGTTTTTTTCAAAAAAACTCTCCATAGTTTGCCGGGTTCCCGACCCCTTTTCTCTGAATATCAGCGGGAGGGTTTCAAATATTTCTTTGGTTTTAAGACCTTTCTTAAATTCTGAACTAGTGTTACCAACTAAGTATAATTTATTTTGAAGTAAATCCAGTTTCTCAATATTAAGTGTAGTTGGTAGAATAGATACAAGGGCAAAATCAACCTCATTATTTTCTAAACTCTCTATTACTTTATTTTTATTGGTTACATCCATCAGCAATTCTATACCTTTATGTTCTTTCATAAAATCGGCAAGAAAAAACGGCATTACATATTTACCTGTTGATACTACTGAAATTTTCAACCTGCCGGTCAATTGACCTTTATACGCCATTGTTTTGTAATTAATAGCATACACCTGGTTAATGATATTTTCGGCTGCTTCGGCTATCTCACGGCCAAAATCGGTGATGTAAATCTTTCGACCTACTACTTCTGTGAGCGGAAGCTCAAATTGATTTTGAAAATTTTTGAGCTGTATCGAAACAGCCGGTTGGGTTAGGTGCAGCTCTTCCGAAGCCTTGGTTACGCTTTGCGTTTGCACAATTTTTAAGAATATCTGGAGCTGATTTAGTGTGTAATTCATAAAATATGTTTATGGATAGTATTACAAAGATAAATAAAAATATATGAATCGCAATACCCAATTTTGCACCATCAAATATAAAAACATATCCAAATGACAAAAATAACAATTGCAAAAGGCGATGGCATTGGGCCTGAAATCATGGATGCTACCTTGGAAATTATTTTAGCAGCAGGTGCTAAAATTGACATTGAAGAAATTGAAGTTGGAGAAAAAGTCTATCTGGCAGGAAATACTTCGGGCATTGCTGCAGCATCGTGGGAAACGATTAGAAGAAATAAAATCTTTTTGAAAGCCCCCATCACAACACCACAAGGCGGTGGATATAAAAGTTTGAATGTAACCACACGGAAGTTTCTTGGTCTTTATTCCAACGTTCGTCCGTGTATGAGTTTGCACCCCTTTGTGAGCACCAAACATCCTGTCATGGATATTGTGATTGTGAGGGAAAATGAAGAGGATTTGTATGCCGGCATCGAACATCAACAAACAGATGAAGTGGTTCAATGCTTGAAGTTAATTAGTCGCCCCGGTTGCGAAAAAATTGTTCGTTATGCTTTTGAATATGCTAAACAGCAGAACAGAAAAAAGGTAACCTGCTTTACTAAGGACAATATCATGAAACAAACAGATGGGTTGTTTCATCAGGTATTTGACGAAATAGCAAAAGAATATCCTGAAATAGAAAACGAACATTGGATCATTGATATTGGCGCAGCTAAAATGGCCGATACTCCCGAAGCATTTGATGTAATTGTGATGCCTAATTTGTACGGTGATGTGCTTTCGGATATTGCTGCTCAAATTACGGGGTCGGTTGGCTTGGCAGGTTCGGCTAATATTGGTGAAGAGTATGCCATGTTTGAAGCTATTCACGGTTCTGCGCCACGAAGAGCGGGACAGAATGTTGCTAACCCGTCCGGACTGTTGCAAGGTGCGGTTATGATGTTGAATCATATTGGTCAAACAGCAGTTGCCGAAAAAGTGCAAAATGCCTGGTTAAAAACGATTGAAGATGGTATTCACACTTACGACATTTTTAAAGAGGGAATAAGTAAACGTAAAGTTGGAACAAAAGAATTTGCAGCAGCGGTTATTGCAAATCTTGGTCAAAAACCAACAATCCTGAAACAGGTGGTGTTTGCTAATAATGCTGCATTGAATTTGCCAAAATACAATCGTAAACCTGCTGCAAATAAACAACTGGTTGGTGTGGATGTATTTGTTCATTGGAGCGGAACTAATCCCAACGAATTGGCGCAGATATTAAAGAAGATGGAAAATGATGCTGTAAAATTAACGATGATAACTAACAGAGGGATCAAAGTATGGCCCGATGGCTTTAAGGAAACATTTTGTACAGACCATTGGAGATGTAGATTTAAGCCGGAGGTGGGCGGTGAAGTAAATAAAGCCACCATAGTAACGCTTTTGAATACTGCGCTAAACAAAAATATTGATACCATTAAAACAGAAAATCTTTATGAATTTGATGGCAAAGCAGCCTATTCACTGGGCCAAGGACAATAATTTGTGCAAGCAACCTATCATCATTTATATAAATACAATGGAAAATCAACACACATTTACATTAATCGATGGCGATTTTTCTACCCATGAAGGTCGTGAATTGTTGTATAACGTATTCTCCGGTAAAATACAATTTCATGAAATGAAAAATTTCAGTTCGCAAGAACGTTTTGCTGAAGATGATAAAATTGCTGCAAAAAGAATTCCCGAACTTAAGAAAAGTATGGAAGAAATTTTGAAAATGATAGTATCCGCTGAAGAGAAAGGCGAAAAGCTGGAGATAAAATCTGAAATAGTAATAAGGATTGTCAACCCCGTTAAAAATGTTTAGAGGGAGAAATTTAGTAATTACCACCAATTTAATGCGACAAAAATAGAGTCAGAGAAGGAACTGAGGGTATTTGTCAAAGCTGCTCTGATTCCTTCTCACGGCTTGATTCTTTGAATCCATAAAGAAGATTTTTGTACTATAAAAAGTAGAAATATATTTTAAGAAATGAGATTACAAATTTCAAAAATGATTTTATGAATTTTAGCCTACTCATCGAGAATTTAACAAATCCGGCATTATTATTTTTTGTACTGGGCATTGTGGCAGTTTATTTAAAAAGTGATTTGGAAATCCCTCCGAATTCTTCTAAATTTATTTCCATTTATCTATTATTTGCCATTGGATTTAAAGGTGGTCAGGAACTCTCACACGAAGTATTTACGAGCGAAATTGGATGGTCAATGTTATTTGGGATGACTATTTCATTAATCATTCCTCTTTATACTTTCTTTATTCTGAAAAGAAAGCTAAATGTTTATGACGCCGGAGCAATTGCAGCAGCTTATGGTTCGGTAAGCGCGGTAACATTTGTGACAGCCGTTTCCTATTTAGAAGCTCAACAATTGAACCTTCATGGACACATGGTCGCAATTATGGCTTTAATGGAATCTCCCGCAATAATTATGGGGCTTGTATTGATATCAATTTTTAATAAGGTAGAAAGTGAAAAAATTGATAAACTAACAGCCATTAAACACTCTTTAACCAATGGTAGTGTATTGCTAATTTTGGGAAGTTTAATTATAGGCTATTTAGCTAATGACAAACAAGCCGAAGGGATTAAACCTTTTACTAATGACCTTTTTAAAGGGTTTTTGGCTATTTTTTTATTGGACATGGGAATTGCCAGCGGCAAAAAGCTAAAGGCGTTCTTTTCATTCGGATGGTTTCCTATGATATTTGCAATCATGATACCTTTAATTAACGGAAGTATTATCGCTTTACTAAGTTCGTTTGTAACACAGGACATAACCAGCCGATTTATGTTTGCAATTTTAGCTGCCAGCGCTTCTTATATCGCTGTTCCTGCTACTATGAAAATTTCCGTACCACAAGCGAATGCCGGACTTTTTTTACCCATGGCACTTGCCGTAACCTTCCCAGTAAATATTACTATTGGGATGCCTATTTATTTTCTAATCGTTCAAAATACTTGAGAATGTGGTAAGTTCAACTCCATCTTAAAATTATTAACGCTTATTCAAAATAGGTACAACACAGGAGACTTTTTACATTAATTATCAACTTTGTAAGTTTTTTAAAAGGGGAAATGGTATTTTCACATCCGGAAACGACCCAAAGCTTATGACCCAATATAACACATCCTCAGCAAAGGTGACTACCTCAAGATTAATTTTAAAAATCATTACCCCTGCTTTAATTCATGAATTATTTAGGACGAAGTCTAAAGAAGAAATTTTGCAATTCTTTGGTTTTGATGAAACCGGATTCAATCATTTTAAGGAAATGAACGACAAAGGAATGGAGACACATCGGCTTTCATTATTTTTCTTTTTGCTTATTAATAAACAAACTAACTTACCCATTGGTGAATGCGGTTTTCATACCTGGAATAAATCACACAGCAGAGCTGAATTATTTTATAATTTATTTAATGATTCAGATAAACAAAAAGGCTATATGACGGAGGCATTGCAAGAGGTGTTAAATTTTGGATTTACTGAATTGAATCTACACCGCATTCAGGCATTGGTTGCCGATTGGAATATTCCATCTATTAAACTATTGTTACATTTTGGTTTTACCAAAGAAGGAACAATGAGAGAAGATTATGTGGTGAACGGGAAAAATGAAGATTCTGTTTGTTATTCGTTGTTAAAATGGGAATGGGAGAAATAAGTTCGCCTTTCTTGTAATTTTGTGGATAACTGATGCTTCGAAGAACAAAGGAATGAACGCAGAGGCGCTGAGGCGCAGAGGGGGCATTTTTAGCAGGTTAGGCTAAAGACTTCAGAAAAATTCGAATAATTGAACAATTTGATGCTGAAAGACGTATTTTTGCCCCCTGATTTTAAGTAGTATAATTGATCCATCTTCCGGGAAGAGAATAATAACCACTAATCAACTGATTTTTTAAATGATAATTAAAACTAAAATTTCGTTTAAAGAGTATTGCAAGTTGCTATTCACCTTAATATACAAAAGGGGAATTCTCAAAATTATTCTTGGTGTCGCTTTCGCTATGTTGCTATGGATATTGGGATTTTACTTCCACTTTCTTTCTGTCCCTAAACCGGAAATTTATCAATATATAACACTATCCTTAATTCTGATTGTTCAGCCTTTAGTCATCTATGGGTTAATCAAGAGAAATTATATATCCAGTAATTTCCTGGCCGAACATTTGAACATAGAAATAACCAGGAATGAAATGAAAATTCGTGGAGATTCATTTTATACAGAACTTATCTGGAAAAATATTTTTAAGATTAAAGAAGAGAAAAATTATTTACTTATTTACCAAAACACTTTATCGGCAATCATCATTTCAAAAAAGCAGCTCACAACAACGGAATGGCAAGAACTTAAAAGCATTCTTAAAGGGATACCTGATGTTGCAATTCATTTAAAGAAAAGTAGTAATGAATAATTTAGAAACTTCTTATTGTTATTTATGATATCGAAGGTAGGACTATAATTAATTTGGAATTTACTCATACAACTACCTTAAACACTGGTTTCTTTCATCAGAGCTCTATATTTATGAGATAGTAAAGAATAACAAAACTACTGGTAAGGCAAAATTGAAAGTAATGAATATTGATAGTTAAAAAGAATCCAACCAATATTAATCACCAACAAACAATATAATCATCGTTATGTACAAACTTCCCTACTATACAGAAAAGGACGAAAAAGTTATTAGGCAATTTATTGATGAACATCCATTTGCTTTTTTATCTGGATGTGATGCAAATAATCATCCTATTGCTACACAAATTCCTGTGTTTATTGAATCTGAAGGAGACAGAAATATGTTGCGGGGGCACATCATGAGAAATACGGATCATCACAAAGCTTTTCTTAACAACCCTAATGTGTTAGTTGTGTTTTCCGGTGATCACACCTATGTGAGTGGAACTTGGTACAGTAACCCTCATATTGCATCGACATGGAATTATATGTCGGTGCATGTAAAGGGAATTATTCGTTTTTTAGATGAACGAGCTCTTGCAGATATATTGCGTAAAACATCTCTGCATTTTGAAGAATATAATGAAAAATCAACTACAGCTTTCGATAATCTTCCTGATGAATTCAAACAAAAAGTCATGCATGCTATTGTGGCCTTTGAAATTGAAGTACTTGAAATGGATCATGTTTTTAAATTGAGCCAGGATAGAGATGAAAAAAGTTATGTTAATATTATCGAAAAACTCAAACAACAAGGTGGAAGTTCAAAAGTAATTGCTGAGGAAATGCAAAAAAGGAAAAACGATTTATTTCCTAATGCCGACTAATGATCACCATTAATAAGGCTGACCTAAAAGACAGTAAAGTTCTGGTAGAATTAGCTCGTCAAACTTTCGTAGAATCACATGGCAGAAGTGCCTTAAAGTCGGAAATTGATTCTTATGTAAATGAAAAATATTCCTTCGATGTTTTTAATTCGGAGTTAGCTGATAAAAATAATATTTATCATTTAATATATTTTAATGAGATACCTGTTGGGTTTTCAAAAATAGTTTTAAATGCGGCCAGTGAAAAGATACGAACACAAAATATTACTAAACTAGACCGTATTTATATTCTTGAAAAATACTATAATCAAAAACTCGGACTGAAATTATTTGAATTTATTGTTAAATTTTCTAAAGAGAATAACCAGGCAGGTATGTGGCTATTTGTCTGGACGGAAAACGAAAGAGCAATTCGTTTTTACCAAAAGAACAAATTTGAAATTGTTGGCAGTTATGATTTTAAAATCTCAGCAACTCATTCAAACCCCAATCATCAAATGTATTTGAAATATGATTTCTAGAAAGTTAGGCACCTATTTTAGTAAATGGAGAAATAAAAGAAAGGAAAGTAAGCTGACTTACCAAGGTCAGCATTTAAAGGAACATAATTTGAAAAATTAACAATGAATGAAATTTAGAATACGCATTTTAACAGGAATTGATTAGATTTACCACAAAATATGACTCTATGAAAAAAATACTAGTTCTATTTATGATCGTTGGAGGTTTGTCCACCAATACAACCATAGCACAATCCTTGGTTGTTGATTGTAACAATCTGTCGCTCGACAACACTGTATTCAACCTCAATGATCAGCTGGATACGATTGTTGAAGGAAATTTAATGTACTTGGACACCAATATCACCGTGTATCCATTTTTGCATTTAATCATTTCTGATACAACTTACATTACTTCATCGGATGTGATGGTTTTATCCTTTATGCAATATCCAATTTATTCAATGCAACATTTTACTTTTAATATTCATTTCAAAAACACGACCTTTCCAAATAATCAAATTGTAAATGGCTATTTTCATTACTACGATTCCGATATCCCCGGTGATTCAACTGCTACCTGCTATATCCCAATTACTATGGTGCTGTATCATTGGTTAGGAATTAATGAAAATTTCATACCTCAAAATATAGTTTCTGTTTATCCCAATCCTGCAAAAGACAAATTAACAATTTCCGGGTTGACTGATGATCAAGAATATTCAATAGTGAATTTGATGGGTCAGCAATTACTTTCGGGCTTCATTAAACAAAATGAGCCAATAATTAATATTAGGGCCTTTACGGATGGAATTTACCTGTTGAAATTGAGAGATAACGCCAATCGAGTGATACGTATTACCATAAATCATTAAGACTTTAAAGTAGACTATTAGTGTTGCTACTACTAGTTAACTGTTCTCGGGAGTGTACATGAAGAAGCTGTATATCAATACCTTCAATTTATTTTGATCTTTTTTTGTTATTTTATGACTTGACGGATCACCAATCTAAATGATTTTTGGATTCATTTACTTTTCCACGAAAATAGCTACCTTTATGGCAACAAGTTAAGTAACCCAATTCAAATTTATGATTATGCGTAACAGAACAATTCTGGTTGCTCTTATGGCCATAGTTATCGCCTTTGCGGGATGGAATAAAATTTCATCTGAGCCAAATCAATATTTATTAATGTTGTTGCCTGGTGGCGAAGCCGGATCTGAATGGATAGGAACTTACAGAGGTATTGTTCCTTGTGCAGACTGTGAAGGAATTCAAACCGAACTTTCGTTAAACAAAAATAAAACGTTTGATTTGATAATTAGATATTTGGGCAAAAGGGATGGAACACATGCATACACCAACAAATTTTCTTTCAGTAAGGATGGGTCAACGGTTATTCTTGGTGGACTAAAGGATGAAGGCATTCCCAATCAATATTTAGTCAACATCAATTCACTCATTCAATTAGATATGGAAGGTAATAAGATTGCCGGTGAGCTGGCCGATAAGTATGTCTTGCAGAAAGGCAAACCTGCTGTTGAAGAAAAATATTGGAAAATGGTGATTCTTCACGGCAGAGAATTAGGCCCTGAAGATAAAAGTCGTAATGAGCCAAATTTGATGCTAAAAGCTGAAGGCAACCGTTTGACCGGAAGTGGAGGTTGCAATTCTTTCAGCGGAAGCTATGTACTTGAAGGAGACAAACAAATTACATTTTCTCAAATTGCCTCAACTAAAATGGAGTGCACCAACATGGAAATAGAACCTGAATTTTTAAGAGTATTAACTATTGTGGATGAATATAAAATTTCCAATGACACTCTTTCTTTGTCTAGAGGCTCCGACCCTGCATCGGTAAAATTTGTTGCGGTGTATAGAAAATAGTTCAAACAATAAAAGTATTTAATTGTCTAGATTAATAATCGGAAAATTGCAAAAATAAAAATCATTAAAATGAAAAATAATTTATTTACACTGTTATTATTATTTCCAATACTGGCATTCGGGCAAGCAAAATTTTCACAAGATGATTTTTTAACTATTGTGAAGGGAGAAAGAGATGCTCATGCCGGCAAAATGGTTCCGCATATTCAATCTACAACATCCTCCTACGATGTTAAGTACTACAATTGTTTTTGGGATGTGGATCCTGCTGTTAATTTTATTTCAGGTAGTGTAACAACTTTATTTGTCCCGGTACAAAACGGATTCAATTCAATCGAATTTGATTTATCTGTGGCGCTGATGGTTGATTCAGTAATTTATCATAATTCGCCTATTTCATATACGCACAACAGTGAGGTAGTTTCTATTCCCTTTCCTGCTACAATTCCATTAGGCGCTGTGGATTCAATTTCGATTTATTACCATGGTGTTCCTCCTGTTACCGGATTCGGGTCTTTCATTCAGGATACGCACAATGGAACGCCTGTAATTTGGACCCTTTCTGAACCTTATGGCTCCAGCGATTGGTGGCCTTGTAAAAACGGGTTGACTGACAAAGCCGATTCCATTGATATTGCCATTAGGGCGCCATCTATCTACACCGCAGCGAGTAACGGAGTGCTGGTAGGTGAAATTCCGAATGGAAATGCTACGATTCACTATTGGAAACATCGCTACCCAATTGCTACTTATCTTATTTGTTTGGCAGTAACCAATTACAGTAAATATTCTCACTTTGTACCATATGCAGGAGATACTCTTGAGGTAGTTAATTATATTTATCCTGAGGATTCGGCTGCCGCTTCCCTGCAAACAGGAGCCATCGTTTCCATGATACAATTGTATGATACATTGTTTGGTGAATATCCTTTTCAAAATGAAAAATATGGTCATGCACAATTTGGTTGGGGTGGTGGAATGGAACATCAAACAATGACTTTTGTGACTGGATTTAGTTTTGACTTGCTGGCACATGAATTGGCTCATCATTGGTTTGGTGATAAGGTTACTTGTGGTAGTTGGGAAGATATTTGGTTAAATGAGGGATTTGCAACTTATCTCTCAGGATTATGCTTTGAACATCTCGCCCCTTTCTACTGGCCTATTTTTAAACAAAATGAAATTGATTACATCACCTCTCAATCAGATGGCTCTGTTTTTTGTACCGATACAACCGATATCAATCGACTATTCGACGGTCGATTAACCTATGTTAAAGGTGCAATGATTTTGCATCAACTACGATGGGTGATTGGAGATTCAGCATTTTATGCAGGCATTAATAATTATTTGAGTGATGTAACATGTGCTTATGAATTTGCAAGAACCAGTGATTTAATTTCTCATTTGGAAGTATCAAGCGGACAAAATCTTGCTTGGTATTTCAACGATTGGTTTACAGGAGAAGGTTTTCCTACCTATCACCTTAACTGGTCACAATTAAATAATACCATCTACCTGGAAGTAAACCAAACACAATCGCACCCATCCGTACCCTATTTTGAATTACCCCTACCAATAAAATTCAA
>JBBQVM010000084.1:0-11739 GCA_038211525.1 Bacteroidia bacterium
TTCAGGTACATCAGTATAATGCCACGCCACAAAGCAAAATAGTGCCAGAAAAATCCGTAAACTCAGGGTACTCTTATTAGTACCTATGAATTGACGCTCATCGAACACCTTTTTATCGTTTGTTGCATCCATTCAACTTTTATTTTTGGAATGTAAACTTTATGGCTTCTTTGGTAGCAGTTGAGATGTTGTGGTTTGCTGATGCACGAGAGCCAACAACCCATAACACCTCATTATCTTTGAAAAGTAAATATACTATTTTTTTCTCAGAACCCGACATTTTTTCGTCGGTTAAAAAATCAGAAATCAGTTTTCGACCTTTCATCCCATAAGGAAGAAATGAATCGCCCTCCCTCCAACGTTTCACCAGAAACGGGAAGGTTACTGTTGCACTGTCTAGATACAAGATACCTTTTTTTCTGAAATCTGCAGGTTCGTTTTTATTATTGAAGTCGGAAATTTGCACGCGCTCTGTTGCAATAGTTCCAGGTTTGAGCTTGATTTTATTATGTAATTCATCCAGTGTGTATTCTTTGTTGTCATTTATATCGGTTTCTCTAAAAAGTACCAGTTCCTCTCTATCCACTATCAACTTATAATCGGCTGACATAAATTCGGATCCGGTTCTTTCATTCGTGATTATTTCACGACATATGGTTTCATTAAAACCATATTTGCTTAGAATAAGAAAAAGCAAATATTCAGGAGCGGGGTAGGATAATAGATTCTTCTTATAAATGAGTTTGAACATCCCATCATACTTAGCTATTACTAACTTTTCAGTAATATCTCTTATGTATTCGGCTGTGAGTAGTTCATAATTTTTAACATGCTCAGCATGTCGATTAAAATTTTTAATAACCTGTGGATTAATTTCAGTGAGTAAAGGAATTACCAGGTTCCTGATTTTATTTCTGGAGTACTCATTTTTCAGATTGGAAGCGTCTTCGCGCCAAGTCAATTTTTCAGATTGGGCATATTCTTCAATCTCCTTGCGGGATAAAAATAATAACGGCCGAATCACCTTGCCATTCTCAACCGGAATTCCGTGCATTCCAGCCAATCCGGCACCACGAACAAGGTTTAACAACATCGTTTCCGCTACATCGTTACTGTGATGAGCAGTGGCAATAGCTTCTAATCCATTCTCCTCACACAAGGTATG
The DNA here is from genome assembly GCA_038211525.1 of Bacteroidia bacterium. GTDB lineage: Bacteria > Bacteroidota > Bacteroidia > AKYH767-A > OLB10 > JADKJB01. The sequence continues at coordinate 1,166 of JBBQVM010000084.1, forward strand.
AAACCAAGAATACCTGAGATTACGTGCCGCCTCCTGAATAGAAAGTGTATGTAAATTCGCATAGTTTTCCGTTTCAAAATTCTTCGAGACAAACTCGAATCCTGCTTTTACGGCCAACTTTTTAGCTGCAACTTCATCCTCATCTGAATCGGCTCCACGCAGTTGAAAATTGCAGTGCGCAACAATACAATGATATCCTGCCAAAGAAAATAAATGAGTCATCACAGCAGAGTCTACACCACCACTAACGGCCAGCAATATACGTTTATCCTTTGCGGGAAGTTTATTTTTATCAATGAATGCGAGGAATTTTTCAAGCATCTGTTTTAAGAGTTTTTGAAATCACTAGTTCATCCACATCAAAACCCAGCACCTGCAATTGTGGCTTCAATTTAAGCAACATTTCTTCAAATTCATCGGCCGGAATGCTTTTGGAAGTGATGGCACCACCGGCAGGGATGGCAAGCAAATTAGAAACAGCATTATAAAGAATACATCTAATCACCACATTAAAATCGAAATTTCCTTCAGGATCTATATAACCTACGGTTCCGGAAAATAATCCGCGTTTAAAATCCTCCATTTCATCAATAATATTCATTGCACTTACTTTCGGAGCTCCTGTCATGGAACCCATTGGAAAAAGTGCTCTTATGATTGCAGAAAAATTGGTTCCCGATTTGAGATCACAACTAACGGTTGATATCATCTGATGCACTCTAGGAAACGAATACACTCCACACAATTCATCTACCTTCACACTTCCTTTTTCGGCAACTTTAGAAAGATCGTTCCGAACCAAATCAACAATCATTATATTCTCTGCACGCTCCTTTTCACTCTCCCCAAGTTGTTTCTTAATTTTTATATCGTTTACTTCATTGCTATCTCTTCGTGCAGTACCTTTAATAGGTTGTGAAAAAATTCGATTCTCCATTTTCATAATAAATCTCTCCGGACTTGCAGAAATTAGAAATTTATTATTTGTATTAACATAACAGGAAAAGGGACCCGGAGCGAATTCAGTTAACGATATGAAAGTAGTTGCAGGTTGAAAATTTTGGGCTGTGGCCAGAAGTTGCTGACAGAAATTTAATTCATAAATATCGCCGTTGTGAATTAAATCCAGAATTTTTTTTACCGAATAAATATAGTTATCACGGTTGGGAACATGTGAAAATTTGATTTCAGGTTGAACCTCGTTACTATTTAATTGGATTAAAAAATCGTTCCATGCTTTTGCAGGATCGGAATGGATAGAGAATATTGTTGAAATTCCATTAGTGGAACGTAGAACAAACTGGGGAATAAAAAAATGTATTACAGGAAATCCGATTTCATCCGGATTTACCGAATGAATATTTTCAATTTCGTTTTTAACGTCGTAGCTGATATAACCGAAAATCCAGTTTTTATTTTCCCGATGCTGTTGAATAAACCGGTTTAATTTATCTAATCCATGAACCTCAGCAGTTAATTCATCCACTTTTCCAATTCCTGCAATAAAATCGAAGTTCAATCCTGTTATTGGAGCTGCGATTCCATTACTGTTAAGAAGCACACCATGACCCACAAAATCAATAAAATGTGGAATCAGTCGGCGGCTCTCTTCAGAATTTTGAGGAATTAAATAAGGAGGAAACATAGTGCCAAAGTAGAGGCACTAAGTTACAGAAATTTTCGGATCAAAAAACGTGAATTTACTCAGGCAAAAACTGCATTATTTTTCACCTCATCCCAAATCATTTTAACTCCTTCTTCCAGCGAAATACGGTGTTTCCATCCCAGGGAATGAAGGGCTGAAACATCAAGCAATTTTCGGGGTGTTCCATCCGGCTTGGATGCATCGAATTTTAATTCACCATTAAACCCACTTACTTTTTTCACCAGTTGAGCCAAGTCACCAATGCTCAGATCAACTCCGGTTCCGATATTTAAAAATCCGGCCTCACTATAATTTTGCATTATAAAATAACAGGCATCTGCCAAATCATCTACGTGCAGGAACTCCCGCATCGGCTTACCACTTCCCCATATTTCCACCTCCTGTTTCCCATCACGAATAGCTTCATAAAACTTTCGGATAAGTGCAGGAAGCACGTGTGAATTTTTTAAATCGTAATTGTCGTTAGGGCCGTACAAATTGGTTGGCATTACCGATATAAAATCTGCTCCATATTGTGAACGATAGGCTTCACACATTTTCAAACCTGAAATTTTTGCGATGGCATAAGGTTCATTGGTTTGCTCAAGCAATCCTGTTAAAAGGTATTCCTCTTTAATAGGCTGGGGACACATTTTAGGATAAATGCAAGACGAGCCTAAGAACAATAATTTTTTTACTCCATTTTGGTACGCCTGATTAATTACATTGGACTGAATCATCAGATTTTCATAGAGAAAATCGGCACGGTAGGTATTATTTGCAACGATGCCACCTACTTTAGCTGCAGCAAGAAAAACATACTCCGGTTTTTCAGCACCAAAAAAATCAATCACCTGTTGTTGATTTCTTAAATCGAGTTCCTTCGAAGTTCTTACTACAATATTAATGAAGCCTTGTGTCTCCAGTTTTCTAATAATAGCAGAGCCCACCATTCCGCGGTGACCGGCTACAAATATTTTTGAATTTTTATTCACTTTTAAGTAATGCTTTTAACCTTCAAAATAATTAATAATTTCATGACCACCTTGCTGAAGGTATTTATCGCGGGTAAATATTTTAAGATCATTTTCCACCATTTCCTTCACAATAGCATTCAAATCGTGTTTGGGTACCCAACCTAATTTTTCTTTTGCTTTAGTAGGATCGCCAATCAATAATTCCACTTCGGCAGGGCGGTAATAATTAGGATCAATTTGCATCACAACTTTCCCTTTAGCAACCGGGTATAATGGGTTGGTAGAATTTTTTACAATGGCAATTTCTTTTTCTTCCGCACCTTGGTACTCCAACTCCACTCCTATTTCTGCGAAAGCTTTAGAAATAAATTCCCTAACTGTTGTAGTAACACCTGTAGCCACTACAAAATCTTCAGGAGTATCTACCTGTAACATTTTCCACATGGCTTCTACATAATCTTTCGCATGTCCCCAGTCGCGTTTGGCATCAATATTTCCCATGTAAACGCAATCCTGTAAACCAAGTGCGATACGCGCAACGGCTCTGGTAACTTTACGGGTCACAAATGTTTCTCCTCGTAGTGGCGATTCATGATTAAACAAAATTCCGTTTACTGCGAACATGTTATACGATTCACGATAATTGATCATGATCCAATAAGCATAAAGCTTAGCAACGGCATAAGGCGAACGGGGATAAAATGGAGTAGTTTCACGTTGAGGTATCTCCTGCACCAATCCATATAATTCGGAAGTTGATGCTTGGTAGATGCGTGTTTTTTGCGTCATGCCCAACAAACGAACGGCTTCTAGAATCCTCAACGCACCAATACCATCGGCATTGGCAGTGTATTCGGGAGTTTCAAAGCTCACTTTCACGTGCGACATAGCTCCGAGGTTATAAATTTCGTCGGGCTGGACTTCCTGAATAATTCTAATAATATTCGCCGAATCGGTTAAATCGCCATAATGCATCTTAAACCGAACATTCTTTTCGTGCTGATCCAGGTACAGGTGATCTACCCGTTGCGTGTTAAAAAGGGAACTTCTGCGCTTTATACCGTGCACCATATACCCTTTTTCAAGCAACAGCTCCGCCAAATAAGCGCCATCCTGACCTGTAATTCCTGTAACTAATGCTGTTTTCATCTTTTTAAATTGGTATTTCTACAATTTGGTTCAATAATTATTCCCCGTTAACGTTCATAACAGGAAATAAGTTGCGGTTTTCTGTCGGTTTTCTGCTCTTTGGACAATAATCATGACGTCCAAAAATCAACTAAGCAGGAAATTGTTAATTTTGTGCAAAACTAAGTAAAAAAATATCGATGCCTTCATCCATAAATTATGACTTATCATCATAACTTTATTTTCTAAAAACAGTATAAACATTTCTACTTCTGTTAAATCATTATAATTCATGAGCAAACCTGCTTCAAGTACTTCCATTATTGATCAAAAGGACATCAAAAAATCGATATCCCTGATATTTAAAAACTGGTATTGGTTTATACTTTTTCTTGCACTTGGAATTGGCGGTTCTGTATCTTATTTGTACAAAGCCACCAACTATTATGGTGCCAGTGCGAAAATTCTTATTAAACCTCAGAAAAATGCTATCAAAGATGCACTTAGTGCTTCCTTATCGGCAACAGGACCTTCAAAAGATGAAATTGCCAACGAAATTGAAGTGCTTTCCTCTTCCAGCCTGATTAATGAAGTAGTAAATAAACTCAACCTGGATGTTTCATATTTTATTGAAGGCCGTTTAAAAACCGGTGAAATCTATCAGGGAAGACCATTTTTGGTTGACGGAAAGGTGATAGATTGGAGTTACTATGGAGTGCCCTTTTACCTGACTGTTGTGAGTGCTGAAAAATATCGTCTGAGCATAGATTACAAAGGTAAAAAATTTAGTGAGATTCATAAGTTCGGTGAACCGGTTGTAAATGATAAATTCTCTATGATTATCACCAGCGACAGTTCCATTATCAATAAAAAATCTGTTGAAGGTATTAATGAAACCAAATATCTTTTCAGGTTCAATGAGAGGAACGCCATGATAAAAAATTACCAGAAAGGGTTGCAACTTTCTGTTGATGCAGAGGCGACGGTAATTAATGTATTTATTGAGGATCAAGTTCCGGAAAAGGCTGTGAATTTTGTAAAAACACTGACTGAAACATACATCGCCAACTCCGTTTCTGTTCAAAAAGAGATTAATGAAAATACGCTATCTTTTATTGATAGCCAATTGAAAGATATTGAAGATGTTTTAAATGGTGTTGAGTCGAACCTGGAACAGTTCCAGCGTCAGAAAACTACCATGAATCCTGAAAATGAACAGGGTGTTTACCTTCAGCAAAAAGTAGGTTTTGAAAATGAGCAGGCGCGATTGACCATGCAACTGCGTTCGGTAGATTATTTATACGAACAGCTCACTTCCGGTTCCGATGCCTCCAGCTTCTCCCCTTCAATGATGGGTGACTCGCCGGATCCCTCTCAGGGCAGCGCTTTCGCTGAATTATATGCATTGCAGCAGCGTAAAACGAACTTGTTATTCAGTAATACCCCAAACTCACCGGTTGTTAAAGAAGTAGAAACGCTGATTTCCAACGCTCGTCAGAATCTTATTTCTAGTGTAATGAGCATGCGCAGAAATTTGGTGGTGAAAATAAACTCCCTTTCGGCACAGTTAGGCCAATTCCAAGGCGCTATGAATCAAATGCCTTCCACTATGCGAGGGTTGGTGAACATTAACAGAAAAGTTGAAATCAATGAGAAAATATACCTGTTTCTGTTAGAAACCAGAGCTCAAACCGTGATTGAAAAGGCAGGTATTGTAGCCGACAAGGTGATTCTTGAACCTGCAATTACAACCGGGCTCGAGAAGCCAATTAAAGAAAAAGTGATTTTATCAGGGGTGGCGATAGGAATGGTACTGGCGTTTCTTATTATTTTCCTGAAAAGTATTTTTTATAATTATATTCTAACCAAGGACGACCTCACAGAGTTAACTACTTTGCCTATTATTGGTGTAATTGGGAAAAGTAAAGAAGCTAAAGAAGACTATCTGGTGGTTGATAAATTTCCGCAATCCCTTACCAGTGAAGCTTACCGGGTGGTTCGAACCAATCTCTCCTATTTTAGTCCGAAGGCTCATAGTAAGGTTGTGTTGTTTACCTCATCCGTTGCCGGAGAAGGAAAAACCTTTAACGCTATTAACACCGGCACTATTCTGGCCAAGACTAAGAAAAAAGTCATACTGGTCGATTTTGACCTTCATAAACCTAAGCAGGCCAATGCATTCAACCTTAAAAATGACATTGGGGTAACCTCTTACCTGGTTGGGAAGGCAAAGTTGAGTGAAATCATCAAAGAAACGCCAATTGAAAATCTTCAGGTAATTCTAACAGGCCCTAGAACTCCAAATGCATCCGAATTGATTGTAGATCCAATGGTTGAAGAATTGATAAAGGAGTTGCAAACCATGTATGATTACGTCATTCTTGATACTCCTCCGGTAGGATTGCTTTCCGATGCGCTGGCCCTCATGAAGTTTTCCGATCTAAACATCTATATTCTCAAGGCAGGCTTCTCTAAGAAGGATTTTGTGGATATTGCTCACACCATCGTGGAGAAAAATGACATAAAGCACCTTACATTCCTTTTGAATAATGTTAATATTAAAAATATCCCTGCCGGTTATGGTGGAGGTTATTATAAATAACCTTTTCTTTGAGCTTAGATTTATAGAAGGTTGTTGGAAAAATGAGTGACGAAAATTTTGAACATAAGGGTAATAGTGTTGTTAATGCCATTAAAAGTGTTAAAAAACACACCAGCCCTGCGCAAAAGAGGAAAATTGCAGGATTAAGTGTCCTTGTTTTTCTTTCTGCTTTATTTGATGTGGTCGGACTGGCTGCGGTGCTACCACTGATTAGTGCAGGAACCGATCAGGCGGCTATTCATACCAACAAATATCTTTCGGCTGTTTTCAATTACTTTGGTTTTGAGTCGGAGAAGAGTTTCATCTTGTTCCTGATAGCTTTACTACTGGCTTACTTCATCTTTAAAACAATTTTTGGAATTTTTGTGAATTGGGTACAATCACGTGTAGCAGCCGATATCGCCGTTCATGTTACGAGAGGTCAATTTGATAAATATTACAATCTCGATTTCCTGGATTACAATAACATTAAATCGTCGGTGATTATGCGAAATGTTTTTTATAATCCTACCACCTACGTTCAATGGATTATTAATCCATTAACCATGTTGATGTCGGAATCGTTTATTGTATTGCTGGTTGTAGGCTCCATAGCTTATTACAATTTATTTCTTTTCGGATTTATGCTCATCACCATGGGCCCCTCCACCTATTTAGTTTACAGGGCACTTCGTAAAAAAGGCGCAAACATTGGAATCGGTATCGACAATGTTTTTCCTTATGCTTTAAGCACTTTAACTGAAGCAATTAGTGGGTACATCGACATTAAATTGGCCGGCAAAGATGAAAAATACAAAGCCCGTTACCTGAAGCATCTCAAAAGCTACCAGGAACTTCAACAAAGCGCGACCTTGATTGGTCAAATTCCTTTGCGAACTAATGAGGTAATTGCATTGCTGGGAATTATCCTCATTTTTATTTACGCCTTATTTCTTTCCAAAGAACAAACCAATGTGGTAATTCTTGTTGGTGCATTTGCTGCGGCGGCTTACCGGCTAATGCCATCTATGAATCGTATTCTTAACGCATTTGTTTACATCCATAAAAACCAGGTTTCCATTCACAACCTCGACATCTATGAAAATCTGTTAAAAACCGATGTGAAAGATGTACCACAAGAGAGCATCACTTTTAAGGATGCTATTACTTTTCAGAATATCTCTTTTTCGTTTCCTAAATCGAACAAACATATTTTTGATGACCTTAATTTTGTAGTAAAGAAAGGTGAAAAGGTGGGATTTGTGGGTTCCTCCGGTTCAGGAAAGACAACCATCATGAATATTTTGTTACGCTTTTACGAGGAAAATTCGGGTAACATTATGGTGGATGGTATTCCGTTGGAGAAAAAACATACCTCCTCATGGAGAAGCCTGATTGGTTACGTTAAGCAGGATATTTTCTTGATTGATGGCAGCATTAAAGACAATATCACTTTGGGAGATGCAGAGGTGAATGATGATATGCTTCAGAAGGCCATCACACAGTCGTCGCTGAACCAGTTGGTAGACAGTTTGCCTGATGGTATTGACAGCCAGATTGGGGAGAAAGGGAGTAATCTTTCAGGAGGTCAACGTCAGCGTATCGGAATTGCAAGATCACTTTATCGCAATGCCGAAATTCTTATCTTTGATGAAGCAACGAGTGCCCTTGATAATACTACTGAAAACGAAGTAACCGAGTCGATAGATTCTTTATCCGAAACAAATAAAACTATTTTCATCATTGCACACCGTATCACAACGCTTCGTAACTGTGACCGCATTTATGAATTGAAAAATGGTGCCATTGCAGGAATCTATTCCTACCAGGATCTTGTAACAAAAGTTATTTAATTTTTTTTGTCGAAAACATGCTGGAAAAAATTCTTACCCAGATTAAATACAGGTTTTTTGACTTCTCCGACAAACCGACAAAACAGGTAACCACCTCAGCCGACCATATTGGCGCAGCGCTTAAATGGTTTAAGTCGAGTTTGATGCCCGATGGTGGTGCTTCAGCAAAATATTCAATGATGTCGCATCAGTTAACACAGGCATATCCTATGTCGACAGCCAACTGGGTGCCCGTGTTAACGAGAATAAAGCAGTTTTACCCTGAAATTTACCAGCAGGAAATAAATGTACCGGAATTAACCCGTGAATTAGTAAACTGGGTCATTAGAACGCAAAGAAGGGATGGAACTTTCCCGGCTTCTTTTGGTGATTACATGAACCAGGCTCCGCGGGTGTTCAATAATGGAATGATTATTCACAGTCTGCTCGATTATCATAACGCCCGCGGTGGCTCCGATTTGGTGGAAGCATGCATCAGTAGCGCCGACTGGCTTTTGAAGGTGCAGTCGAATGATGGAAGCTGGCGCCAGTTTACCTATCATCAGCTCAGCTCGAACACCATCACAGCAGCAGCTTTGATTCGACTTGCCGCAATCACCGGAGACAAAAAATACCATATTGCCGGAGAAAATAACATTCGGTTTGCCTTAAGTCTGCAAAAGCCAAACGGTTACTTCGCCGGCAACGGATTCGATTCAACCCCCTCGGCCTACACTATAACCATTGCTTATGCTATTGCAGGAATTCTAGATGCCGGTATTCTAACAGGCAATGATGAGTGGAAAAATCAGGCATTAAATGGTCTGGTACCGGTACTAAACCTGGTGAATAAAGCAGGTTTTCTTTTTGGTGAAATTGATGAAAATTTTGAGTCCTCCTCCAGTTTTTCCTGTCTCCCCGGCAACAGCCTATTGGCCATAACAGCCTATAAACTAGCTACTATAACAGGCAATAACGATTTAAAAATGAAGGCCGATTTGCTTACTGATTATGTAAAAGGCAAACAGATGGCCTCCAAAATACCTCAAATTGACGGCGGAATATCAGGTTCCTGGCCCATCAGCGGAAATTATAGCTCCTACGAAATACCAAGCTGGTCTATCCGGTATTTTGTGGAAGCAGTTATGATGCAGGATGCAATGAAATAAAACTAGTTTTTTGAGAAAAAATTTGCTGGTTTCATAACATATTTGACCTTTTTCCGTACAAGTTAACGCCTGAATTTCATTCAGAATTAATAAATTTACACTTAAAACCCTGTTTCCGGCATGTGCAAAATTCTAATTATTGTAGGTACCCGTCCAAATTTTATAAAGGTTACCCAATTTAAAAAAGTGAATGAACAACTGGGAAGTCCTTTCGACATTAAGATTGTTCACACCGGACAGCATTATGACGACAAAATGGCGGACGTATTCTTTCGCCAATTTGAGCTTACTCCTGATTATTTTCTAAATATCCCCGCCGACTCAGCCAATACCCAAATGGCTGAAATAATGCTCCGACTAGAAAAAGTAGTCAAAGAATATAATCCTCATTTAATGATGGTAGTTGGTGATGTGAATTCCACTTTTGCTGCTGCTATAACCGCGAATAAAATGGGCGTTAAAATTGCTCACATTGAAAGTGGTTTGCGAAGTAACGATCGCACCATGCCGGAAGAAATTAACAGACTACTTACCGATGAAATCACCGATTATTTTTTCGTAACCGAACAAAGTGGTATCGATAACCTGATAGCTGAAAAGAAAAATAGCGAGTCAGTTTATTTTGTTGGTAATACCATGATTGATACCCTTGTTGCTTTTGAGGATAAAATTAAAAAAGATGATATTCTTTCTAAGCTGGGAATTAAAAAGCAACAATATGCACTAATGACCATGCACCGTCCGGCAACTGTTGACTTTAAAGAGGGACTTACTAAACTTATTGACATCATTGACTTTATTACTGAATCAATGCACCTTGTATTTCCTATTCATCCGCGCACAACCTCTAAGCTGGAAAGTTTTGGTTTGAAGGATCGTATTACTTCCAATAAAAAATTAATTCTCACCGAACCACTTGATTATTTTAGTTTTCAAAAACTTACCAGCGATTGCAAATTTGTAATTACTGATAGTGGTGGCATACAGGAAGAATCTACTTTTCGTAAGATCCCATGTTTAACATTACGCCCTAATACCGAAAGACCATCTACCATCACTATTGGGACTAATGAATTAGTTCCTTTTGATGTGGAGGTGGTTAAAAATAAAATTGAACTCATTCAAAAAGGTAAAAATAAAAAAGGTGAAATTCCTCCTTATTGGGATGGCAATTCCACACGACGAATACTAGAACAATGCATGATTTTATTTGCCGCTGAATTAAAACAAAAAAGTATTTAT